>JAISBF010000160.1 GCA_031266335.1 Verrucomicrobiales bacterium
ATTTTGCGGACGAGTTTCATCTGCGTGTTGCTGTAGTTGGCGAAGGCGCCGGCGCGCGGGCTGCCCGCGCCGTCGGTGACGACGATGGCGCCGAACCAGCGGGCGTTTTTCTGGTAACACTCGGCGATGCCGTGGAACGCCATGATTTCGGTGTCGTCCTGGTGCGCGGCGATGCTCAGGTGCGTGGTGCGGAGGCAGGCTGGCCCGACGGGGGTGGCGTCGGGGACGAACCAGTCGGGGTTTTTGGCGGCTAACATTGGCCCACTCATGGCGGGTAAGGTAGCAGGTTAACGTCGGGACGAAAAGGGGCAAAGTTATTTAAGATTTGCCCACGCCGAAGGTGGCGGAATCCATTTTCCCGCCCGCTCCCGCCCGTATCCCTGTTGACTTGCGGCGCGTTTATTTTATAGTGGCGCGGTGTCTGAATTTACTATTTTGGTCAAGCAAGAGGGTGACACGGCTATTGCCCGGATTATCGGCAAAGGGTCGTTCAAGAATGCCAAGTTGTTGAAGAATTACGCCGATCAGGCGCGGGCCGGCGGCGCTAGGCGCGTTGTGCTCGATTTGCAGGAGTGTTTGCACATGGACAGCACGTTCATGGGCGTCATCGCGGGCATCGCCGTGGGTCAGCGGCGCGACCACGGCCCCGCGCCCAAGGTCATCAACGCCAATCCGCGCGCCCTGGAGTTGCTCAACTCCCTCGGCCTGAGCCAGTTGCTCGATATTGACACCGCGCGCGGCCCGGCCCAGGGCCGGCCATATGCCGAGTTGCCGTCCGCCGGCGCGACGGACAAGGCCGAGGTGACCCAAACCATGCTGGAGGCGCACGAAACCTTGGCGCGGGTTGACGATGCCAACGCCGCCAAGTTCCAGGATGTCATCACCTTTCTCAAAGAACAACTCGACGCCAACCCTCCGAAAAACTCATGAAACATTCCACTCCCGCTTCCCCCACCCCGCCCGCCGCCGCTGACGCTGAGGTCAAATTATTCGCCGCTGACGGCCAGCCGGTGACCAGCGGCGTCGCCGCCGGGTCCCCCCCCGCTGATGGTCACCCCAACTCCGCTGACGGTGGGGCGGCGCTGGGCAAGGATTTGGCGAAGGAAGTTGACCAGGTCGCCGAATTGACCGGGAAACTCGCCGCGTTGCAGGACAAGATGCTGCGCACGCAGGCGGATCTTGACAATTACCGCAAGCGCATGGCGCGCGAGAAGGACGAGGCGGTGAAGTACGCCAATACCGACTTGCTGGCCGCGTTGCTGCCGGTGATTGACAATTTCGAGCTGGGCTTGCAGGCCGCCGAGCAGGGCGGTGACGCGAAGTCCATCCTGCTGGGGATGCAGATGGTGAAGACCCAGTTGACGCGTTTCCTCACCGACAGCGGCGTGGCGGTCATCGAGAGCGTCGGCCGGCAATTCGACCCGCACCTGCACGAGGCGTTGAGCCAGCAGGAATCCGCCGACCACGCTGACGGTGTCATCCTCAGCCAGCAGCGGAAGGGTTACCAGTTGAAAGACCGGTTGCTGCGGCCGGCCGCGGTGGTCGTGGCGCGCCAACCGGGGAAAGCATAAAAAGTTCCGGCTGCCCAGGCGTCCGGAAGTTCATTTCTTATGGCATCAAAACGCGATTATTACGAAGTGCTCGGCATTGCCAAGGGCGCGACTGAGGATGAGATCAAAAAGGCTTACCGCCAGCTCGCGATCAAGTATCACCCCGACAAGAACCCCGGCGACAAGACGGCCGAGGAGAAGTTCAAGGAGTTGGGCGAGGCTTACGAGGCGTTGAGCAACCCGGACAAACGCGCGGCTTACGACCGCTTCGGGCACCAAGCCTTCGGGCCGGGCGCGGGTGGCGGCGGCTTCAGCGGCGCCGGCGGCGCGGGTGGCTATGGCGGCGGGTTCCACGACCCGTTTGATATTTTCCGCGAAGTGTTCGGCGCGGGCGGCGGCGGCGGTGGTGGCGGCGGCTTCGCCGACATCTTCGGCGAGGCGTTCGGCGGCGGGAACGCTGACGGTGGCGGCCGGCAAAATCGCGGCAGTGATTTGCGTTACGACCTCGAAATCACGCTGGAGGAGGCGGTCAAGGGTTGTGAAAAGGAAATTTCCATCCGCAAGTACGACGCCTGCGACGCTTGCGACGGCTCCGGCGCGGCGCCCGGTTCCAAAACCATCACTTGCAAGACCTGCCGCGGCACGGGACAAGTCTCCGTTTCCCAGGGCTTCTTCCGCGTGGCGCAAACTTGCCCGACCTGCCGCGGCGCGGGACAAATCATCGAGCGCCCCTGCCCCAAATGCCACGGCGAGGGCCGCGTGGAAAAATCCTCCAAGATTAAAATCAAGATTCCCGCCGGCGTGGACACCGGTTCGCGGCTGCGTTCCACCGGCCACGGCGAATCCGGCACCCGCGGCGGCCATGCCGGGGATTTATACATCGTCATCCATGTCCGGGAACACCCGATTTTCCAGCGCGATGGTGGCGACTTGTACTGCGAGGCGCCGATCAGCTTCGTCAAGGCCGCGCTCGGCGGCGAGCTGGCGGTGCCGACGTTGGAAGGCCCGACCGTCGTGAAAATCCCCGCCGGCACGCAAAGCGGCAGGATTTTCCGCCTGCGCGGCAAGGGCATCCCCGACTTGCGCGGCCACGGGCGCGGCAACCTGAACGTGCGGGTGTTGATTGAGGTGCCCGAACGGTTGAACAGCGAGCAGCGCAAAAAGCTGGAGGACTTCGCCGCCGCCTGCAACGAGGACACCAACCCGGCCGCCAAATCGTTCTTCAACAAAGCCAGGAACTTTTTTAGCTGACGGTGAGCGGGCTTCATTTATAATAACCTCATGAAAAATCCAACTTACACGTACTGGCAGGACGGGGATTTTTGGGTAGGCTATTTGGATGAATATCCTGATTTTCCGACCCAAGGACAAACCGAACGGGAATTGCGGGAAAATTTGTTGGATATTTACCAGGATATTGCCAACGGCTTGGTGCCAAACGCGCGTCGGCACGCTGAACTGAAATTGGTGTGAAACGGCGCGATTTAATCAAGCGCATTGAGGCGCTGGGCGCTGAATTTGTCAGGCACGGTAGCAATCACGACTGGTATTGGCACCCCGCGACAAAAATTCACCAAGCTGTTCCCCGTCATCAAGAAGTCAAGGAATACGTTGCTCGGAGTATCCTTAAAAATTTTTCCCAAACACCGAAGTTTTTTAGCTGACCATGACCCGCTTCTATTGCCCCACCATCAGCGACGGCGCGCTGGACCGCGCGGAAGCGCATCACGCGCGCAAGGTGCTGCGGCTGACCGTCGGCGACGAATGCGAGGTGTTTGACGGCAACGGCGCGGTGGCGCGCGCGCGGCTGACGGTGGTCGGCAAACAGGCGGTGCAATTTGCGACCGTCAGCGTCAGCCGCCAGCCCGCGCCGGATTACCGCATCATCCTCGGCCAGGCCATCCCGAAGGCCAAGGCGTGGGATTTCATCCTGCAAAAAGCCACCGAGCTGGGCTTGAGCGAGCTATACCCGCTGGCCACCGCCAACGCCGTCGTGCAAATCGGCGACGCTGACCGTGACGCCAAACACGAAAAATGGCGGCAAACGCTGATCGAGGCGTGCAAGCAATGCGGCCAAAACTACCTGCCGCGCCTGCGTCCACCGCAAAACCTGGCGTCCTTCCTCGCCGCGACCGCCGGCTTCAAGGGCTTGAAACTCATCGCCTCGCTCCAGCCCGGCGCGCAACCGCTGGCCGCCGCGCTTGACGCCGCCGCTGACCGTGCCGTGCTGTTCCTCATCGGCCCAGAAGGCGACTTCACCGCCGAGGAAACGAACCTGAGCGTCAGCGCCGGCTTCATCCCCGTCACCCTCGGCCCGCTGGTGCTGCGCGTCGAAACCGCCGCCCTGTTCACCCTCAGCGCCCTCACCCACCACCTCGCCCGCTGACAGTCGCGTTCTTTCACCACCGAGACGCGCCGTCCTCGATGGCTTGTTGCAAATATCCCGCGCTGGGCAAAAGCTGCGTGTCAATCGGCATCACCTCAACGCCCCTGGCCGTGTCACGCGCCATCACATTGTCGCCGTCATGGTCGCCGACCCGCAAGGTTTCGCCGCTGACGGTTCTGACAAAAATCTCGTCCTTTGGGTCGTAACCAAAGCCGTGGTTGGCAAAATACTGTTTCTTCTCCGCCAAGGTCGCCGGACGCCCGCCCTTAATCCACGGTTGGGAAATAATCACCTGCATGAACGGCGTATCGTGCAGATTAATCACCCCTTCCAACCGCACATCGTCGGCAAACTCCTGATTTTGCAGGTAAAGATTGGTCAGATAATCGTGGATATTTTTCGGATGCCCAATCACGCCCTCGCCCGTCACGTCGGGATGCGTGATTTTGACTACGCGATTGGATTTTCTATCAAAATAAACGGTGTGTTCACCGCCCTCGACGCTGCCCTTGTGCGCTTTTAACCACGCGCGGAAGGCTTCTTCGTCCAAGACCAAGCCTTCTTGTTCCGCGCCAGCTTGGAATTTTTCGAAGCTTGCGCGAGGAATTCCGCCTCGGTTCCCTGTCCACGCAAGCGCGCGACCAAGGTTTCTTCGGGTGTCAGGTTTAATACTCGCGTCGCGTTCGCCATACTCATTAACATACACCAGCGCGGGGCTGTTAGAAAACAATATTTTGCCGGATGGACATCTGGCGGCGGACATCCCGCTCATCCTGCCCTCACCGTCAGCGGTTGGCAAGGCGTTTGCGCGTCTCCCCGATGACCTGGGTCGATTATTACGCGGATGACTGACCGCAAAACTTTAATTTTTGGCACATCACACCCCCAGCCGCCCGCTGACGGTGGCGATGATTTCCTCCACCGGCGCGAGACGCCCCGCGCCCGCATAGCCGCACGCCAGCATCCCGCTGGCCGGGCCGATGAATTCCACGCCGCGCGCCTTGAGTACGCTGACGTTGGCTTGCGTCGCCGGGTGTTCCCACATTTTGCCGTTCATCGCCGGCGCCACCAGCAGCGGCGCCTTGGTCGCCAGTAAAATCGCTGTCAGCGCGTCGTCAGCGAAGCCGTGCGCGAGCTTGGCCAGCACATTCGCCGTGGCGGGCGCCACCAGGGCCAAATCCGCCGCGTCCGCCGCCTCAATGTGCAACGGCCTGGCGTGGTCGCCCGCCCACAAGTCGCTGAGGACGGGACGGCGCGTCAGCGCGGCCAGCGTCAGCGGGGTGATGAACCGCGCGCCGTTCACCGTCAGCGCCGCGTCCACCTCGACCCCGCGCTGCGTCAGCGCGCTGGCGATTTCCGCCGCCTTGTACGCCGCGATTGACCCCGTGATGCCTAACAATAATCTTTTTGCCTGCATAAATCTCCCCGATCATACCGCCGCCCCTGCCCCGCGACAAGTCAATGCGGGACAAGCGCTCCCGCCGGTCCCGTATTCACGACCACCGCCACGCGCGACAGCGTTCCGCGCTCATGATGGCGCGGAACCGCGCCAAATCCTCCTCCATGCTACCGCTGACAATGACATATTGATAGTCGCCCCAGCCCGCCATCTCGCGGATGGCGTTCGCCAGCCGCATTTGAATCTGCTCCTCGTTTTCGGTGCCGCGCTTGCGCAGCCGCCGCTCCAGTTCCGCCGTTGACGGCGGCTTGATGAACACGTCAACCAGCGATTTTTTCAACTCGCCGCCGGCGCTCGCGCGAATTTGCCGCGCGCCCTCGACGTCAATGTCCAGCAACACGTCGGTGCCGCGGGCGACCAATTCGAGCACCTTCGCCCGCAGCGTGCCGTAGCGGCTGCCGTGTACCTCGGCGTGCTCGAGAAACTCGCCGGCCGTGACGCGGCGCGTGAATTCGTCCGGGGCAATGAACCAGTAATCCTTGCCGTCAACCTCGCCCGGCCGCGGCGCGCGCGTGGTACACGACACCGAGAACACGAAGTCCGGCGTCTGCCGCAGCCCCTCGCAGATCGTGGATTTGCCCGCGCCCGACGGCGCGGAGATGACGAAGACGATGCCCTGGCGTTTCATGTGTTATTCAAGATTTTGCGCCTGCTCGCGGATTTTCTCCAGTTCCGTTTTCAGCGTGACCACCGCGCGGGAGATGGCCAGGTCGTTCGCCTTGCTGCCGATGGTGTTCACCTCGCGCCCGATTTCCTGCAACAGGAAATCCAGGTTGCGCCCGATGGCGTCCGCCGTTTGCAACAGCCGTCGCGCCTCGGCAAAATGCGCGCGCAAGCGGGTCACTTCCTCGCTGATGTCGCAACGGTCGGAAAAAATCACCAGTTCTTTTAACAGCCGCTCGTCGTCCGGCGCCACCGTCAGCGCCGCCGCGGCGAGCCGTTTTTGCAAATTTTCACGATACCGCGCCAGCACCGCGTCCTTGCGCCGCGCAATGTCAGCGACCGCCTTGCGCAAACCGCCAAACTGCCCGGCCAGCGCCTGGCACAAAAACGCGCCTTCGCGCGCGCGGGATTTTTGCAACGCCGCCAGCGCCTGCGTGAAAATACCGGTGACCGCCGTCCGCGTGCGCTCATCGTCAGCGCCGGCGGCGCCCTCGCCCAGCACGCCGGGCAGACGCAGCAACAAATCCAGGCCAACCGTGTCGCTCACCGAGAGTTCTTTGGCCAATGCTTTCAATTCCCGATGATAGTGCCTGAGCAAATTTTTATTCACTCCCAGCCCGCCATTGCCAGCGACGCTATCGCTGACCGACACACTGACCGTCACCCGCCCGCGGCTGAGGCCGGTTTGCGCCAGTTCGCGCAATTCCTGCTCCAGCGCCGCGAACTCGCGCGGCACGCTGACGATGAGGTCAAGCCCCTTGCGATTGTTCACCGAGGAAATTTCCACCTTGATTTTGCGGCCCGCGACGCTGGCTTCCGCCTTCCCGAATCCGGTCATGCTTTTCATCCAGCGCACACTCTAAACCGCAACCAGGTGGTTGTCAAAAATGGGCCGCGCCGTAATTTGGAAAAATTGACGCCAAGCATCACTTCACCGCTGCGAGCAGTTGCCGCAGCACATAGGGCAAAATGCCGCCGTGGCGGTAGTATTCAACTTCAATCGGCGTGTCGATTCTCAGCGTCAGCGGCACAGTCAGGGTCTCGCCGTTCGCGCGGGTGACGGTCAGCGTCAGCTGTTGCCGCGGCTGCACGTGGTCATTGAGGCCGCTGATGCTGAAAGTCTCGGCGCCGGTGAGCTTCAGCGTCCGGGCGTTGGTGCCTTCCGCGAAGCAGCACGGGAGCACGCCCATGCCGACCAGGTTGCTGCGGTGGATGCGCTCGAAACTTTCACTGATGACGGCCTTGACGCCCAGCAGGTTGGTACCCTTGGCCGCCCAGTCGCGGGAACTGCCGGTGCCGTATTCCTGCCCGGCGATGACAATCAGCGGCGTGCCGCGTTGCTGGTATTCCATGGCGGCGTCGTAGATTGACCGTTTGACGCCTTCCGGTTGCAACAGCGTGTTGCCGCCTTCCTCGCCGCCGAGCATCAGGTTTTTGATGCGGACATTGGCAAAGGTGCCGCGGGTCATCACGCGGTCGTTGCCGCGGCGCGAGCCGTAACTGTTGAAGTCCTCGCGGCTGACGCCGTGGTCGAGCAAGTATTGACCCGCCGGGGCGGTGGCCTTGATTGAGCCGGCCGGGGAGATGTGGTCGGTGGTGACCGAGTCGCCGAAAATGCCGAGCGCGCGGGCGTGCCGGAGGTCGCTGATGGCACCGGTCTGCATGGTGAATTTGGCGAAGAACGGCGGCTCCTGGATATAAGTCGAGTCGCGGTCCCATTCGTAGATGTTGCCGGTTGAGGACGGAATCTCGTTCCACTGCGGATTTTGCGCGGCGAAGTCGGCGTACAATTTGCGGAACACCTCCGGCTTGAGCGCGGCCTGCAACTGCTCGCGCACCTCGCTGACGGTGGGCCAGAGGTCCCGCAGATAAACCGGCGCGCCGTCGGCGCCGCGACCGATGGCCTCTTTGCTCAAATCAATGTCAATCCGGCCGGCGAGGGCGAAGGCCACCACCAGCGGCGGCGACATGAGGAAGTTGGCCTTGATGCTCTGGTGGATGCGCGCCTCGAAGTTGCGGTTGCCGGACAATACGCTGGCGGTGATCAAATCATTTTGGGTAACGGCGTCCTCAATCGCCACGGGCAGCGGCCCGGAATTGCCGATGCAGGTGGTGCAACCGTAGCCGACCAGGTTGAAGCCCAGTTGGTCGAGGTAAGTTTGCAGGCCGGCCCGGGCCAGATAGTCGCTGACCACGCGCGAGCCGGGGGCCAGCGAGGCCTTGACCAGCGGATGCGGGCGAAGTCCCCTGGCGACGGCTTTTTTCGCCAGCAACCCGGCGGCCAGCATGACACTCGGATTGGAGGTATTGGTGCAACTGGTGATGGCGGCAATCAGCACGCTGCCGTGGCGCAACTCGCCGCCGCTGACGGTGACCGACCGGTCAGTGTCAGCGCCCCCCTTGCCAAAGCCGCCGTCAGCGACCGCCTGGCCTAGCAAGCTGCCGAACGCCTGTTTCAGCGCGGGCAACTCGATGCGGTCCTGCGGGCGTTTCGGGCCGGCCACGCTCGGCGCGACGGTCGCGAGGTCCAGCCGGATGACCTGCGAGTAATCAATCTCACCGGCAGCGGGGATGCCCCACAACTGCTGCGCCCGGTAGTACGCCTCGTAACGCGCTATGTCAGCGTCCGCCCGCCCCGTCGCGCGCAGATAATCCACGCACGCGCCGTCCACGGGGAAGAAGCCCATAGTCGCGCCGTATTCAGGCGCCATGTTGGCGATGGTGGCGCGGTCAACCACCGGCAGCGCCGCCGCGCCGGGGCCGTAAAATTCCACAAACTTGCCGACCACCTTGGCCTGGCGCAGCAACTGCGTGACCGTCAGCGCCAGGTCGGTGGCGGTCACGCCCTCGCGCAGCGCGCCGGCCAGTTCCACGCCCACCACGTCCGGCGTGAGAAAATACACCGGCTGGCCGAGCATCCCGGCCTCCGCCTCGATGCCGCCGACGCCCCAGCCGACGATGCCGAGGCCGTTGATCATCGTGGTGTGCGAGTCGGTGCCGACCAGGGTGTCAGGGTAAAGCACCGCGCCGTCAGCGGCGGCCAGCACCCCCTTGGCGAGGTATTCCAAATTCACCTGATGCACGATGCCGATGCCCGGCGGCACCACCTTGAACGTGTCGAACGCCTGCATCCCCCATTTGAGGAACTGGTAACGCTCGCGATTACGCCGGAACTCGATGGCCAGATTGCGGGTGAATGCGTCCGCGCTGCCGCTGACATCCACCTGCACGGAGTGATCCACCACCAAATCCACCGGCACCAGCGGCTCGATGATTTTGGGATCGCCGCCGAGCCGGCGCACCGCGCTGCGCATGGCGGCCAAGTCCACCAGTAGCGGCACGCCGGTAAAATCCTGCAACACAATGCGCGCCACCACGAAGGGGATTTCCTCGACGCGGGCGGCGTTGGGCTGCCAGCCGGCCAGCGCGCGGACGGCCGATTCCGCGACCCGCAGATCGTCGCAATTGCGCAGCACCGATTCCAGCACGAGGCGAATGCTGACCGGCAGGCGCTCGACCCTGACGCCGAGTTGTTCGCCCAGGGCGGGGATGGAGAAATAGGCATAGTCCCGGTCGCCGGACCGAAAACCAAGCCGGGTGTTAGCAAAGGGGTGTTGGGTAGCCATCATCAGCCGCTCAACATAATCGCGCCCGCGTGGAATTGCCATGACAAAGTGCGCCGCGTCAATCGGGAGACACTGCGCGCTGAGGGGTTCGAACCCCCGGCCCTCTCGGTGTAAACGAGACGCTCTACCACTGAGCTAAGCGCGCGCAAGCAAGCCAACCATAAGGATAAATCGCCCGCTGCAAAGGGGAAAATTGGGCCGCGCGTTAGTTTGATTTTTTACAGGGAGTTCATGGAGAACATTGAGATTATCTTTTTAAAATCTTCATGAACTCCATGATCTCCCTGTAAAAAAAATTCAAACCAACGCGCCGCGAGTTTGCATTTGCTTTTGCCGGCAAAGCCTTATGCTGCCGCTGAACATGGAACATTGGCCGACCGGACAGGGAAAATTAAATTACACGCACCGCGTCACCGTGGCCGCGGCGGATATTGATGCCAACGGACACGTCAACAACGTGGTGTATGTCCGCTGGGCGCAGGAGGCGGCGCTCGCGCATTGGCAGGCGGCGGCCACGGCGGAATTGCAGGCGGCAATCGTCTGGGTGGTGGTGAGCCACGGGATTGAGTATAAACGGCCGGCGCTATTCGGCGATGCGCTGACAGTGAAAACCTGGGTGGAAACGAGCACGACCCTAACCAGCGAGCGGCATTGCCGGATTGTGCGGGAGCGGGACGGAATGCTGCTGGCGAGAAGCCGGACCGTATGGTGCGCGGTCAACCCCGGCAATGGCAAACCGCGCCGCCTACCCGCGCAAGTGAGGGAGATTTTTCTTTTAACCACGGATGAACACTGATGAACACGGATAAAAAAACAAAAAAATAATCCGTGTTCATCAGTGTTCATCCGTGGTTAAAAGAAATAAAAAAACCCTTGCGCAAGTTAAACGAATCCGATACTTTCTCACCGCATTGCCGCCAACGGTACCGCGCGATAAGCGGAACCAGCCAGCGACAACAGGTTAAGCATGAACCCCTT
>JAISBF010000025.1 GCA_031266335.1 Verrucomicrobiales bacterium
ACACTTGCTTAATAGCCGAAACTTCGCCGCGGAAAAGTTCGCAACTTTCAAATACCGATTCTTCATCTGTCTGCCTTACTTCTAGCGGTTTTTATCTCGCTGAGCTAGGCAAGACCCTAGGGAATTAGCGCTTGGTCGCTCCACGCGCGTCACCCTGAGCGGAGGCGAAGGGGCGGGTGGCCTCGGCAATGGGGCGAGCCGATCCTGCGGCTCTGCTCAGGATGACGGCGGGGCGGGGCACGGTCAGCGGACGGTGTTTTGCCGCATGGGGAATGGAGTGAACAAAACTCGGCGGGGAAATTAGAGAGTCGGGGCAGGCGTCGTGCTCAGAGCGCGTGAGCGCGTGAGCGCGTGAGCGCGTGAGCGCGTGAGCGCGTTACTTCGATTCTATGGGCTATCTCAGTCATCTTCAGCGGGTTATCGGGTTTTCACTTTGGCTTAACCACCCTTGTTTTCCATGCGGTCAATGTCAGCGGGCACCGATAACGGAGAGGGACAGTATCTTATCAGTCTGGGTTGCGCAAGGATTTTTTTCTCAAGACGACAGTGAGGCGGTCTGGGCGCGCGAGGACGCCAGTTTTTGTTTCCAACGCCAGATGTGGGCGGCGATTTCATTGCGCACCGCGCGCCAGACCGTCGGGGGCTTGGGATTGGTTCGATAATAATCGCGCTTTTCCAGAATGTCCCGCACGTAGGCTTTGGTGGTGGGAAAATCAATCCGCTCAATGAACGCCGCCGCTTCTTGACGCGGCAATGGCGCGGCCCAGCGGCGGGCGTTGCTGCGGCCCGCGTTGTATTCGGCGAGGGCGAACGCCTCGGGCTGGTCGGTGTCGCTCCAGCGGCCGAGGGCGCGGGCGAGATACCAACTGCCGGCCAGGATGTTGGTGCGCGGGTCGCGCAAATCCGTTGCGCGGAAGGTGGCGATTTTTTCCGCCCTGGCCCATTCCTGGCCGGCGGCGGGCCTAACCTGCATCAAGCCGCGCTCGCCCGCGAGGCCGCTGACATTCGGCTGAAAATCGCTTTCCCGCCAGATGACCGCGCGGATCAGCAGCGGGTCGAGTTGGTAACGCCGCGCCGCCTCCAGAATCAGCGGGTCGTACACGCGGCTCTGCCCGACCAGCCGGGCGCCCCAGAGCCAGAGGCCGCCGGTCACCGTCAGCGCGAGCAGCGCGAGCAGCAGGACGACGCGGAATTTTATTTTGCCGGGCACGAGCCAAGGCTAGAAAGTTGCGGGGTGATGACAATTATATTATTTAAGATTTGAGATTTGAGATTTAAGATTTTTACCGTCGGCGCTGCTGGTGGCGCCGAGATGAAACCATCCCCGATGCATTCGCCTGACTTGTTGACGCCGCTGGAGCCGCTGACCGCGCGAACGTATGTGCGCGTGGCGCCGGAGTTGGCGCTGGACAAGTTGTTCGACTACGCGCTGCCGCCGGCGCTGGCGGGCCGGGTACAGCCCGGTCACCGGCTCAAGGTGCCGTGGGGGCGCCAGACGACGCTGGCTTACGCGGTGGAATTTCCTGACCAGCCGCAAGTCGCCAATTGCCGCGAGGTCATCGGCCTCGCTGAGGCTGAGCCGTTGCTGCCGCCGGTGTTGATCAAGCTGGCGCGCTGGATGGCGGATTATTATTGCTGCGATTTCAACCAGGCGTTGCGCGGGATGCTGCCCGACGCGGTGCGCGCGCGGGAGGACGGCTTCAAACAGCGCTATTGGGTGCAAGCCGCCGCCGCCGACCGCGAGGTGACGGTCAGCGAGTTGCTAAAAAACGCGAAGACGCAGCGCCGCGCGTGGGAGTTTTTGCTAAAGCGCGGCGGCGGGTGGCTGGCGGAACTTTCACGCGAGTGCGGCGCGACGCCGGCGGTGTGGCGGGCGCTGGCGGACAAGGGCCTGGTCACGGTCAGCCGCGAGCGGATGGAGCGCGACCCGCTGGCGGCGCCGCTGGCGGCGGACACGCCGCTGACGCTGAACGCCGAGCAACAGGCGGCGCTGGCGCTGATTGTGTCGCAACTGGACGCGCCGCGGCCGCAACCGGTGCTGCTGCGCGGCGTCACCGGCAGCGGCAAGACCGAGGTGTATTTGCAGGCGCTCGCCGAGGCATTGCGGCGCGGCCGGGGCGGGCTGGTGCTGGTGCCGGAAATCGCGCTGACGCCGCAGACGGTGGAGCGGTTCCGCCGGCGGTTCGGCGCAGTCACGCGCGTCGCGGTGTTGCATAGTCATTTGTCGGCGGGCGAGCGGCACGACCAATGGCAACTCATCCGCGGCGGGCAGGCGCGGATTGTCATCGGCGCGCGGTCGGCGATTTTCGCGCCGCTGGCGCTGCCGGGCCTGATCGTCGTGGACGAGGAGCACGAGCACACCTACAAGCAGGAGGAGTCGCCGCATTATCACGCGCGCGACCTCGCGGTGCTGCGCGGCGCGTTCGAGCGCGTGCCCGTCGTGCTCGGCTCCGCCACGCCGTCGCTGGAGACGGTGTACAACGCGCAGCAGAAAAAATATCTCGCCGCGACGCTCAGCCGGCGTGTCGAGGATTTGCGGCTGCCGGTGATTCACGTGTTGGATTTGCGCCGCGAGCCGCCCGCTGACCGTGAGCGCCCGCTGATCGCCGCCGCGTTGCGCGCCGCCGTGCATGACCGGTTGTCGCGTCACGAGCAGTGCATCATTTTTCTCAACCGACGCGGTTACTCGACCAGCCTCAGCTGCCCGCAGTGCGGCCACGTCGCCGAATGCCCGCACTGCTCCGTGCCGCTGACCTATCATCGCGCGACGCGGACGGTTTGCTGCCACCTGTGCGACCACGCCGCGCCGGCGCCGCGCGCGTGTCCCGAGTGCGCGTTCGAGCGATACCAATACCTCGGCACCGGCACGCAAAAAATCGAGGACGCCATCGTCAGCGAGTTTACCGCGGCGCGGGTGTGCCGCATGGACTCCGACTCCATGCGCGGGCGGCACGCTTTCCAGCGCGCGCTGGACGATTTTCGCGCCGGCCGGACGGACATCCTGGTCGGCACGCAAATGATCGCCAAGGGCCTGCATTTCCCTAACGTCACGCTGGTTGGCATCGTCAACTGCGACGCCGCGCTGCAACTGCCCGACTTCCGCGCCGCCGAGCGGGTGTTTCAGCAAATGGTGCAGGTGGCGGGCCGGGCGGGCCGCGGCGACCGGCCGGGCGAGGTGTTCATCCAAAGCCACGCGCCGTTTCATCCCGCCATCCAGTTCGCGCGGCACCACGATGTCGAGGGATTCTGCGACCAGGAACTCGACTATCGCCGCGCGCACCAGTACCCGCCGTTCCGCCGCGCCGTGTTGGTTTGCTTCCGCGGGCGCTCGGAGGAAAAGACACGCTTTTGCATCGAGACGGCGGCGAAGCGGCTGCGCGCGAGCAAGGCGCTGCTGGCCATCGGGCAGGAAATTCCCGACCCCGCGCCCGCGCCGATTCAGAAAATCCGCGACCGGCACCGTTTCCACCTGTTCCTGCTGACCAGCCACCCGCTGACGTTGAGCCGCGTCATCAGGGAGCAAGTTTTCAGCCAGGAGTGGCCGGACGATATTCGCGTGACCGTGGATGTGGACGCGGTGAACATGTTGTAAGGCGAAGCGGTAAAAAAATAACTTGTCACCGACGGGTTCTCCGGTAACCTTTCTCGTTTCCCTGCCAATCAGGGAAAAATAAACGCCCGCGCAGCGGGCATAACAACAACAATATATTCGCTAGAAAGCGAAGCCTGCCCCAACCGGCGGGTCATAAGCCAGGAAATTGCAACATGCCCAGGATAGACGCGAAAACCTTATTGGAAGCCGGCGTGCACTTCGGCCATCGCACCGACAAGTGGAACCCGAAAATGAAACCCTTTATTTATGAGGCCCGCAACGGCATTCATATCATCAACCTCAGCAAGACCGCCGGACAGCTTGACGCGGCGGCCGATTTCCTGAAAGCCACCGCCGCCAAGGGTGGCAAAATCCTGTTCGTCGGCTGCAAAAAAGCCGCGCAGGAAGCCGTCAAGGCCGCCGCGGAAAAAGCCGGCGCCTTCCACGTCACCGAACGCTGGCTCGGCGGCACGCTGACCAACCTGTCCACCATCCGCAAGAGCATCGCCCGGATGCGCGAGATTGACGAGCTGGAGACCAGCGGCAAGATGGCCAAATTGAACAAGCAGGAAGCCTCCGCCCTGCGCCGCGAGGCTGCCAAGATTCACAAAAACCTCGACGGCATCAAGGATATGGGCCGGTTCCCCGACGCCATCGTCATCGTGGACATCACCCGCGAATACATCGCCCAGCAGGAGGCCACGCGCCTGAACATCCCCATCGTCGCCATCACCGACACCAACGCCGACCCCACCGGCGTCGCCTATCCCATCGCGGGCAATGACGACGCCATCCGTTCCATCCGCATCATCATTGATGAGCTTGGCGCGGCGGTCGCCGAAGGCGTCGCCAACGCGGATAAAAACGACAAGCGCGGCGCGCGCCAGCCCGCCGGCGACAAGGCGGAAAAAACCGAGCAACCCGGCGCCACTGTCAGCGCCTGATGGCAGTCAACCCAATTTTGGAAAGAGCGAACCATGAGTACCCCGATTGATTCACAACTGGTCAAACAACTCCGCGAAATGACCAACGCGGGCATGATGGAATGCAAACGCGCCCTGGAGGAAGCCAAGGGCAGCCTCCAGGAGGCTGAAACCATCCTGCGCAAGAAACTCGGCCTCATCGCCGGCAAAAAAGCCGGTCGCGACGCCAAGGAAGGCGTCGTCGCCAGCTACATCCACCTCGGCGGCAAAGTCGGCGTGCTGATTGAAGTCAACTGCGAGACCGACTTCGTCGCCAAGAACGACAACTTCCGCGAGTTCGTCAAGGACATCACCCTGCAAATCGCCGCCGCGCACCCGCTGTACCTGAGCCGCGAGGACGTCCCCGCCGACCTCATCAGCAAGGAGCGCGAAATCGCCGCCGCGCAAATCAAGGGCAAGCCCGAAAACATCGTGCAGAAAATCGTGGACGGCAAAATTGACAAATATTATTCCACCATTTGTCTGTTGGAACAGCCCTTCATCAAGGACCAGAACAAGACCATTCAGGAGTTGCTCAACGAGAAGATTGGCGAAATCGGCGAGAACATGCGCATCAAGCGCTTCGCCCGCTTCGCTGTCGGTGAATAAACCAGGTTGGTTCACCGCAGAGACGCGGAGGCGCGGAGAAGATATAGCTCCTTTGATTTCCAAATATTCGCCTTTTTCTCCGCGTCTCCGCGCCTCCGCGGTGAACCTCAAAACACCTGCGGCTTGCCTTCCCTGAGAACGCGGATTTTGTTGACGATGCCCTGCCGCAGGGCGGCTTTCATCAGGCGTTGCGGTGGCTCATCCATCGGCTCGAAGCTCAAGCGGTAGGTGCCGTAGTGCATCGGGATGAAAATATTTGACTTGAGGTCGAGGAACGCCTTGACGGACTGTTCCGGGCCGAGGTGATGGTCGCGTCCGCTCGGCGGCTGGTAGGCGCCGATGGGCAGCAGCGCGATTTCCGGCGCGTAACGCCGGCCGATTTCCTTGAAGCCGCTGAAGTAGGTGCTGTCGCCGCAGTGGTAGATGCGCCGCCCGTGATATTCGATGAGATAACCGCCGCACTGACGGTGGATGTCAATCAACATGCGCGCGCCCCAGTGCTTGGCCGGCGTGAAAATGATTTTCAAGCCGCCGGACTCCCAGGTGTCCCACCAGCCCATTTCATGCACCGTATCGAAGCCCAGTCCCTGCACCAGGCCGCTGACGCCGTCGGGCACGAGGATGGGCTGGCGCGCGGCGATTTTCCGCAACGAGCGGCGGTTGAGGTGGTCGAAGTGCGCGTGGGTGATCAGCACCAAGTCGATGGCCGGCAGATGCTCGATGGCCATGCCCGCGTGCCGCAGGCGGCGGATGACCGACAGCCAGTTCGCCCAGTTCGGGTCCACCAGGATGTTGTGTTCGGGCGTCTGGATGAGAAACGAGGCGTGGCCGATCCACGTGATGCAAATTTCCCCGCGCCGCAACTTGGGGAATTTGGGCGCGCGCGGGCGTTTGCCGGCCTTCGGCTGCAACAGTGAGGGCAGCAAAACTTTGGTGATGAAGTTGCGATTTTTCCAGGTTGGCGAGACTTCGCTCATGGTCAGCGGATATTTTAACCACAGATGGACGCTGATGAACACCGATAAACCGGGGCGCCGGTTAAAAATCCGTGTCCATCTGTGTCCATCTGTGGTTAAAATCCGCCAACATGAACATAGCGGCACAGAAGCAGGCGTTGCGGCGTGAATTGCGGGAAAAATTGCGCCTGGTCAGCGACGATGAACGGGCGGCGGCCTCGCGGCGCATCGTGGCGAAAATTTTTTCACTGCCAGCGTGG
Source organism: Verrucomicrobiales bacterium (assembly GCA_031266335.1). GTDB lineage: Bacteria > Verrucomicrobiota > Verrucomicrobiia > Methylacidiphilales > JAAUTS01 > JAIRPN01. The sequence continues at coordinate 6,380 of JAISBF010000025.1, forward strand.
CGGGCGGCGCGGACGGTGCTGTTGTTCGCGCCGCTGACGGTGGAGCCGGACATCAGCCCACTGCTGATGACGGCGCGGGCGGCGGGCAAGCGGGTTTTTTATCCGCGCGTCACGGGCAGCGATCTGGAAATTTGCGAAGTGCGCGGGCCGGAGGATGTGCGCGCCGGCGCGTTCGGTGTGTTGGAGCCGGTCACGGTCGCCGCGTCGCCGCTGACGGTGCCTGACCTCGCGCTGGTGCCGGGCCTCGGGTTCGACGCTGACGGTCACCGGCTCGGCCGCGGCAGGGGTTATTACGACCGGTTTCTGTCAACGACCAGGACGCTGACAGTGGGCGTCGGCTTCCACTGTCAGCGGGTCGAAAAAATACCCGCCGAGCCACACGATGTCCGGCTCGACATGGTGGTGACGGAAGAATGATTCACCGCGGAGGCGCGGAGGGAAGCACCTTTGATTTGGGTCAAGATACGACGCGCAGTCATGGTCAGCGGAGTTGATTGTCATTGTCCGCGGGCGTGAAGGTGATACTTTAATTGCCTGTTCGACCACCCAGACCGCATCACCCTCAAGGAGGTTTAATATGGCCAAATATTCAAAAATTGACGCAATGGAACCATTATGAAAATCAACTATTGGGCCTGTAGTATCATGTGGTTGATAGCCATGAATTTTAATGGCATGGCTTGCGCGCAGGATGAGGCGAAAGCGTTTGAGTTGGTGAAGAAAAACGCTGAACAAGGGAATGCAGTGGCGCAACATAATCTTGGGGTCATGTATGGCAAAGGCGTGGGAGTTACCCAAGATTACCGAATGGCGTTTAAGTGGTTTAAGAAGAGCGCTGCGCAAGGGGATGCAGAGGCCCAATATAATATTGGGCTCATGTATTACAAAGGCGTGGGAGTTACCCAAGATTACCGAATGGCGTTTGAGTGGTATCAGAAAAGCGCTGAGCAAGGGGTTGCAGAGGCGCAATATAATCTTGGACTCATGTATTACAAAGGCGAGAGAGTTACCCAAGATGATCGAAAAGCGTTTGAGTGGTTTAAGAAGAGCGCTGAACAAGGGGATGCAAAGGCGCAATATAATCTTGGGGTCATGTATCGCAGCGGCGCGGGAGTTACCCAAGATTACCGAATGGCGTTTGAGTGGTATCAGAAGAGCGCTGAACAAGGGAATGCAATGGCGCAATATAGTCTTGGGCTCATGTATTACAGAGGCATGGGAGTTACCCAAGATTACCGAATGGCGTTTGAGTGGTATCAGAAGAGCGCTGCGCAAGGGGATGCAGAGGCACAATATAATCTTGGGCTCATGTATCACAACGGCGAGGGAGTTATCAAAGATGACCGAAAGGCGTTTGAGTGGCTTAAGAAGAGCGCTGAGCAAGGGGATGCAAAGGCGCAATATAATCTTGGGGTCACGTATGACAAAGGCCTGGGAGTTATCAAAGATGACCGAAAGGCGTTCGAGTGGCTTAAGAAGAGCGCTGAACAAGGGAATGCAGAGGCGCAATATAATCTTGGGGTCATGTATTACAACGGCGATAGAGTTACCAAAGATTATCGAAAGGCGTTTGAGTGGTTTAAGAAGAGCGCTGCGCAAGGGCATGCAAAGGCGCAAGGGTGGATTGGGGTCATGTATTACTACGGCAAGGGAGTGATAAAAAACCAGTTGGAAGGTTTGGCTTGGTTTTATATGGCTAAAAGTAGTGGAGCGGACATGGATGAAGTCATCCATGAACAGGAACAAAAATCTGGCGCAAAATTTGTGTTGCAAGCACAGGAACGGGCGCGCGCATTGCAGGCGGAAATTGCAAAAAATCGCTCATCGTCAGCGGATGGGAATGGTTTTCGCCACTGACGCCGAAACAAACTTCACTGACCATGCGCCCCCGCAAGAACAATTCCCCTCTCGTAGAGGGGTGGCGCGTAGCGACGGGGTGTTTTAGCGTTTTGTGTTGTATTCCGGCGAACGCTGAAACACCCCGTCGGCTCCGCCGCCACCCCTCTTCGAGAGGGGAATTGCTCCGCGTCTCTGCGTCTCTGCGGTGAATGACTCTTAATGCCCGCAGTCGCAATGGATTTGCTGGAAGAAATCGTGGCCCTTGTTGTCCACTAGGATGAACGCGGGGAAGTTCTCGACCTCGATTTTCCACACCGCTTCCATGCCCAGCTCGGCGAATTCGACCACCTCCACCCGCTTGATATTTTCCTGCGCCAGCAGCGCCGCCGGGCCGCCGATGCTGCCGAGGTAAAAGCCGCCGTGCTGTTGGCAGGCGTCGGTGACTTGCTGGCTGCGGTTGCCTTTCGCAATCATGATCAGCGAGCCGCCGTGCCGCTGGAACAACTCCACGTAGCTGTCCATGCGCCCCGCCGTGGTCGGCCCGAACGAGCCGGACGGCAGGCCCGCCGGCGTCTTCGCCGGGCCGGCGTAGTACACGGGGTGGTCCTTGAAGTATGACGGCAGGTCGCCGGTCTGGTCGAGCCGCTCCTTGAGTTTCGCGTGCGCGATGTCGCGGGCGACGATGATGGTGCCGCTCAGCGTCAGCGGCGTGGTCACGGGATGTCGGTCCAACTCGGCGAGAATTTCCCGCATCGGCCGGTTGAGGTCGAGGTGGACGAACTTCGCGTGGGCGCTGACGTTGAGCCGGCGGTATTGCTCCGGGATGTATTGTGCGGGGTTGTGCTCAAGTTGCTCCAACCACACGCCATCGCGATTGATTTTCGCCCTCACATTGCGGTCAGCGGAACAAGACACGCCAAGGCCGATGGGACACGACGCGCCGTGGCGCGGCAGGCGGATGACGCGCACGTCGAGCGCGTAATACTTGCCGCCGAATTGCGCGCCGAAGCCGCACTGTTGCGCCGCCGCCAGCATCTTCGCCTCCAGGTCCAGGTCGCGGAACGCGCGCCCGTGCGCGTTGCCGGTGACCGGCAACTCGTCGTAATATTTGGTCGAGGCGAGCTTCACCGTTTTCAAATTCATCTCCGCCGACGTGCCGCCGATGACAAACGCGAGGTGATACGGCGGGCACGCGGCGGTGCCGAGCGTCAGCATCTTCTCGGTCAAAAATTGCTCCAATACCCCCGGCACCACCGTGGCGCGAGTCTCTTGATAGAGGTAAGTCTTGTTCGCCGAGCCGCCGCCCTTGGCCACGAACAGGAAGGTGTATTCGCCGCTGTTGGTGGCGTACAAATCAATCTGCGCGGGCAGATTGGTGCCGGTGTTTTTCTCGTCCCACATGGTCAGCGGCGCGTTCTGCGAGTAGCGCAAATTTTCCTCCGTGTAAGTTTGGTACACCCCGCGCGAAAGGAACTCCTCATCGTCAGCGCCCGTCCACACGCGCTGGCCCTTCTTGCCCATGATGATGGCGGTGCCGGTGTCCTGGCAGAACGGCAGGATGCCGTGCGCGGCCACCTCGGCATTGCGGAGCATCGTCAGCGCCACATTGCGGTCGTTCGGCGAGGCGTCGGGGTCGTCAAGGATGGCGGCGACTTGTTGCAGATGGGCAGGGCGCAGATAGAAAGCGATTTCGCGGAACGCTTGGCCGGCGAGGAACGTCAGCGCCTCCGGCTTGACGCGCAGCACCTCGTCAGCGCCGAATTTTTCGACCGACACAAACTCCTTGGTCAGCAAACGGTACTGGGTCTGGTCCGCGCCGAGCGGGAACATCTTTTGGTAATGAAATTCAGGGATGGCCATGCGGTGAACGTTAGCCAGCAGCCAACAGCTTGACAAAGCAAAACTCCGACCGCCAGGACGCGGGGGGATGTAGAGTAGAGCTACATTAACGCAAAGACGCAAAGACACAAAGGCGCGAAGGATTTTTTAGTTTTGGTTTTTTAAATTAACAAAAACCTTTGCGCCTTTGTGTCTTCGCGTCTTTGCGTTAATGAGGCTTCGTTATTTACGGCGGCGGAGGAGGGCCAGGAGGCCGACGCCGGCGCCGAGGAGGAACCAGGTGGTGGGTTCGGGGACGGCGGTGGCGTTGAAGGTCAGTTGGTTGTTCACTACGCTGAAGCTGCCTTGCAGGCTGTCGTCCAGGCCGCTGGCGGTGAAGTTTTCGGCGTTCACGCTGCCGCTGGCGGTGGTGTAGTCGAGGATGAGGTAGTCTTCGCCGTCTTGCACGGTGATGTTACTGAAGTCGATGGTGATGCCGCCGCTGAGGGTGATGCTGGTGGTGACGGTCAGGCCGTCAGTGTAGCCGAGGATGGCGCCGTCGTTCAAGGTCAGGTTGCTCACGCTGCCGCCGCCGTCAAGGAGGGCGCCGGCGCTGAGGGTGAGGGTGATGGTGCCGCCGTCGTAATCGTAGTAGTTGAGGCTGAGATTGCCGTGCAGGGCGGTGTCGGCGCCGGTGAGGGTGATTTCCGTGACGGCGCTGCCATTGTAGCAGACAACATCACCGGTGATGACGCTGCCATTGCTGCCAGTGAGGGTGAGAGTGGTCACCGTCTCGTAGCCGCCAATAACCTCGATGTTGCCTGTCACGGTGTTGCCGTCAAGGTTCACCGTGGCGCTGCTTTCTTCGATATTAAACGCGTTGTTTTCGGCGAGGATATCGCTGCCAGCCAGTGTTAGGGTAGAGAGGCTAAATACCTCTATGCCCGCGCCGCCGACAATGTTCACGCCATTCACGGTGCCACTGGAGCCATCGAGAGTAATCCCAACGCCTTTTTCGTTATGGATAGTACCGCCGGCCATTATCAGGGTGGAGTCCTCCTGTGCGAGCACACCACGGCCCATCCAACCTGAGGTTATCGTAGTCATCATTATGTTCACGTTGTTCACCGTGGCATGGACATGGTCGTAGAGAGAAAGCGCGTAGGTGTAGCTTTTAGTGACGTTGATGAAGCTGTTGGTGAGGGACACGGTGGCGTAGTCCTGGATATTGGCGCCATACGTCTGAGAGGCATTAAGGGTGATGTTCGTGCCAGCGTAATTGGTCTCGGCCCCGATGACTTCCAAGTAATCGAAGGTCGCACCGTCATCCGACTCGGTGCCGCTGGTGACGACTCTGCTGTCCGCGAAGAGGTTCAACGCGGAGACGCTGAGGATGCTGAGGGTTAGTAGTTTGAGTTTCATATGCTGTATGGTTACTTTCTTTTGTTAGCCGCATTAACGCAAAGGCGCAAAGGGGCAAAGACGCGAAGGATTTTTTTTTACAGGGAGATCATGGAGTTCATGGAGGTTTTTTTTAAAATAATCATCTCAATGTGCTCCATGTTCTCCCTGTAAAAAAATTCTTTGCGCCTTGCCTCCTGCTTCGCAGGGAAATTTGAAGCGGCGTGTAATTGCCGCTTTTGCCTTTGTTCCTTTGCGTCTTTGCGTTAATGAAGCTGTTTGGTTTGGTTAGCCGGCCTGTTGGACGAGGATTTTGGCGACGTCGCTGGGGAGGCCGATTTCGGTTTTGCCGGCGATGTCTTTGATGAAGAAGGCGTAGTACCGTCGCTCGGT
>JAISBF010000028.1 GCA_031266335.1 Verrucomicrobiales bacterium
ACCGAGCGACGGTACTACGCCTTCTTCATCAAAGACATCGCCGGCAAAACCGAAATCGGCCTCCCCAGCGACGTCGCCAAAATCCTCGTCCAACAGGCCGGCTAACCAAACCAAACAGCCGCATTAACGCAAAGACGCAAAGGGACAAAGGCGCAAAGAATTTTTTTACAGGGAGAACATGGAGCACATGGAGATGATTATTTTAAAAAAAACCTCCATGAACTCCATGCTCTCCCTGTAAAAAAATCCTTCGCGCCTTTGCTCCTTGGTTCCTTTGCGTTAAGGCGGCTAACCAACAGAAAATACAATAGAAAATACAACAGAAAGCACACCCAATATATGAAACTCAAACTCCTAACCCTCCTCTGCGCCCTCAGCGTCTCCGCGTTGAACCTCTTCGCAGACGGCAGAGTCGTCACCAGCGGCACCGAGTCGGATGACGGTGCGACCTTCGATTACTTGGAAGTCAGCGGGGACGAGACTCGTTACGATGGCACGAATATCACCATTGCCAACTCTACGTGGACGTGGTTTGGCGTTACCTCGAACTATGCCACCGTGTCCCTCACCAACAGCTCCATCAACGTCACTAGTGACTACGCCGTCGCACTTGATCTCGGCAACCATAGCCACACCACGCTGAACAACGTGAACACGATGTCCACCAATGGCATAAACGTATATGGGGGATCTACCCTGATGATGACTGGCGGCACGATCCATGCCACCGGCAACGACGGCCTGGGGATTTTTTTCAGCAACGCATCCAGTACCATGAATGGCGTGAACATTGTCGGCAACACGGGCCTACATATATCGAACGGATCTACCCTAATACTGGCTGGCAGTGATATTATCACCGACTACACCGCGCTTTATATCAGCAGCAGCATCGTCACGGTGAACCTTGACGGCAACACCCTGACAGGCCCAATCAAAGTTTGGAGCGGCAGCCTCACCCTCACTGGCAGCAATGGCAGCGTCATTACCAGTGATGTTAACAGCAACAACAGCAACGACGTCGTGGCCATCACCCTCACCGACGCCGGCACCGTTATGCACGGCTATCTCTACACCAACGACGACGACAGCGGCCCCATCAACCTCACCCTCAGCGCCGGCGCCCTCTTCGATGGCGGCGGCACCGTGAGTAACCTGATTTTAGAAGACGGTGCCATCCTCGGCTACACCGACGGGCTGACCGTCACCACCAGCATCACCCTCAGCGGCGGCATCACCATCGACTTCAGCAACATCACCGTGCAAGACGGCGAAAACTACCTCATCCTCGACTACACCACCGCCAGCGGCAGCGTGAACGCCGAAAACTTCACCGCCAGCGGCCTGGACGACAGCCTGCAAGGCAGCTTCAGCGTAGCGAACAACCAACTGACCTTCAACGCCACCGCCGTCCCCGAACCCACCACCTGGCTCCTCCTCGGCCTCGGCGTCGGCGTGCTCATCCTCGCCCGCCGCCGTAAATAACGAAGCCGCATTAACGCAAAGACGCGAAGGGACAAAGGCGCGAAGGTTTTTTACAGGGAGAACATGGAGTTCATGGAGGTTGTTAGAAAAACCGCGTCAGCACTGGGAGCGCCGGCTTCCAGCCGGCAGACTGACCTTGGCAGGTGAACCAGCCGGCTGGAAGCCGGCGCTCCCAGTGCTGGCGCCGCTTTGTTCCTTTGCGCCTTGGCGTTAATGAAGCTCTGCTTGCAATTCGCGCTTTTTGTCATAGGCTGCCCGCATATGCCGGTCATCAGTGAGTTCTACGGAATGATTGTCAAGATGTACTTCCAGCAGGCGGAACACAATCCGCCGCATATCCATGTCGTGTACGGCGGCACCGTCGGGGTTTTCAACATTCGCACCGGTGAAATGATGGAGGGCGACCTGCCGGTCAAGGGGCAGCGCCTGGTTGTCGAGTGGCTGGAGTTACACCGTGCCGAGGTGCAAAAAATCTGGGACACCCAGCAATTCATCAAAGTCGCGCCCCTGAGTTAAGCGGAGACCCGCGCCATGTTGCACAAGGTAAAAACCGTCACCCCGCTGGCCAACCTCACCCTCGCCGTCGAGTTTCAGGACGGCACGCGCAAGCAATACGATGTCACCCCGCTGATTGCCAAGTGGGAGCCGTTCGGTTTGCTCAAGAGTCTGCCGGGTATTTTTGAGCGAGTGCGGGTTGACTGGCACGGTTACGGCATTGTCTGGAACGACGAGTTGGATTTGTCTTGCGAGGAATTATGGGTCAACGGTCGTCCGGTTTGAGGTTGGGCGGGGTCTGGCTTTTTTTTAGCTGCATTAACGCAAAGGCGCAAAGACACAAAGGCGCAAAGAATTTTTTTACAGGGAGATCATGGAGTTCACGGAGGTTTTTTTAAAAAAAGAATCTCCATGTTCTCCATGATCTCCCTGTAAAAAAAATTCTTTGTGCCGGCCGCGGTCAGAACCAGTTTTTTTTCCGGATCCACAGCCACATGCCGAGCATCGCCATGACGGTCGCGGCCAGTACTACCCAATACATCCACGGGCGGTGGAGTTCCGGCATGTGGCTGAAATTCATGCCGTACCAGCCGCCCACGATCAGCGGCGGCAGGGTGATGGCGGTCAGCGCGGTCAGCATCTTGATGCCCTCGTTGGTCTGGTAGGCGGTCTTGTTGATGTACACGTCGAGGGAGCTGAGCAGCCGTTCGTTGAAGGAGGAGGCCGCCTGCTCGATTTTGTTCAGGTCGTCGTGCAAGTCGCGGTAGTACGGAATCAAAATCGGGCGGATGAATTTGTTTTCCCCGCGCGACAGCCGGTACACTACCTCGCGCTGCGGGCGGACCATTTGCCGCAGCGCGCTCAGGTCCTTGCGGAAGCTGAGCATTTCGCCCATCACCTCGCGGCTGCTGAGTTTGCGCTCCTGCGCCGCGCTGTCGTCCAGCAGCAAGTCCTCCAGGTCGTCCAGCTCGCGGCTCAACTCGGAAACCACCGGCTTGTACGAGTCCGTCAGCAGGTCCAGCAGCGTGTGCGCCAGCCGGTCCGGGCCGCGGGCGATGGGCGCGCCGCTCTTGACCGCGCAGCGTTCCATCGTCGCGCGCACCGGGCGCAATTCCTGCTGGTGATAGGTCACCAGGAATTCCTTGCCGATGAACAGGTTCAACTCGTTGGTGTTGAATTTCTCGCGCTTGTTGAAATCGACGGCGTGCATGACCAGGAAGCTGTAATCGTCGTAGTCCTCCAGCTTGGGGAGGCTGCTGACCGTCACGCAATCCTCGATGGACAGCGGGTGGAACTGGAACAGTTTTTCCAGCACCGCCTTGGTTTCCTCCTCGGTCGGCTGGTCGAGATCCACCCAGATGATCAGGCCCTTGTCGAAGCGCACCAGCTTGAGCGCGTCAAGGTCGAGATTCTCGGCGGCGAGCTTGCCTTCACTGAACACGAACGAGCGGATCATAGAATGTTCACGATAACGCAAGTTCCCGCGCAAAGTAAATTCGCAAATTCCCGCGTCACGGTCAGCGGCGGCGGCGCGTTGCTTGCCTTATAAAATCAGCATGGCGTCGCCGTAGCTGAAGAAACGGTAGCCGCTGGCGATGGCCTCCCGGTACGCCCGGCGCTGCAATTCAAGGCCCATGAACGCGGCGACCAGCATCAGCAGCGTCGAGCCGGGCAGGTGGAAATTGGTAAGCAGCGCGTCCGTCCGCCTGAACCGGCGCGGCGGGTAGATGAAAATGTCCGTCGCCCCCGCGCCCGCCGGCAGTGACGGCGCGCTCTCCAGCACCCGCGCCGCCGTCGTGCCCACCGCCACCACGCGCGCGCTGTCAGCGGCGGCCTCGCGCAGACCGGCGGGGATGAAAAAATGCTCGGTGTGCATTGTGTGCCGCGCCAGGTCGCTGACCTTGACCGGGCGGAAGGTGCCGAGGCCCACCGTCAGCGTCAGGAACCGGTGGTTGAATTTTTGCAGCAGCGCCGGCGTGAAATGCAGCCCGGCGGTCGGCGCGGCGACGGAGCCGGCGTGGTCACCGTCAGCGTAGGTGGTTTGGTACTGCTCCGCGTCTTGCGGGAGGTATAACGCCTCGTGCCGCGCCTGGCGCTGTTTTTGAATGTAGGGCGGCAGCGGCAGCTCGCCGTAGTCGGCGAGCTGGATGTTATCAAAAATGCGAATGACGCGCTCGCCGCTGGGCAGTGACCTGAGCACCTCGATTTTCACCGGCGGCGCGCCCGCTGACGCTGCGCGCGGCGTCACGGTCAGCGTCGCGCCCGGGCGCAGTTTTTTCCCCGGCTTGCCGAGACACAGCCAGTGGCGCGGGGAGGTTTCCTCCAGGAGTAAAATTTCCAGGTCACCGTCAGCGCGCAGGCGGGCGGGGATGACCTTGGTGTCGTTCAGCACCAGCAGGTCGCGCGGGGTGAAATATTCCGGCAAATCGTCAAACCGCCGGTGCTCGATGCGGCCCGCGGCCCGGTGGACGACCATCAGCCGGCAATGGTCGCGCGGCGCCGCCGGCTGTGTGGCAATCAGCGCCGGCGGCAGCGAGTACATAAAATCGTCCAGCGTCATGGTCAGCGTGGCAGCATAGCGAAAAACCCCGCGCTGCCAACGGTCAAGTGGCCGGAGAGATGGCGTTTGCAAACATTACTAAGGAGATTGACAATCGCGCGCGGAGGTATTTAATAGTGACATGTCTAAGCAAATCATGAAACGAATGGACCACCGCGGTTTCACCCTGATTGAACTGCTGGTGGTGGTAACGATTATTGGCATCCTGGCCGGCCTGGCGGTGCCCGGTATTAACAAGGCGCTGAACACTGCCAAGCAAACCGCGGACGTGGCGAATGTCCGGCAATTGGGCTTGATTTTGTTCACGCTGGCCAACGAGGAGAACGGCTCTTTTCCCAGCGGCGGGTTGGAAGATTCCGGAACTCGTACCGATGCCAGCTCCAGTTCGCAGTTTTTTATGAGCTTGTTGAGAAGCAAGGAGTTGACCGAACCCAAATTGATTTGGGGTAACAGCGCGAAACCCAAAACCGATGTGGGAACCACTGCCAATGCCAGCTTGCAACTCACCAGGGACAATCTGGCGTTTAATTACGTCAAGGGCTTGTCCACCTCGAGTGAGTCCCAGATTCCGCTGCTGGTGTCGCGCGGCGCATACAGCACAGCGGCGGAATTTTCCCAGGGTAAGACCCTGAATGCTAACAATGTGTGGGGCACGCAAGGAGTGGTGGCCTACACCATTGGCAATTCCGCCATTTGGGTGAAAGCCACCGCCAAGGTAGTCAAGCCGTTCTATAATACGGATGATGTGGATTTGCCTTCCGATGCCCTGTTGTTACAGGATTAAGGTGTCTTGACAGTTCATTGGCAAAAAACCGGACGCTGACCGTGTCCGGTTTTTTTGCGCCCGCTGACGGTGCGGCCGCGTCACGTTATTCAAAAGGCATAATCCGCCGCATGAATTGATCAAACATCGGCACGGTGAACGCGGTATCGCCGTGGCCGGGACTCCAGATCATTCCCTTGGCAATGAGCTGGCCGCGAGTCGGTGCCAATGAAGTCACGCCGCGCGATAGTTGTTCCGCGATATCGCCGGAGCGATACGGTCCGGCGCCAAGCTCGGCCATGGCGCGCAAATAACGTTTCTCCAGCGGTGTCAGCCGGTCAAAGCGCACGCGGAAAAATTTTTCATCCAGCGCGGCGATGACAGTTTGCGTGGCGCGCTGAACGTCAGCGGCGGTGATGGGCGAGGCGGCGGCGACCTCCCACGAATGCTTGCCCCATTCCTGCAGAAAATACGGATAACCGCCGGTGGCCTGAAAAATTTTTTGCAGCGCGTCAGCGTTGATTTTCACTCCTTCCGCCAGCGCCGGTTTTTCGATGGCCGTGCGCGCCGCCGCCGCGGACAGCGGGCCGATTTGCGGGAATTCAAACAGCCGTTCGGCATAGGAAGTAGCGGGCGGGACGCCCGCGCTCCATAATGACCGCGCGGTCACACGGTGCCGATGCACAATTTCCAGACCAGGAACAGCGCCACTGCCAGCACGATAAACCCGACCGCCGCGCCGACGATGCAGCCCATGCGCTTGTCCGCCTCGGCGGCTTCCTCCACGACCACTTGCGGGACGTGGTGCCGCGCGGGCTGGGTGACCAGGCGGCGCTTGGCGTCCTCGAATTGCCCGATCATCTCGTCGTAGGAGGCGTAGCGCTCCGCGGGCTGGCGCGCCATCGCCTTCATGATGGCATAGGTGGTGAATTCGCTGACGTAGGGCGCGTAGGTCTTGACCGACAGCGGCTTGTCATTCAGATGCTTGGCGGCGACCAAATCGGCGGTCTTGGCGTCGAAGGGCGGGTGGCCGCACAGCGCGTGGTACAGCGAGACGCCCAGCGAATACATGTCGCTGCGGAAATCTTCCGGCCGCTGCTCCAGCCGCTCGGGCGAGACGTAGTACGGCGTGCCCCAGATTTCGCCGGAGCGCTCGGCGGTTTCCGGGGTCAGCGCCAGGCCGAAGTCCAGCACTTTGGGCGTGCGGTCGGCGGTCAGCATGATGTTGCCGGGCTTGATGTCGCGGTGGATGAGGCCGCCGTGTTGCAGGGCGAAATTGAGGCCGCTGGCGACGCCGAGGCCGATGTCGAGGATGTCCGCCTCGCTGAGCTGCACCTGTTCCTCGATGTCATCGTCGAGTGTCCGGCTGCCGAGATATTCCATGACCAGGTAATAGCGGCCGTTGAATTCGCCGCAGGAAAACACGCTGACGATGTTCGGGTGATTGAGCGAGGCGGTGATTTCCACTTCGCGCAAAAAGTTGGCGATGAACTTGCGGTCGTTGGATACCGCCGGCTTCAACACCTTGACGGCGACTTCGCGGTCGAGGTGCAAGTCGGTGGCGCGGTACACCGTGCCCATGCCGCCCTCGCCGAGCAAAGTTTCCAGTCGATAATGATCGAAAGTCGGTGTAATACTGAATTCATGATTGCACGCGGGACAGGCAATGGAAGCGCCGGGAGCCAGACCGGTGATGTCAATGAGCTGGTTGCACTGCGGACAAACGGTGGTTTGCTGAGTATCCATCACGGAGAATGGTGAACATAAACAATCTCGCCGCCGCAGGCAATAGCGAAATTTTAGGCGCCAGCTTTTGAATTCATACACGTACATTTGGACCGTCGCCGATCACCGGCAGCGGCTGGACAAGGTGCTGGCGGCGCGGCTGGCGCTGTCGCGGACGCGGGTGCAGGAATTGCTGCGGAGCGGGCGGGTCGCCGCCGGCGGCGCGGCGCTGGCCGCCAAATCAAAGCCCGTGGCCGGTGACGTCATCACCGTCAGCGCGCCGGCGCCGCGGCCGCTGCGCGTGACGCCATTGGCCATGCCGCTCGACATCCTGTTCGAGGACGAGCAGTTGCTGGTTATCAACAAGGCGCCCGGCGTGGTGGTGCATCCCGCCGCCGGTCACCGCGACGGCACGCTGGTCGCCGCGCTGCTGTTTCATTGCCGGGGCCAGCTGTCCGGCATTAACGGCGTCGAGCGGCCCGGCATCGTGCACCGGCTCGACCAAGATACCAGCGGCGCGCTGGTGGTGGCGAAAACCGACGCCGCCCACCGCCACCTGGCCGCGCAATTCAAGGCGCGGGAGACCGGGAAATATTACGCCGCGTGGGTCTCGCCGCCACCGTCAGCGCCGGTCGGTTCGTGGACGGCGAACATCGGCCGGCACCCGGTGCACCGGCAGCGGATGGCGGCGCTGACGGCGGGCGGGCGGACGGCGCGCACGGATTTTCGCGTGGTGAAAAAATTGCCGCGCGCCGCGCTGCTGGAACTGTGCATCCACACCGGCCGCACGCATCAAATCCGCGTCCACTGCGCCAGCGCCGGCTGCCCCGTGGTCGGCGACCGCGTTTACGGGCGGAACATTCCGTGGCTCGCTGACGCTGGCGTGACGCGGCAATTGTTGCACGCGCGGCGGCTGTTGCTGACCCATCCCGTTGACGGTCGGCGACTGGAGTTTGTTGCGCCGCTGCCGGCTGACTTTGCGGAGTTTGAAAAATTTTTAACCACGAATGAAACCGGATGAACAAACCGCAAAAAAATCTGTGTTTATCCGCGTCCATCCGTGGTTAAAATAATCCGGCATGAACCAGCAACTCGAAAACGCGACGGTGGATTATTTGCGGACCCTCCGCGACCTGGGCGCGCAAACCGTCGAGGTCAGCGCCGCCACGCTCGACGCGCTGAAGTCGCGCCGCAAAAAATCGCCGCCGCCGGTGAGCCGCGCCGCAGCTGCCGCCGCTGACGCTGAACGCCGGGAGTCGCGCCGGCCCGCCACTGTCAGCGCCGCCGCGCCGGTTGCCGTTCCCGCCGCCGCCGGTGACGCGCCGCCGCTGAATCTCGACTCCGCGCAAAAAGCCGCCGCCCTGGAGCAACTGGCCGCCACCATCAGCGCCAACGCCGAATACCGCGCCATGTTCAAGTACGCGAAAAACATGGTGTTCGGCGTCGGCGCGCCGGACGCGCAAATCATGTTCATCGGCGAGGCGCCCGGCGCGGACGAGGACGCGCAGGGCGAGCCGTTCGTCGGCCGCGCCGGCCAGTTGCTGACCAAGATGATTCAGGCAATGGGCCTGCAACGCGCCGACGTGTATATCGGCAACATTCTGAAATACCGCCCCGACATGCCGCCCGGCAGCAGCGGCAACCGCAAGCCGACGATGGACGAAATCGCCGTCAGCCGCCCGTACATCTGCGAGCAAGTGCGCATCATCCGGCCCAGGGCGCTGGTCGCGCTCGGCAACACCGCCGTCGAGGGCCTGTTCAAGACCGGCCGCGCCGCCATCACGCAGCGCCGCGGGCAGTGGACGGAGTTCCAGGGCATCCCGCTGATGCCGACCTACCATCCCGCGTACCTGCTGCGCAATCCCGTCAACAGCGAGAAACGCAAGGTCTGGGAAGATTTGCTGCAAGTGATGGCGCGCGTCGGCTTCACCGTCAGCGACAAGCAGCGGCGGTATTTTTTAACGAAATAGCAATCCACCGCGGCGGAAAAATTAACATGGGCGAAGCGAGCATTATTTTCTGCACCGTGCCGGACGCTGACACCGGACGGCGGCTGGCTGACGTTTTGTTAAACGCCAAAGCCGCCGCGTGTGTGTCATTGTCAGCGGCGGTCGAGTCGCATTACGTCTGGCAGGGCAAGCGTGAGACCGCCGGCGAGGTGCTGCTGCTTATCAAGACGCTGACCGTCAACTACGCGCGCGTCGAGCAGCTCATCCGACAACATCATCCCTATGAATGCCCGGAAATCGTCGCGGTCAGCGTCAGCCGGATTTCCCCGCCATACCTGGCATGGCTGTCATCCTGAGTTTTAGTTGGACACAGAGGCACACAGAGCAGGCACAGAGAAACACAGGATTGATGTTTAGTTTAATAAAATCTCTGTGGTTCCCTGTGTCTGCTCTGTGCTCTCTGTGGCCCAAGGTGCTTTAGAACTGATGGCGGTAGCCCGCTGTTAGGCCCCAGGGTTTGTCGTATTTGTCGCCGAAGGAGGCTTCGTAGTCGAGGTGGAGTTGATTGTCAGCGTCGAGTTGCCAGATGAGGCCGGCGCCTAACTCCGCTCTGGCACCGTCAGTGTTGGCGCGAGTGTGTTGGTAGCCGTTGCGCAGGGTACCGCCGCTGCTGATGGTTTCGACGCCGCTGACCTTGATGTAGGGTTGCAACGCGCCGCTGTTGGTGAGTTTTATACTGCGACCGAAGAGGCTGCCGATGCGGAATTGCAGGGCGTCGAGATCTTGGGCGCTGATGGTCATGGGGCCGGCGGTGTAATTCTCAGCGAGGATGTGGAGGTAGTTGACTTGGAACTGGGGTTCGATGAACCAATCATCGCTGAAGGTGAACTTCTTGCCGAGTTCGAGGCTGCCGCCGATGTTTACGTCGCTGTAGCTGGCGGTGAGTTGGGTGGTGCCGTAGGGGGCTTTCAAGTCGTTGTCCACGTTGGCGGCTTTGATGGTGGCGTCGATATAAAAGCCGCTGCTGTGTAGCCAAGTAGC
>JAISBF010000034.1 GCA_031266335.1 Verrucomicrobiales bacterium
GAAACGATGCGACAGGCCGGCGCCCCACGCGAGGTTGTCGCCCTGGATGTCGAGGATGTCGAACTCGTTGCCGACGACGTTGCGGCCCTGGCCGAAATACAGGAGGAGGGCGGTGCCGAAGGTGTTGAGCGGGCGGCGGTACTCGACTTGGTAGAACCAACTGTCAAGGTTGTCCACGGCCAGCACGCCCAGGGCGCTGAGTTCGTCGCCGACGCCGGTGAGGTTGGGGAGCGAGAGGCCGGGGATGGCGCGCCATTCGCTGTAATCCTTGCTGCCGAAATTGTTGAACTCCAGCGACCCGCCGATGCGCCGCCGCTCGGTGATGGTCACGTCGAGGTCGGTGGTGCCGGCGACCTCGCCGGGCTTGAGGGTGGCGTCGGCGCCGAGGCCGGCGGCGTCGTTGAGATGCACCAGCGGGCGCTCAAGGTCGGCGATGGTGAACGGCTCGCCGACGGTGACGGAATGCCCCAGGGCGGCGAGGACGCGCTTGGTGGCGTAGCGCTTGTTGCCGCTGACGTTGACTTTGCCGAGGCGGCCTTCCAGCACCTTGAATTCCAGCACCCCGCTGTCGCGCGCGTCCTGTTTCGGGATGATGACGCGGGTGATTTGGTAGCCGTGCCGGTGGTAATAATTTTCCACGCGGGCGGCGAGGTCGAGCAGTTCCTGGAACGACAGCGACTGGCCGAGGCGGTCGCTGACGATGGCGGCGAGGGTTGCCTGGCTGTACACGGAGTTACCGGTGAAATTAATGCGGGTGACTTGCAAGCGCGCCCCGGTGTCGGCGCTGACAGGCAGCGGCGGATGGGCGGGCGCGGGTTTGATGGGCGCGCGATAATTCCTGATGGTCACCGGGGCGACGGGGGCGTTGACAGCGTCAGTATAAGCCCCGCGCGCCCCGGACCGTCGCGCCGGCGCGGCCGTGGTGTCGGCGGACTCGTCGATAATGATTTCAGCGTCGGGGGCGGGGTCGGTGTCGGGGTTGTCCGGCACCTGCGCCGTCAACGTCAGCGGCACGGCCAACATTCCAACTATGGATAACAAGAACAGTTGAGGGAGTTGTTGGTGGGCGGATACTTTCTTCATAAAGCGGTCAAAGGTGCGAGGTTAGAGCGCCAGCGGCGGGTGGCCGTTGACGGGATAAGATTGGGGATAATCAGAAAACGGTTGAAATTTACCGTTTTTGATGAGGAGTAAAACTTGATTTTTACCGAGAAATCGGTTACACTCACTAATGGCCAGCTTGCCAGCTTGCCAGCTTGCCAGCTTGCCAGCTTGCCAGCTTGCCAGCTTGCCAGCTTGCCAGCTTGCCAGCTTGCCAGCTTGCCAGCTTGCCAGCTTGCCAGCTTGCCAGCGCAATGCGCGTACAACAATTTAATCTTGGTGAAGATTCCCACTATTTAATAATTTTAATTGTGCCTATCAAAAGTGTCAATGTAAAAATAGGTTAGTAATGAATGACTTAACCAATCTTTGTGCTCTTTGCGTTAAAAAATCAAACTGACGCACTACCTAAACATAAGAAAAATATTTTGTACTCAGGCGAGGCCGGAATACTGTTTCAATTGGCGAAGCGCCAAAGTAAGCGTCTTGGACAAGCCTTTTTGCCGCATGATTGTTTGAGCGCTGAACCATATAGTGGTTCCGCATAACCTTGGCAGGTTATTGCATTATGCCGAACCTGCTGACCAGCGCGAGAACTGGGTACAATTGCTTGCCGTGCCGCGCCAGCAGCGATAATCCCGTAGGGATGAAATATTTATAGCCGCCGGTGTCAACCGGCGGTAGCTGTTGTTACGACGAACCAACTCCGTAAGAGTGAAATAAAAACGTCGCGCACAGTCGCTATTTCACCCCGTCGGGGTTGATTGGGTTGATGCTACTTACCGCCGGTTAACACCGGCGGCTATAAATATTTCATCCCTGCGGGATTATGCAGCTGCCCCCGTCCCCAAGGGGGGCCTACTCATGGATGATGGAATAGCCTGCCTATGTGATAAGGAACTACTATGGTAATTCATCTTAACCCTGACCGACGACACCCCCCGTCATCCTGAGCGGAGCGCCGTGGGCGCGGAGTCGAAGGACCGGCTTAGTCAATGTCAGCGGATTAGTTGCCGCCGGCCGGTTAACCGTGTCGGGTTGCTTGACCGCGCGGGGCGGCGGATTAAACTGCGCTGATGGTGAGCAAGTTTTGCGTGGTTTGCGGCGTTGTGACCGGACTTATCGCCGGCCTGACGCCGCCGCTGGCGGTGGGAGAGGAGCAGACTGCGGAGGATCTGGTTGCCAGGTTGCGGCGGCTGGATTATCCGTTGGAAAAGGAGCGCGATTATTTGTCGGTTGATTATATTCGCTTGTTCAGCGCCGCCTGCGGCAAGGGCGATGTCGAGACGCTGCCGCTGTTGGTGGATATTTTCGAGGACGCGAGCAGAAATCCGAAGATCAGGACATTTGACATGGAGCGGTTGTTTCCGCCGCTGGCGAGTCTGTGGTTGAGAGTCTGGGCGGCGCGGCATGGCGCGGAAATTGGCGCGGAACCAAAAACGCCGGTCACGGCAATGCCGCAAAACATCGCCGTGCTGCCGGATGAATTGCAATCCGCGTGGCGTGATTTCACCGGCTTGTGGCAGACTTTGCCCAAGCCCGCTGTCGGTGACGACGATGTGGCAACCGTGTCGTATTTCAAAGACGCCAGGCCGTTTTGGCGCCTGACTGTCAGCGTGATGCGCGGCGCGGATAGTGAGTGGAGCCGCGAGGCTGAGCGTCAGCGTTACGGCTATTGGTGCGGCACCGGCGCGAGCGGTTATTACGTTTGCCGGTCGTATCTGACGCTGATGGCGTGGCTGGCGGAGAAAAAATACGGGCTGGCGCTGGCGGCTATTTTTCAAGTCGAGGACAGCAAATTGTTTAATCCGGCGCGGGACGGGGCGTCAGTGTCAGCGATGTCGCTGGCGGAGAAATTGGGGTATGACTGGCGTGAATTGGCGATTGGTTGTTTGCTAGCAAAAGACCGGGGCAATTACGACGGGCCGGACGATCAAGCGCTGCGGATGTTGACCCAATCAGGCGGCGATTGGGCGGCGCGCAAGATTTTGCAAGTTGCGAAACACGCGCCGCCGGAGCGGTTGCCGCGTTATATCGAGGCGCTGGCGGTATTTGTTGGAAAAAAATCGCGAATGAGTCGGCGTGTTATTCATATGGGCGGGCGCGCTCAGTTTCATCCGGTGGCGGGCCGCCATCCCGCTGACGGTGACAGTCAGCGGGAAATCCTGGCGTGGTTTGCGGCGTTGGCGGACGGTAACTTGTCAGCGTCAGCGGGTCGGCAACTGACGCAGGTTTTGGACGAGTTACAGCCGCCCGAAACGGCGGTGATATTGCGAAAGTTATTGCGGCAGCCGTCCGACACGGTGGCGCAGTCGGCGGCGAAAGCGTTGCGCGCGCAGGGCGAGCAAGTGGACGAAGCGGCGGTGACGCAGCCGTTGCGGTTCAAGTTGCTCGCTGACGGTCAGCCCGTGGCGCGGCAGCGGGTGGCGTGGGCATTGGTTGACCAGTGGGAGAATCTCCTGTATGGCAGCAGCGGGACGACGGATGAGCACGGGGTGCTGGCGGTGTCGCGCGATGGTTGGGCGGAGTCACGGTCAGCGACCAAGTTTGTGCTGCGCAATGACGGCGTGGTGGATTGGCAAAATGTTTGGTTCCACATCGCCATGCCGCCACCGTCAGCGGACGAGACCGCCGTGCTGCCGGTCGAGTTTGCCACGCGCCCGCTGACGCTGAACATCAAGCTGCCGCGACCGGCGGCGGCGTGGGCGGGCCTGCCGGCCTGTATGTGGGTTGACTTGGCGGGCAAGGGAAATTATCACTCGCCCGGCAACGGCGCGCTGACGGTGAACGCGGCGGAACAGCTGGTTTTTCCGCGCGTGGCGGTTGGGGAGTATTCGCTGATGCTCACGCTGCCCGGCGCGGTGGATTGGCTTGGCGACGTGACGGGCGACGCCGCTGAAGTTGACTTGCGATTCGGTTGCGACGTGCGTTACAAATTATCCGCGCCTTACGCTGACCGTCTGTATTATCGCGTCAAGCTGGAGCCGCACGCGGGCCGAATGTCAGCGTATCACACCCAGGCCTCGCCGTATTTCCACGGGGTGCCGCCGGGCGACTACACGCTGGTTGTCCCGTCCAGCGCGGCGTTGTGTCAGGAACGGGCGGACTTGTTGCCGGCGGGCGTGGAGTTCGCCGAAACGCGCATACCGTTTAGCGTGACCAGGGACTCGCCGGTGGAGATTGATTTGGGGACCATCGAAATCAAATAGCCGCTGACGCTGACCACGCGGCGAGTTTTTCGCTTTTCACCGTCAGCGACGGGCCTATCATGTTTCGCCTTATGAAACAAATGTCCCCGCTCGAAGAACTGCGCCACTCGGCGTCACACATTTTGGCCACCGCCGTGTTGCGCCTGTTCCCCGATACGCAACTCGACATCGGCCCGCCCACGGACAGCGGTTTTTATTATGACTTCGATTGCGCGCACAAGTTCACGCCTGAGGACCTTGAGCGTATCGAGGCGGAGATGAAAAAGGTGGTCAAGGAAAACCAGAAATTCATCCGCGAGGAATGCTCCCGCGCGGAGGCGGTCGAGCGCATCAAGGCGTTCGGGCAGGCGCGGTACAAGCTGGGGCGGCTCGACGATATTCCCGCTGACGAAGCGATTTCGTTTTACCGCAACGGCGAGTTTCTCGACTTGTGCGCCGGCACGCACGTTCCGTACACCTCGAAGGTCAAGGCGTTTAAGTTGCTCTCCATCGCCGGTTCCTACCATCGCGGCGATGAGAAAAACAAACAGTTGCAGCGCATCTACGGCACGGCGTTTCCGTCGCGCGAGGAGCTTGACCAATATCTACGCAACCTTGAGGAGGCGAAGTTGCGCGACCACCGCAAGCTGGGGCGCGAGTTGCAGTTGTTCCACATTGACGAGGCGGTGGGGCAGGGGCTGATACTGTGGACGCCGCGCGGCGCAGTGGTGCGGCAGGAGTTGCAGAACTTCATCGCCGGCGAGTTGCAAAAACAGGGCTACGCGCAAGTCTTTACGCCGCACATCGGCAAACTCGACCTCTACCGCACGTCGGGCCATTTCCCGTATTACCAGGACTCGCAATTCCCGCCCATCCCCGAGCCGGAGGCGTTGAAAAAACTCGCTGACGATGGCGCGTCGTGCGCCGACTTGTGCGCCTGTCTCGCCAACGGCACTGTCAGCGGCTTCATGCTCAAGCCGATGAACTGCCCGCATCACATCAAGATTTTCGACTCGCAGCCGCGCTCCTACCGCGACCTGCCGGTGCGCCTCGCCGAGTTCGGCACGGTGTATCGTTGGGAGCAATCGGGCGAACTCGGCGGCATGACGCGCGTGCGCGGGTTCACGCAGGACGACGCGCATTTGTTCTGCACCGAGGAACAAGTCGCCGGCGAGGTGCGCGGCTGTCTCGCGCTGGTGAAAATCGTGCTCTCAACGCTTGGCATGAACGAATACCGCGTGCGCGTCGGCCTGCGCGACCCCGACTCCAACAAATATACCGGCGACGCCGCGAACTGGGACAAGGCCGAGCAAGCCTGCCGCGAGGCGGCGCTGACGCTGGGCGTGCCGTTCACCGAGGAGGCGGGCGAGGCGGCGTTCTACGGGCCGAAGATTGATTTTGTGGTGCGCGATGTGATTGGCCGCGAGTGGCAGCTCGGCACGGTGCAGGTGGATTACAACCTGCCGATTCGGTTTGATTTGCACTACATCGGCGCTGACAATGCGAAGCACCGCCCCGTGATGATTCACCGCGCGCCGTTCGGCTCGATGGAGCGGTTCGTCGGCGTGCTCATCGAGCACTTTGCCGGCGCGTTCCCGGTGTGGCTGGCGCCGGAGCAGGCGCGGCTGCTGCCCATCACCGACGGGCAAAACGACTATGCGGCGTCACTGTCAGCGGCGCTGACGGCGGCGGGCGTGCGACACAGCGTGGACGCGCATTCGGACAAAATCGGCGCGAAAATCCGCCGCGCGCAACTGGACAGGGTGCCGTACATGCTCGTCATTGGCGCGAAGGAGGCGGCGGCGGAGCAAGTGGCCGTCCGCGTGCGCGGCCAGGGCGACACCGGGGCGGTGCCGTTCGCGGAGTTCCTGGCGCGTGTGACCAGGGAAATCGCGGGGCGGGAGTTGACGCCTTGAAAGGCGGATTGTTCACCACGAAGACACTAAGGCACGAAGGGAGACCGTTTATTTTGGGGGAGAAAATGCTGCGTCGCGTTAGCTGTATTTAAATAAAAAACTGTCTCCCTTCGTGCCTTAGTGTCTTCGTGGTGAACAAGATTTAAAAAGTTATGTTGAAATTCAAACTATTCGGTTTTCCCGTCCAAGTACAACCGTGGTTCTGGCTGGTGGCGTTTCTGCTCGGCGGCGGATTTGGGATGCGCGGGGAATTTGATTGGCTGCCGGTGCTGGAGTGGATGGTGGTGATTTTTCTGTCGTTGCTGACGCATGAACTCGGCCACGCCATCGCCGCGCGACACTTTGGCGGCTGGCCGTTCATCGTCATCCACACTTTCGGCGGCACCACCTATTATCAAGACCGCTTTGAGCGCCGCGAGCGGCTCATCGTCAGTGCCGCCGGTCCCATGTGCAGCCTTGTGCTGGCATTGATCGCGGCGCTGGGGGTCTTCGTAATCCCCGTGCCGCCGTTCCTGCGTGAAATTACCTGGATGACGATGTGGATCAACTCCATTTGGACCGCCTTCAATCTGCTGCCGATCATGCCGATGGACGGCGGTCAAATCCTGCGTGATGTGCTGGGGCCGGGGCAGCTTCGGCTGGCTTGCCTGATCGGGCTGGTGACGGCGTTGGCGGCCGGTTTGGCGCTGGCCTGGTTCGGCTGGATTATCGCGGCGATCCTGCTGGGCTTCATGGCTTGGCAGAATTTTAAAAGTCTGGCCTGACAACGCATTTACCGCAGAGACGCGGAGGCGCTGAGGAAGAAAAGAGGCAGTTAAGTACAGCTAACGCGGCAACGGCATCTTCCCAAAATAAAATGTGCTTCTCTCAGCGTCCTCCGCGTCTCCGCGTTGAATGCTTTTGGCGTCACTGCCAGGTCTTGGTCTGGTAATCGCCGAGCGGCACGCCTTGCGCGGATGTCAGCTTGGCGGGGCGGCCGTTGATGGTGACTTTTTTGAGGTCGGCGGTGGTGGTGAAGGTGAAGTCGCCGGCGCCGTAGCCGTCACGGTCAGCGTGCCAGGCCACGGTCAGCGTGTCGCCCCGGCGGATGGCGGTGAGGTCGATCACCGAGCGTTTGCCGCGCTGATAGTCAAAAGTTAGGCCGTCGTCGAAGACGTAGCGGGTGTGGGCTTGCTTGACGCGGCGCAGGAAGAGATGGAAATCCGCTTGGCGCAAATCGTACCGCTGCTCGTGCGGGGCGACGCGCGCGGCGGGCAGGATGGCGCCGTCGCGGATGAACAGCGGCGTGCCGTCAACGGTGGCGCTGACGGTGATGACTTTGCCGCCGCGCCGCCATTGGCCGTCGCTGACGCTGAACCAGTCGGTGCCGGCGGGCAGCGTGACCTTGCGCTTTTGCAAGCCCTCGTCCACGAACGGTGCCTGCATCAAATGCGGGCCGACCATGAACTGGTCGGCGATGAGGCCGAGCGGCAATTGGTCACTGTCAGCGAAGTCGTAGAACAGCGGGCGCAGGATGGCGCTGCCGGTGAGTTCGTGCTCGGCAAACAGTTGATAGAGGTAGGGCCGCAGGCGGTAGCGCAGTTGCGCGTAGCGGCGCAGCACCGTCAGCGTCCGCCGGTCGAACGCCCACGGCTCCTGCTGGCGCGCGCCCTTGATGCAGTGGTTGCGGAAGAAGGGGAACAGGAACGCCGCCTTGAACCAGTCGCGGATCAGCGCGGGGTTGGTGTCGCCGGCGAAGCCGCCGACGTCGCCGCCGTTGAACGGGATGCCGCTGAGGGCGAGGTTCAGCGTGGTGGCGATGCCGTTGCGCAGGTGGTGATAGTTGCTGCAATTGTCGCCGGTCCAGAGGGCGGTGAATTTTTGCGCGCCGGTGCAGCCGCTGCGACTGAGCAGGAACGGGCGTTCGTGCGGGCGCGCGGCGAGGAAGCCGTCGCGGCTGGCGGCGGCCATGCCGAGGGCGTACTGGTTGTGATAATAATCGTGCGGCTGCCGGCCGTGGTCGAACAGCATGTCGGCGTTCTCGACGAAGCCGGTGGACGGGTCGTTCATGTCGAGCCACGCGGCGCTGACGCCGAGGCGGGCGAAATTCTCAACCTCGGCGGCCCACCATTGGCGCGTCGCTGACAGTGAGAAATCGGGGAACACCGTCTCGCCGGGCCAGACCATGCCGACATAATCAGTGCCCTGCGGGTTTTGGCAGTATGCTTTGGCTTGTTTGCCGCGTTCGTACACGCCGTAGCCGGCCTGCAACTTCACGCCGGGGTCGATGATGGGCACCACGCGGCGGCCACGGTCAGCGAGCCTGGCGAGTTCTTTTTTCGGTGCCTTGAAGCGGTCGGGGTGGAAGGTGAACACCTTGTAGGCGTCCATGTAACCGATGTCGAGCCAGAGGCCGTCCACGGGGAATTGATGCCGGCGGAAATTTTTATCCAACGCGTCAAGGTCAGCGGCGGACTCGTAACCCCAGCGGCACTGATGGTAGCCGAGCGACCATGCGGGCGGCAGCGGCGTGGTGCCGGTGAGCCGTTGCATTTTTTGCGTCAGCTCGCGCAGCGACGGGCCGTAGATGAGATACAAGTTAGGCTGGCCGCTCTCCGCGCCGAGCAGGATGACGCTTTCCTTGGTCGGCAAGTCCATTTGGTTGGCGATGGAAATTTGCAGGCCGGTGGCGATGAAAGTGGCGTGCGGGTTGTCGAGTAGCAGGCCGGCGTAGGTGTTGCCGCGCTTGAGGATGAGGTAGGGGATGGAGGCGTACACCGGGTCGGCCGCCGGCTTGCCTTCCCAGTAGGAGCGGTAATTGAAATCGGCGAACACGTCGGTGTTCCAGAACTTGGTGATTTTGCGCGAGTGCTCGAAGCCGCTCCATTTCTCGCCCAGGCCGTAGAACTGGGTGCCGTCCTCGCGCTTGAACTGGAACAGCGAGGCCGCGCCTTTTTGGCCGAAGAAGCCGGCGGGGGAGGATTCGAGGACGGTTTCGCCGCTGACGGTGACCAGTTTCAACGCGCCGTTTTTCCCGAACACGAGGCGGCTGTTGGCTGATTGTAAACCCTTAATTGGCTTGAAATTCAGGCCGGCGTGGGAATCGTTGTCCCGCCAGCCGCTGCCGGTGACCTGCAAGTGATAAACGTCGCAGTCATTAGCCGCGGCGGCGAGGCGATAGGAGCCGAGCTTGGTCTGGAAGCTTTTATCAGGCAGAGCGCGGACGAATTCAAAGTTGGCCGGGTACGGAAATTTATGAAAATGCATAAATTAATAGCATGTCGTCCCGCGGCATGGATGGCGATAAAAATTGAAATAATTAAGGGACAGGTTAGAAATTATTTGACATGACGATTTAATTGGTTACGCTCGCGCCTGTACTTGAAGAAAGAACGAAGGATGAAAATGATAAATGATAAAAGGAAAGGGATGAAATGAGGGTGCCTCGCATCAAGGTTTCGCCATTGGAGAGCGCGGCGCTGTATCATTGTATTTCGCGCACGGTTAATGGGGAGCGGCTGTTTGTGGACGCTGACCGTGAGATGTTTCGGCGAATGATGTGGCAGGTCGCGGAGTTCTGCGGGGTGGAAGTCGTTACTTATGCGATTTTGTCGAATCATTTCCACATTCTGGTTCGGGTGCCGGAGGTTGCCGCGGTCAGTGACGCGGAGTTGCTGCGACGTTACCGTGTTTTGCATCCTCAGCCGACCAAGTATCAGACGGTCAGGCTGGCAGTGCTGGCAAGTAAGCTGGCCGTCGCCGCTGACACCGACGGCCAGCTCTGGCGTCAGCGACAACTCGCGCTGATGGGCGATGTGTCGCAGTTCATGAAGTTGCTCAAGCAGCGATTCTCAATCTGGTTCAACCGTGCGCATCAGCGTTTTGGCACGCTTTGGTCGGAGCGATTCAAGAGTGTGTTGGTTGAGCATGGCGCGGCGCTGCGGGTGATGGCGGCTTATATTGACTTGAATCCCATTCGCGCCGGCCTGGCTACTGACCCGAAGGATTATCGCTTCTGCGGTTACGCCGAGGCGGTCGCCGGCAATCAGCGATTGCGCCGGGCGCTGACGGCGGCATTTGAGCAGACGGACTGGAACATTGCGCATAATTACTATCGCCAATTGCTCTTTGGCAGCGGTGGCAAAAAGCAGCGCCACGCGGCGTCGCTGTCAGCGGCGCAAGCGGAGGAAGTTGTGGCGGAACAAGGCGCGCTGTCAGTGGCGGAACTCCTGCGTTGTCGCGCCAAATATTTCACCGACGGCGCGGTGTTGGGCGGCAAGGTTTTTGTCAGCAAATATCTCCGGCGTTACCGCCAGTTCATCGGCAGCGGCAAGCAAAGCCCGCCGCGCAGTCTGCCCACGGTCAGCGGCGGCGATGAACTGGCCGTGCTGCGCGGTGGACGGATGGCGGCGGGATAATCGTTGCCCGCTGCCAATCACGATTTGCCACCCGCGCGACACAATTCGCGCCGGTCGTTTCACGCTCAAGGGCACCGGGGCAGGCTACTTTTTGCGATACTGGCCGGGAGGCAGGTGCGCCAGTCGCCGGAACACGGCGGAAAAATAATACTCGTCCTTGAAGCCGCTGAGGGTGGCGATTTGTTTCAGTGGCAGTTGCGAGTGCGCCAGCAGCGCCTTGGCCCGCTCGACCCGTGTTTCGTTCAAATGTCGCACCAAACTCTTGCCGCGTCGAGCCTTGAACAGATGGCGTAGATAGTGGTCGCTGATGCCGACGTGCCGCGCGATTTGCGGTACCGACCGGATGCCGGGCAGTTGCTCGCGGATGAATTGCTCGGCTTGCAATACATATTGCTCCGACTGGGATGCGGCTTCGCGGCGGGAGAGATTGGCATGAATATTTAGCAGGGACAACAGCAGCGTGGTGGCCCGGAGACTGAAAATGGTTTGCTCGTCGGCGCTCAGGCGCGCGTAGCCATGCGACAGCAGGCGCAAATCCTCGATCAGCGCGGGCGCTGACAGTGGCGGCACATACAGGTGACTGTCAGCGAGCAGGCCGCCGTCGGTGGGCGCGGCGATTTGCACGCACCAATCCTCGCCGGGGCGGTCCATGACCTGATCGTGCGGTTCGCCGGCGCGATAGATGACCGCGCTTTGCTCCGCGAACGGCACGCGCAATTGCCGGCGCGGCAGGCGCGTGTGGCCGCTGCCAGTGGCATGATAGACAATTTCGATGCCGACATGCGAATGCACCGCGCAACACACGCCGGTCTTGAGCGGACAGCGCACGCCGGCCAGGAATTTTAACGGTTGGCTGGCAAACGACGGCATACTCAGGCCTTTATATCGGGCCGGCCGCCGCGAGGCAAATTCATTGAGATTAAGGGACAGGTTAAAAATAATACAATATGGGTTAAAGGTTAAAAGGTTAAAGGTTAAGGCGGACGGATGGACGGCGCTGTCACTGAACAGCGCGGTGGTTGACTTTGCCGATAAAAACCATAACATTTGCGTCATATGTTAATAATGTTAATAAGGAAAGCGCGGTTATTGGGGTCATTGTCAGCGGTGTTGTGCGCGGGGGTGGTGCTGGGCGGATGCGATGAGCTGACGTTGACCGACGGCAAAAATGTGATGCGCAGCGACGCGCGGCCCGCCGTGAAGTTGCGCGGTTACGGGACGCTGGGCGTGACATTGCAGGAAGTGCGGACGGACGGCGGCACGGTGTCGGTGTTCCGTTTTGACGCTGACAGTCACGAGCACGCGGTGACGGCCACGGGCAAATTCCTGGCCGACCTGGACCTGTCGCCCGGCGTGACCAAGGGAACGCTGACGGTGCGGGGACACGAGGTGCCGGCGGTCACGGTGGCCGGCGGCGTGGTGTACGCGGGGTTTGTCTATAAGCAAACCGGTTGCGTGGTGGCCGCCGCTGACCGTGGCGCGCTGGAAAAATTTTTGGCCGCCGCGCCGGTCATCGTCAGCGGCGGGTCACTGAGCACGGCGTTGAAGTATCCGCAGTATCTCGACCGCTTCGACCGCTACGGTTGGGGTTTCTACGGCTTCAGCGGGCCGTCCAATCATCACGGGTGGAACGACAAATCCGGCGCTGGTGTTGACCCGCTCGACGACATGGAGTTTGTCAAAAAATATAATTTCCGTTTCGAGTTGTGGCCGAAGCCGACGTTGTTCGACGACAATTACAGCGTCGGCGAGTGGCCGGAAATTCGCTGGCTGGTGGTGGAGGCTGGCAAGCGCGACGTGCCGCTGGCGGCGCGGCTGTACGGCGAATTGCCGCAGGTGAAGGAATTTTCCGATTTGGCCGAGGAACCCGCGCCGTTCCTGCAGGGCGGGCGGATGCGGACGGAATTCATGCAAAAAACCTGGCCGTGGGTGTCGTGGTTCAACGCCAAGGGCCGGCTGTACATGGCGCGGCAGGCGCAGGAGCAGATGCGGCAACTGGCGGACGTGGAGATTGGCAGTTGGATGTCGCCGTTCGGCGAACTGGTGCACGATTACTGGTTCAACATGCACCAGGATTATTCCAAGGCGGCGGTGGACAATTGGCATGTGTATTTGCGCGACACGCTGACGCTGACCCTGGCCGAGGTGTCGGCGATGTTCAACCGCAGCGACCGCCCGTTCGCGTCGTGGGACGAGGTGCCGGTGCCGGAGTTTGCGAATTTCACCGGGCTGTCCGGCCTGGTGCTGGACTTGACCGGGCGCTGGCACGTCAAGCTGGCGAAGGAAAACGAGGCCGCGACGGCGCAGTGGTCAAAGCCGGACGCGAGTGTCAGCGGCGCGGAGTGGGATGAACTGTTGCTGCCGGGGGCGGTGGAGTATCACAAGTATTACCGTCAGGACACTTGGTTTGTGCGCGATTTCTCACTGTCAGCGGCGCAATTGCAAAAGACGCCGCTGTGGTTGTACGACTTCGCGCGTGGCGGCACCTACGGCGACCCGCGCGTGAAATCGCCGGTATATTTGAACGGCCAGCACGTCGGCGAGACCGGCTCGTGGGGCGCGTGGGACGTGACGAAATTGTTGCAGCCGGGCGTCAACCGGCTGGCGATTCGCTCGGAGTATTTCAGCGGGCGGGTGTTCTTGAGCACGGAACAGCCGTCGGTTTATCCGTATCTCTCGCCGGAGCGCAACCGGCTGTGGGTCATCGCGCAGGATTGGGAAAAGAACGCCAAGCGCGACACCTGGGCGGTCGGCCTCGCCGCGATGCGCGAGGTGGACCCGAACGCGCCGTTCAAGTTCATGGCGCCGATCGGTTTCGGCACCGACCGCTGGATTGAACTGGCGACCAAGTTCGGCGGCTGGCCGCATTTCACCGGCGAGGGCATGTGGTATTTCCCGTGGTACAAGCGTTACGGTTTTATCTACGGTCTGCCCGGCTCCAGCGAAATGGCGGGGCCGGCGCGCGACGCGGCGGACATGTTCAGCGTCATGCAACGCACGTTCCTCGCGGGCCTGAACAGCCACGACCATGTGTTCATCGTGCAGGCCGCCACGCGCCTGCCGGAGGTGAAGGCATGGTACGAGCGGCACGCGGTCATTCTCAAGCAAATGGGCCGCTACGACATCGCCGGCCCGCAGGTGTTGTTGTATCGCTCCACCAACGCCGCCACCAACCTCATGTTCGCGCCTGACCCGTCGCTCGGCGACAAGACGCGGCCCATCCAGAATCCGTGGAACTGGGACATCGGCCGCGGCACGCTGCAATCCATCGGCCAGTCGCCGCTGTACATCGACGACGGCGGGCTGCGCGACGGCAAGCTGGCGGGCTACGACATCCTGTTCGATTGCGGCAACGAAATCATGACCGCCGAGGCGGTGCGTGACATTGAAAAATGGGTGCGCGACGGCGGCACCTACGTGACGCTGCCGTTCACCGGCCGTTGCCAGCCGGACGCTGACCGTGACACCTGGCACATCCAGGCGCTCACCGGCTGCCAGGTGGCCAAACTGCGGCAACCCGGCCAGGGCAGCGTCACCATCAGCGGCGCGACGGAGCAAGGGTTGTTCAAGGAACTCGCCGGCAAGACATTCCCTGACAATGGCACGTCGAAGGACTGGCAGGGTTTTGAGTACAACATCCTCAGCACTGAATTGGCGCCGGGCGCTGACAGTGAGGTTATCGCGCGGTTTGAAAACGGCGCGCCGGCCATCGTCAGCCACCGGCTCGGCAAAGGCCGCGTCATCACGCTTGGCAGCGTGTTCTTCCGGCAGGTGCAGGACATCCGGGGCATGTGGCTGCCCGCTGATATTGAGTCGGTGTTCTACCGCGACCTGCTCAACGGCCTCGGCAAACCGTCGGTCAACTTCACCGACGACTACCGCGTCCTCACCCAGCGTTATCGCACTAACAACGGTCTGGACGACGCGGTCATGCTGGTGAGTTTCGCTGACCGTGACCGCCAGGTGGCGCTGACCGTGACGCTCGACCAGCCGCCCGCGCGCATTTACCGCGCCGCCGGCGACCGCCTGGAGGAACTCAAGGACTTCACCGTCAGCGGCAACGTGGTGACCATCCCCAACCTCAGCGTGCCCAAGGGCGAGGTGCAGATGTTCTACTTCCGCACCCACGCCGCTGACGATGCCGCGCGGCACTGGTGGGCTTACCAGCAGCGCATCTGGCAGTTCTCGCCGGTACAGAAAGTGGACTTCAGCCCCATCGCTGGCAAACGCTGGCAAGAGCCGACGGTCAACCTGAAAGCCGACGCGCAGTGGCACTGGACCCAGACCGCGCCCGCTGACGATGACTGGCGCACCGACGCGAAAATTTCCAAAGACTGGCCGCAGTGGTACCTCGACATATTCACCGCCGTCGGCGCCGACTATCAGCGGCCGCTGTATGCGTTCCGCACCTTCACCGTGCCGCGGGGATGGCTCGCTGACGGTGGCGTCACGCGCCTCGTCGCGGCGGACTGGCAGGGCGGTAATAACCAACTCACCGCCGGCCAAAGCCCGTGGCGCGTGTGGCTCAACGGTCAGCGGCTGGAAAGTCCCACCTTCTTCAATCCCGAAGTCGGCTCGCTGCTGCGCGCCGGCGAAAACACCATCGCGTTTGCCATTGACCCGCCGAAGCGGGGCTACCATATCGGCGTGCTCGGCGCGGTGTACCTCACCCACAGCGCCAAGCCCGCGCGCGTCGTCAGCCTCGCCGGCGAATTTGTCGGCAAGCTCGACGGCAAGCCGGTCACGCTGACGTTCCCCGGCCAGGGCGAGGCGTTCGCGCCGACGAAAACCATCCTGATTCCGCGGGAATGGGAAGACCAATACATCGTCACCTATTACGCCCGCGACCCGCGCAACCGCAGCGGGCAGGGCAGCCGCCAGTCGTCGTACGGCGTCGTCGTGAACGAGCGCGAAGGCCGCCGCCGGCACCATCACACCTTCGGCAGCGAGGTCGAGGTGGACATCACCGAGTTGCTGAAATTCGGCGCGGAAAACACGCTCACCCCGTTGTCATCCTATCCGCCCGCCGAGGCCAAGGACTGGGACTTCGCCGAAATCGAGTTGCGCCTGTATCCCAAGGCCGACTATCGCGACTGAGCAACTCCAGCCGCGAAGACGCCAAGACGCGAAGGAAAAGGAAGTTTTTTAACCACGGATGAACACGGATGGACACGGATTTTAGTTTGGTTGCTCATCAAACTATCAGTGTTTATCAGTGTTCATCCGTGGTTAAAAAAACGGTCGTTTCTTCGTGGCGGGAGTTCCGAGGTTATAAGTTGCGGGGCAGGGCAGACCGGCTAGTGTAGCCGGATATGTCACAACCACTGTCAGCGGCGGATACTTACGTGCTCATCACGGGGGCGAGCAGCGGGCTGGGCGCCGGGTTTGCCAGGGAATTCGCCCGGCGCGGGTACGCGCTGATCCTGACCGCGCGGCGCGAGGAGCGCCTGCGCGAATTGCGCGACGAACTGCTCGCCGCTGACAGCGCGCTGGCCGTGCAAATCATCGCGGCGGACTTGGGCGCTGACGGTGGCGCGCAAAAAATTTTCGACGAATGCCGGCACCAAGGCTGGCGCGTGGGCGGACTGATCAACAGCGCGGGACTGGGAGTGAATAAAAGTTTCGCCCGGCTGACCCCGGCGCAAGTGGCCGCGATGTTGCGCGTGAATGTGACGGGCCTGGTGGAACTGACGCGGCTGGCGCTGCCGCAACTGGTGGAGGCCCGCCGCGGATTCGTGCTGAACATCGCCTCCACCGCGGGGTTCCAGCCGGTGCCGTATTTTTCAGTGTACGCGGCGACGAAAAGTTTCGTGCTCACCTTCAGCGAGGGACTGCACGAGGAACTGCGGCCGCGCGGCGTGCTGGTGTCGTGCCTGTGCCCGGGGCCGGTGGACACGGAGTTCCAGCAAGTCGCCGGGATGAGTCCGCGCTTTTTCGCCCGCAGCCAGTCGGTGCCCGAGGTGGTTGCCAGCGGGCTGCGCGCGCTGGAACACGGACGGGCGGTGGCCTGGAGTTCGTGGTTCCAACGGGTCTCATCGGCCGTGTCGGAAATCTCGCCCCGCCGCGTCAGGCGGCGCGTGGCGGCGTGGCTGATGGTGCAAAGCGGCGCGGCATAAATTTGGCTGTCAATTTTGGTGGACAGTCACCGGCATTGATTTTAAAGTTCGCGGATGCAAATTCATATCAGTTCGCGGCACTTGAAAATGACCGGCGCGATTCAAGCCTATGTCGCGCAAAAAGTCAGCCACCTGGAACATTTAACGGAAGACATCATCGGCGCCCACGTGGTGCTGATGCACGACGAGAACAAAGCGCCGGCGCGCGCGTTTTGCGTGAAAATTCACCTGGGCGTGCCCGGGCCGGACATACACATCGAGGAACATCACAGCGACATGTACGCCGGAGTTGACCTCGCGGTGGAAAAACTGGCCCGCCAGTTGCGCAAGCGCAAGACCAAGAAAGTCACCGCGAAAAAGCATAAAATCCAGCGCGAGCGCGAGGCCGAGAAACGCGGTTACCGCCGTTAAAATTTTTTTTACAACGAGAACATGGAGTTATTGGAGTAAGCAATTCTTGACTAAACCGCTCAACCCTCCAATGCCTCCATGTCCTCATTGTAAAAAATCTGCGGATTAAATGAAAAAAACCTTGCACCAGGCAGACAGATTCCATATCGTCCTACCCCGTTATCGAGAATAAATAGATGCTATCTACTAACTACCGATAACCCGCTGAAGATGAACGACCTAAGTCATAACGTAAGAGAATCGCGCTCACGCGCTCACGCGCTCACGCGCTCAGTATGACTCCTGCCCTGACCTTTTAATTTCCCAGCCGAGTTTTGCCTTCTCCATTCCCCATGTGGTAAAACCTTGGCGACAGTCTCCAACCTCTCCACGTCAGCGACCACTCTCACGGCAGGAGCAGTGCTTCCTACCTCGTGAGAGACGTTTCGCACCCTGTGAAGTGCATTTCTCACCTCGAGAGATAGGCTTCTCTCCCCGTGAGATGCTCGTCTCACCCCGAGAGATACGCTTCTCACCTCGTGAGATTCCCATCTCACGCCGAGAGATACGTTTCTCACCCCGTGAGATTCGCGTCTCACGTCGAGAGATACGCCTCTCACCCCGAGAGATTCACGTCTCACGCCGAGAGATGCGTCTCTCACCCCGTGAGATTCACGTCTCACATCGAGAGATACGCCTCTCACCACGTGAGAACCCACACCTTCGGCGGCCATCCCGCCACTCTTAACCCCAAACCCAAACCATAAATCGAAAGCACCCATATGAATCGAACCGTAATCCATAACATCAGCGTCAAAAAATACATCCACAAAACCTGGGATGGCAGCCTCGCCGCGCAACTCTGACCTTCAACTCAACCAAACCAGAAAACAAGAAAACCAAACAACCAGAAAACCAATGAAAATGAAACTGAAACTAAACCAACCCAAATTCAAACTGT
>JAISBF010000078.1 GCA_031266335.1 Verrucomicrobiales bacterium
AACACTTGCTTAATAGCCGAAACTTCGCCGCGGAAAAGTTCGCAACTTTCAAATACCGATTCTTCATCTGTCTGCCTTACTTCTAGCGGTTTTTATCTCGCTGAGCTAGGCAAGACCCAATAAAATCTCTGTGCTTCTCTGTGTTCTCTGTGGCCCAAGGTGCTGTTAGAATTGGTGCCGGTAGCCGGCGGTTAGGCCCCAGGGTTTGTCGTATTTGTCGCCGAAGGAGGCTTCGTAGTCGAGGTGGAGTTGGTTGTTGGCGTCGAGTTGCCAGATGAGGCCGCCGCCTAACTCGGCTCTGGCACCGTCGGTGTTGGCGCGGGTGTGTTGGTAGCCGTTGCGGATGGTGCCGCCGCTGCTGATGGTTTCGACGCCGCTGATCTTGATGTAGGGCTGGAGTGCGCCGCTGTTGGTGAGTTGGATGGTTCTGCCGAAGAGGCTGCCGAGGCGGAGTTGTAGGGCGTCGAGGTCTTGGGCTTTGAGGCTCATGGGGCCGGCGGTGTAGTCCTCGGCGAGGATGTGGAGGTAGTTCACTTGGAGTTGTGGCTCGATGAACCAATCATCGGTGAAGGTGAATTTCTTGCCGAGTTCGAGGCTGCCGCCGAGGTTTACGTCGCTGTAGTTGGCGGTGAGTTGAGTGTTTCCATACGGGGCTTTCAGGTCGTTATCGACACTGGCGGCTTTGAAGGTGGCATCGATGTAGAAGCCGCTGCTGTGGAGCCAGGTGGCGTAGAGGCCGCCGTAGTAGCTGTTAATCTCACCGTCAGTGCCGGGAGTGCGGTAATCTATATCACTGCGGCCGTAGCCGGCATACACTCCAAGATACAAGTCACTGTCAGCGCTGATGGTGAACTTGTGATCCGTGCCGAGGTCCACGCCATAGATGAGTTGTTCGTAGGCGCGGCCTGATACTTGGCTGCCGATGTTTAGCTGTTGGCCGTAGCTTCTGAGCCAAATGTTTTCTATCAGATTATATGGAACGCGGACATCCTTGTCCGCCAGCGGGCGGGACGCCCGCGCTCCATAGCGGAGGTCGCCCATGCGCTTGAGCAGGCTGTTTTGCTGCGCGAACCACATGGCTTGTTGGATGGCCACGCTGCTGTTGAGGACGGCGCCGGCGGGGCTGGTGCCTTGTTTGATGAAGTGGTCGCCGTCCTTGATGATGGTGTCGATGCCCCAGTCGATGGGATCCCATTGCCAGTTTTCCGTGCCGTCGCCGCTGACGATGCCGGGCAGTACATCGTTGGGATTGAGTTGGCCGTTGCCGGTGGTGTCCACATGAACTTTGCCGTCACCGTCAGCGGTGTCGGTAACGGCAATGGAGCCGCCCGCGCCGGTGTCACTGTTGACGCTGATGTTGATGGTGCCGCGGTGATCGAGGTTGTCGAAAGTGACAGCGTAATCGCCGAGATTCCACACGCCATGATTCTCACCGTAGTTGCCGTGGCTGTCCTTGTCGAAGGTCCACGCGCTGTCGCTGCCGGTGACGAGGTTGCCGCTGTTGAAGCCGCCGCTGCCGGTGGCGCCGTGGTCAATGGTGATGGTGACGGTCGCGTCATCGTGTTGCGCGATGTCGCCGAGGAGGGAAGTGCCGGGGCCGCTGACGGTGAGGTCGAGGGTGGCGGTACCGCTGCCGGTGACGTTGCCGGTGATGCCGGTACCGTTGCTGCCGCTGACGGTGAGGGTGGCGTTGTCGTTGGCGATGAGGTCGCCGGTGAGGGTGCTGCGGTTCAAGTCTATCGTCAAGGTGGAGAGCGCGTTGCCCGCGATATCGCCAGTCAGGGTGGAGTCGGTGATGGCAATCTCCGCCGCGGGCATGTTATTGAAACCGCTGACGGCCTCCGTGCTGATGACGACGGGCGCGACCAGGTCGGCGCCGGTGATGGTGATGAGGGCGGCCGCGTCCATGTCACAGCCCAACATCAGGGCATTGTGCTCCGAGACAAAGGAACCGCCGTTGATGATCAGGACGGGGCGCTCGCTGGCGGAGCCGCTGAGACAAATCGCATTTTTGCTGGCGGTGATATTCACGTTATTGAGAATGGCCGTGCCGGTGATGGCCAGATGGAACGCATTGGTGGCAAGCGCGCTGGTGGTGGTGATCACGGTGTCAGTGAGCGTGGCGAAGCCATCCTGACTGCGCACTCCGCGTCCGTCCGAGCCGGTGGCGGTGATGGTGCTGCTGATGATGGTCAGCGTGACGTGGTTGTACGTCGAGACGGCAAAAGACCTGTCACCCGTCGTGGCGACCGTGACCCCGGACAAGCTGACGCTGTCGGCGGCGTTGGCCAGTATCGCATCGCTCAGATATCCGGTAGTGGTGAAGGTGCCGCCGGTGATGGTCAGGGTGGAAGAACCGGTCGCAAACACGGCGTAGCTACTTTGCAATGGCCCGCCGCTGCCGGTGACGTTGTGCAAATCCAGTCGGCCCTGATTATAAACGTAGGCGCCCCACCGTCCGTTGTTGTTGGCAATGGCGCTGCCGCTGAGGGTGAGGTTGGTGCCGCGGTAGAAAGTCTCGCTGCCGCTGACTTGCAGGGCGGCGTAGTTGGCGGTGCCCGTGTAGGTTTTGTCCGACTCTGCCTCAGTGCCGCTGGTGATGAATTTGTGTTCCGCGACAACGGTTAGCGTCAGCGCGGGGAGGAGGGTTAAGATCAGGGTTAGGTTTTTCATATAAGGGGTTGGCATTTGGTGTTTTCTTTTTAGTAATTTTGAATACGAAGGTTTCATTCGTATGCAAAATAACAAATTCCTTGCGGGGCGGCAAGCCTTTTTACGAAGGTATCCTTCGCACTAAGGCGGGCGGGATTGGTGCATTCTTTAATCGTGGAGGATGACGGCAAAAATATTTTTGGCGCCAGCGTGCGCAAGCTCCGCACGGAACGGCGGCTGACTCAGGAAGGTCTGGCGGAAAAAGCCAATGTTTCGCTCCGCTATATTCAAATGATTGAGGCCGGCGTCAGTTTTCCGCGGATGAGGAACTTGCGGGACCTCCGCCGCGCCCTAGGTTGCCGCTGGGATGATTTGCTGGCGAAATTGTAGAGGCGTCCGCCGGCGGTGACGTTGCCGCCAAGCCACTGACAGTGGCGGGCCAGGCAGTTCATTTGGATATGTTGTTGGCTTGCGTCTCGGTTTTATATTCATACGAACTAATTGTTCAAAAGTTTGCAAAAATCTCCCCCGTTGGCAAGACTTTTTACGAACTAATCGTTCCGAGTTTTGACGGTAAAATTTTTCAATGGTGTTGGTGGAATTGAAAAAGGCCCTGTTAATGGCGAACGGGAAAAAAGTTTTCGGCGAAAACGTGCAACGCTTGCGCTTCAAACGAAAATTAACCCAGGACCAATTAGCCCAGAATTGCGGACTCACTTTGCGTTATATTCAGATGATTGAAGCCGGCGCTAAATTTCCCCGTTTGCACACCCTGCGGGCACTGAGTCATTCGCTAAATTGCACATGGAATGACCTGTTTGCGAAATTGTAACCGCACCCGCTGACGATGGCTTCAGCACGCTCGCCGCGCCCAACCCGCTCCCTCGGCCGCGCCCGGGAGGACGATGGAGGAGGCGAGTATTTGCCGGATATGCCGAATGCGCCGCGGCCAGTGCTTCTCATCGTCAGCGGCGGGCGCAAAAAAACGGCGGGATGATGCCCGCCGTTTTTTGTGTCACGCTCAGCGTGCTGATTATTTCGTCTCGCTGCCCTGGCCGGGACGGAATTCTTCCTCGGCGCGGCTGAAGGCGTCGCCCATCGAGCCGAGCATGTCGTTGCCACGCAGGCTTTCGAGGGAAGCGGTTTCCGCCGCCAGTTGTTCCGGCGTGTAGTCGGCGGCTTTGATGGAGAGACCGATGCGGCGCTCCACTTTGTCCACCTTGACCACGCGGGCCTTGACTTCCTGGCCGACTTTGAGGACATCCTTGACCTTGGCGACGCGCTCCTCGCTGATTTGCGAGATGTGCACCAGGCCGTCGATTTCCTCGGCCAGTTGTACAAAGGCGCCGAAGCTGGCCACCTTGGAGACGGCGCCGGTGACGAGGTCGCCAACCTTGTAGCGGTTGTCGATGTTGTTCCACGGGTCGTCGGCGAGTTGCTTGATGCCCAGGCTGATGCGCTGGTTTTGTTTGTCGATGCCGAGCACTTGCGCCTCGACTTCGTCGTTCTTCTTGAGCAGTTCGGACGGATGGTTGATTTTGCGCGTCCACGACAAATCGGAGACGTGAATCATGCCGTCGATGCCTTCCTCCAGTTCCACAAACGCGCCATAGGCGGTGAGGTTGCGGACGATGCCTTTGACTTTGGCGCCGGGCGGATATTTCTCCTGGATGGTGTCCCACGGGTTCGCTTCCAAGGCGCGCAGGCTGAGCGACAGCTTCTGCTCCTCGGGATTGACCTCGGTGACCGCGACCTCGACTTGCTGGCCGACTTCGAGCACTTCCGCGGGTTTGGCGATGCGTTTGGTCCAGGAAATTTCCGAGACGTGGATCAACCCCTCGATGCCAGGCTCCAGTTCCACAAACGCGCCGTAGGGAACCAGGGTGGTGATTTTGCCCTTGAGGCGGGTACCGATCGGGTATTTCTCCGCGATTTTCTCCCACGGGTTGGCGGTCTGCTGTTTGAGGCCGAGGCTGACCCGCTCTTTTTCGCGATCAATTTCGAGCACCACCACGCTGATTTCCTGGCCGAGTTTCAGCACTTCGGAAGGATGGTTCAGGCGGCTCCAACTGATGTCGGTGATGTGCAGCAAGCCGTCCAGGCCGTCCAGGTCGATGAACGCGCCGAAGTCGGTGAGGTTCTTGATGACGCCGGTGACGATGGAGCCTTTGTCAATTGCCGCCAGCAACTTGGCGCGCTTCTCGGCGCGTTCGGCCTCGATGATTTCGCGGCGGGACAGCACCAGATTCTTGCGGTCCTCGATGAGCTTGACGATTTTGCACTCGATGGTCTGGTCCTCGAATTCCTTCAGGTTCTTCGGCGGGATAATGTCAATCTGCGACGCGGGCATGAACGCCTCGATGCCGACATTGATCATCAGGCCGCCTTTGACAATCTTGCGCACGCGGCCGGTGATGGTGCCGCCCTCGTTGTAAATCTTGACGATTTTGTCCCAGTTCTGTTTTTGCGCGGCCTTCTGGCGCGAGAGCACCACGGCGCCGTCGTCGTTTTCCAGGCGTTCGAGCAGGACTTCCACCTCGTCGCCCACCTTGAGGGTTTCGGGTTCCTCGAATTCCTCGAGACCGATCACGCCCTCGGATTTGTAACCGATGTCCACCACCACTTCCTTGGAGTGAACGGCGATAATGTCACCCTTGATAATGCTGCCTTCCTTGAAGTTTTGCAGGGAGGAATCCAGCAATGTTGCGATATCTTTCATTGAATGAAATGCCTGGTGATTACGGCCCGTAAAGAGGTTTAAGGTCAGGCCCCAGACATGTTTGCTAATAATTTAACCATCCGCCCAAACCTCGGCGGCAGAGGGTTGATTTTTTTCCTATGCCGTTTCGTATCTTCGAAACTATTAGACAAGGGGCGATTAATGTACGCCAAATTAGTCCGGACACAAGTATATATTTTAGCTGTGCCGAGGCGCGTGAATATTTGCAAAATCTAAATTCCGTCACGTTTTCGCCACCGTCAGCGCCGCGGTTTGCAAATCGTTCAAGCACGCTTTTTTCGGTTCCAGCGGGGTGAGGCCGAGTTCGCGGAGCAGCGCCAAATCCTCATCCTCAGTGGGACTGGGCGTGGTGAGCAATTTGCCGCCGTAGAAAATCGAGTTCGCGCCGGCGTAGAAACACAGTGCCTGTCCTTCTTTCGTCAAATACGAGCGGCCCGCTGACAGTCGCACTTTCGTCCTCGGCAGCGCGACGCGCGTGGTCGCGATCATCCGCAGCAAATCGAAAATGCCGACCGGTTGCGCGCCCGCCAGCGGGGTGCCGTCGATGCCGACCAGACAATTGATGGGCACGCTCTCCGGCGCGGGGTCGAAGCCGGTCAGAATTTCCAGCAGCCGCAAGCGGTCGCTGACGGTCTCGCCCATGCCGAGGATGCCGCCGCAACACACGTCCAGGCCCGCCTGTTGCGCGGCGCGGATGGTGCGGAGCCGGTCGGCGTAGGTGTGCGTGGTGACGATGTGCGGGTAAAACTCCGGGCTGGTGTCGAGGTTGTGATTGTACGCGGTGACGCCCGCCTCCTTCAACTCCGCCGCCGCGCGCTCGGTCAACTCGCCGAGCGTCACGCACACTTCCATGCCGAGTTTGGCCACCTCGCTGACGATGCGCTTCACCTGCTCGAATTTCGGCGTCCCCTCGCGCACGCCGCGCCACGCCGCGCCCATGCAGAAGCGCGTCGCGCC
>JAISBF010000118.1 GCA_031266335.1 Verrucomicrobiales bacterium
CGGCCTCATCTGGCAACTCGACACCAACAACCAACTCCACCTCGACTACGAAGCCTCCTTCGGCGACAAGTACGACAAGCCCTGGGGCCTAACCGCCGGCTACCGCCACCAGTTCTAAAAGCCATTTGCACCACGAAGACACCAAGGCACGAAGGTTTATTTGAAAAATAGTCTTCGTGTCTTTGTGGTTCATCAATAAAAAATCTCCGCGCCTCCGCGGTTAAGTTTTATTTAAAAAACACTTTGTGCCTTCGGGCCTTGGTGGTTAAAACATCGGTATGCCGGAATTACCCGAAGTCGAAACCACCCGCCGCGGCATCGCGCCGCATCTGGCCGGGCATAAGATCCTGAGCGTCAGCGTCCGCCAGGCGCAATTGCGCTGGCCGGTGCCGACGGCCATTCGCCGCTTGAAAAACCAGCCGGTCGTCAGCGTCAGCCGTCGCGCCAAGTACCTGCTGATTGCCCTGCCCAAGGGCCATATCATCATTCACCTCGGCATGAGCGGCACCATTCGGGTGTTGCCGAAAAAGCTGCCCGCCGCCAAACACGACCATGTGGATGTGCTCCTCTCCAGCGGCAAGGTGCTGCGCTACACCGACCCGCGCCGCTTCGGCTGCTGGCTGTGGACGACTGACAATCCTATACACCACAGACTCCTGGCCGGCCTCGGTCCCGAGCCGCTGACGGCGGGCTTCTCCGCCGCCTACCTGTGCCGCCAATCCCGCGGCAAACGCACCCCGGTCAAACCCTGGCTGATGGACAACAAAGTGGTGGTCGGGGTCGGCAACATCTACGCCAGCGAATCCCTGTTCCGCGCGGGCATTTCGCCCAAGCGCCGCGCCAGGTCGCTCACGCTGGACGAATGCCAAAAGCTCACCGTCAGCGTCAAAAAGGTCTTGCGCCAATCCATCAACCACGGCGGCACCACCATCAGCGACTTCCTCAGCGCCGAGGGCCGGCCCGGTCATTTCGTCCAAAAACTGCAAGTCTATGATCGCGCCGGGGAACCCTGTCGTGTTTGCGGCGCCCCCGTCAAAAAACTCACCCAGGCCCAGCGCAGCACGTTCTACTGCCCGCGGTGTCAACACTGATGGTTGGAATTCGGATGGTTTTCACCACCAAGACACCAAGGCACGAAGTTTTATTTAAAAATCCTTTGTGCCTTGGTGTCTTCGTGGTGAAAACAAAAAACTTAATGGCCCGGAATCATGCCGTGCCGCAAAATGCTTTTCCGCGCGCCGGCGCCGGTCAGGTAATGGATCACCGCCAGCGTCTCGCCGGTCGGCAGGCCGTTGGTGTAAAGATAAAGGCCCTGGATGAACGGGTAGCTGCGGCCCTCGATGGCGGGCAGCGTCGGCAGCAGGCCGTCCACGGGAATGATTTTCCGCCCGCGCGGGTCGGCCCGGAACAGCGACAGGCGCGTGAATTCAACCGCACCGTCAGCGGCGAGCCGCCGCGCCTCGGCGCGGGTGATTTGCCGGCGCGGGTCGCGGTCGCTGACCGTGACCGCCAGCGCGTCGTAGGCGAAGGTGAACGGATGGAGCGTGACGCCCCGCGCCTTGGCCTGCCTGAGTTCCGCCGCGTTCAGATAGCGCGGCATGAACAGCGCGGCCACCGTGCCGTCGAGCAGGTCCGACAGCGTCGCGGACGGTGACACCGTCAGCGGCGCCGCTGACGTTGACCGCAATTCTTCCCACAGTGACAGCGGCAGCAATTCGTGCCCGCCCACCGTCACCGCGCCCGCGGCAACCGGAGCCAGCGCCAGCGCCGCCAAGAATATCCTCAGCGTTTTACAAAGAGGACCTGGAGGAATTGGAGGAAGGCTTTTGAGTAAACCAATCTCTTCTCCAATTCCTCCGTGTGCTCTTGGTAAAAAAAACATCACGGCGTCAGGAACGGCTGTGCCGCGCGCAGGTCTTTCACCGCGTGATACACCGCCAGATTGGCGGCATAGCGCAGTTCCACATAGCGTTCCGCCGGCACCCAGCAACGGTAACTGATGACCATGGCCGCCGGCAGGAACTGATCCACGCCCACCGTCAGCGCCGGCGCGGCCAGCACGCCGTTCGTGCCGGTGAGGGCGGCGCTGACGCTGCGGATGACTTGCTCCGGGTCGTAAGTGTTGGGGATGGTGAGCGCGCCAGTCACCAATTTGTTAGGGAACGAGTTGACCACCACCTCGCCGATGATTTTTTTGTTGGGAATCGACGTTAATTCGCCCTCGGCCGTGATCAGTTCGGTGACCGAGATGCGGATGGCCCGCACCACGCCGCTGCAACCCGCGACGCTGATGGTGTCGCCCACGCGGAAGGGCCGCGCCAGCACCAGCACCACACCCGCGCCGTAATTGGAGATGGTGCCTTGCAGCGCCAGGGTCAGGCCGAACGCGCCGCCGCCCACCGCCGCCACCAGCGGCGACACCGGAATCGCCAGCAGCGCCGCCGCCAGGTACACCGCCAGCAGCCACACCGCCACCTTGATCACGCCGCCGAGGAACAGCGTCAGCGTCAGCTCCACCCGTTTGCGCTTCAGCACCCGCACCGCCGCCGCCGACAAGCGCCGGGCGATCAGCCACCCGGCCAGCAGCAGCAGCAGCGCCCCGACCAGCGCCAGCCCCTTGCGCGCCAGTTGCTCCATGCCCGCCTGCGTGGTTGGCAGGACGTACAGCCGCTCCAGTTTCCCGATAAAATCCGACCAATATGTCATCATAATAATTGTCCGTATCTTGCCGCAAGCGCG
Source organism: Verrucomicrobiales bacterium (assembly GCA_031266335.1). GTDB lineage: Bacteria > Verrucomicrobiota > Verrucomicrobiia > Methylacidiphilales > JAAUTS01 > JAIRPN01. The sequence continues at coordinate 2,740 of JAISBF010000118.1, forward strand.
CGCGGGTCTCAAGAGAGAATTGACGAATCGTCCGTCAGCGGGGATAGTGACCGGATGATGTTACCCGTGATTCCGCTGCTGGCCAGCGACGGCATCTTGTTCGCCTTCGAGCATTCCAACCCCGCCGGCAAGGGCGTGATTCTGTTGCTGATGATCGGCTCCATCTTCAGTTGGTCGGTGATGGTGAGCAAATTCCTCTATCTGCGCCGCGCCCGGCGGGAAAACCGCCTGTTCATCCGCCGCTACCGCAACTCGCGCGTCCCGCTCGACCTGTACCGCGACCCGCGCCGCTACGCGGTGTCACCGGCAGCGGCGGTGTACCGGGCCGGGGCGGCCGAGTTGTCGTTCAATCTGCTGGGTTCCACCGAGGTGGATGAAACTTTCTCCGCGCGGCTGCAAACCGCCAGCCCGATTGACCGCGTCGCCATGTCCTCGGTGCGCTCGGCGCTGGAGCGCGCGGTCAGCGAGGAGGGGCTGAAGATGGAGGCGCAGCTGATTTTGCTCGCCACCGCGGTCAGCGGCGCGCCGTTTCTCGGCCTGCTCGGCACGGTGTGGGGCGTGATGGACGCCTTCAGCGGCGTGGCCGTCGCCGGCCAGGCCAGCCTCGCCGCGCTGGCGCCGGGCGTCAGCGGCGCGCTGATCACCACGGTCACGGGGCTGGCGGTGGCCATTCCGGCGATGTTCGGCTATAATTTCCTCATCACCTCGGTCAGGGAAACCACGGTGGAAATCGAGAACTTCGCCGCCGAATGCCTGGCCGACTTCGAGCACAAATACCTGAGAACCCGCGGATGAAACGTTTCTCCCAACGGACGCGCGGCGGCGCGGTGCTGGCGGAGTTGAACATCACTCCGCTGCTCGACCTGTGCTTCGTGCTGCTGATTATTTTCATGATCACCACGCCGCTGATGGAGCAGTCGCTGGATGTGAAACTCCCGCGCGCCAAGGCCGACCCGGCCTATCAACTGGATGCCAAGAACATTCTCAGCGTCACCGTCAGCGCCAGGGGCATCATCAGCGTCGGCCGGAACACCCTGCGCTCTCCCGGCGAGCTGGCGACCCTGCTGGCCGAGGAACTGCAAAAAAATCCCCGCACCGTCGTCGCCCTGCGCGCCGACCGGGATTTGCGTTATCAGGAACTGGTGGACGTGTTGGATGTCGTCCGGCGCTCCGGCGCGCCGCTCGGGCTGACCAATCTCCCCGAGGCCAAAACCGCCAGATGAGCGCGCCCCATCAATTATCGAAAAAAACATTGTGCTGGGTCAGCGCCGCGCACGTGCTGGCGTTGGCGTTGGCGCTGCTGGTCGCCCATGTCGTCGCGCCCACCCCGGCGCCGCCAAAATTACTGCTGGTCAACCTCGGCCAGCCCGGCCACACCAACCCCGCTGACGGTGAGTCAAGCGCATTGTCGCGCGGCCCCGCCGCCCAAGCCCCGCCCCAGTCACCGTCAGCGCCACCGCCGCCGCCGGCGCCGCCAGTCACGCCCCAACCGCCGCCAGCAGCGCCGCCGGTTCCCGTCGAGCCACCGTCAGCGCCGGCCCGCGACGATTTTCCGACCACGCCGCCGCCGGTCAAACCCAAGCCGCCTACCAAGCCGAAGCCGGCGCAAGTCAAGGTTGACCTCACCAAGCCGGTCACGCGTAGCGCCAGACCGCCCGGCCCCTCCTCGACTAACACTCAATCCACTGTCAGCGGGCGCGCGACCGGCCGGATTGAGCGCTCGCTGTCCAGCGCCATCAGCGGCCACCCCGCCGCCGGCGTCCCCGGCGGCAGCAAAACCGGCACCGACGGCTCGCCCGGCTCCCCCGACGGTCATCCCAACGGCGACTGGTATCGCACGCTGATTAAAAACACCCTGGAACGCCACTGGATCAAACCGTCGTCGGACAACCCCAACCTGACGACCACCATCAGAATCAAAATCCTGGCCGACGGCGCCATCCAGTATCTTGGCATGACCGGCAGCTCCGGCGACACCGCCATGGACCGCTCCGTCATCGACGCCGTCCGCGCGGCGGGCCGGATGTCCATGCCGCCGCCGGCCGGTTTTCCCAAGCCCTACGAGGACACTGTCATCTTTCGTCTGAAAAGTGATTGAAAATTTGGGTAAGTTGGCACGATGCCGCGCAACTCAACAAACTTCCTCTCCCTCATAAGAGCCGCATGACAAAAGTGTAATTTGACCTGCCGGCCAGCCGTGGCAGAATGGCGACATGCAACTGACTTACTTCGGCCACTCCTGTTTCTCCGTCGCGGCGGGCGGCCGGACGCTGTTGTTCGACCCGTTCATCACGCCCAACCCGCTGGCCGCGCACATTGATGTTGACACCGTCAGCGCCGATTACCTGCTGCTCTCGCACGGCCACGCCGACCATCTCGCCGACGCCGCGGCCATCGCCAAACGCACCGGCGCCACGGTCATCGCCCCCTTCGAGGTCGGCAACTGGATCGCCGGGCAGGGCGTCGCCAAGGTCCGGCACATGAACCACGGCGGCCGGGCGAGCTTTGACTTCGGCACGGTCAAGCTCACCAATGCCATCCACTCCAGCTCCCTGCCCGACGGCTCCTACGGCGGCAACCCGGCGGGCTTCCTGGTCACGGTCAGCGGCGAAAGTTTTTATTATTCCGGCGACACGGCGCTGACGCTGGACATGCAACTGATCGGCGCGTCCGCCCGGTTGCGATTCGCCGTGCTGCCGATCGGCGACCACTTCACGATGGGGTGCGAGGACGCGCTGACGGCGAGCCGGTTCCTCCAGTGCGACCAGATTGTCGGCGCGCACTACGACACCTTCCCGCCCATCAAAATCGACCACGCCAGGGCCGTCGCGCTGTTCCAGCAAGCCGGCAAAACCCTGCACCTGCCGGCCATCGGCGGCAGCCTGGACTTCTAACCCATCAACCGCGCCAACCATGAAACTGCTCGTCGTCGAGGATGACAAAAAAATCGGCTCCTTCATCGCCAAGGGCCTCAAGGAAAACGGCTTCGTCGTTGACCTCGCCGCCACCGGCACCGACGGCCTCCATCTGGCCGCCACCGTGCAATACGACGCCGCCGTCCTCGACATCATGCTGCCCGGCCTGGACGGCATCACCCTGCTGGAAACCCTGCGCGCCAAGCGCGTCACCATGCCCGTGCTCATCCTCAGCGCCCGGCACACCGTTGACGACCGCGTGCGCGGCCTGCAAGCCGGCGGCGACGATTACCTCACCAAACCCTTTTCCTTCACCGAATTATTGGCGCGCATTCAGGCGTTGTTGCGGCGCTCCGCCGTCATGCCCGACTCCCAGACCCTGACCGTCAGCGACCTGCGGCTCGACCTGCTCAAACGCGAAGTCACCCGCGACGGCCAGCACATCCAGTTGCAAAGCAAGGAATTCGCCCTGCTCGAATACCTGATGCGCAACCAGGCGCGCATCGTCACCAAAACCGCCATCCTGGAAAACGTCTATGACTACAACTTCGACCCGCAGACCAACGTGGTGGACGTGCTGATTTGCCGCCTGCGCAACAAGATTGAAAAAGACTTCCCTAACAAACAAACCCGCATCCGCACCATTCGCGGCATGGGCTATGTCCTGGACAGCGCGCAATAAACTCGGCCTCGGCCTCAGCCTGCGCCTGTCGCTGTGGTACGGCGTCCTGATCGCCGCCGTCCTGCTCATCGTCAGCGGCGTCACCTACCTCTCCATGCGGCGCTTCATCCAGGAGCGCGAGGTCGCCTACCTCAAGGCGCGCGCGACCGAATACCAGCACTGGCTTATCCAGGGCGGCCTGCCCGCCTTGCAGGCGCGTTTCAACGACCTGCAAAACCAGGAAAAGGATGGGTTCTTCCTGCGGCTGATCGAGCCGCCCAACCAGCTCATCTTGCACAATAACCACATCCCGAAAGCCATGCTGACCCCGGAACAAATCCACCAAATCCCCACCAGCCCGCAAATCTTCACCCGCAGTCAGTGGACGTTCTACACGCTGAAAATCAACGACCGCATCATCCTGCAAGCCGGCAAAAACTCCAACGAGGCGGCCCTGGTGCTCGACCAACTCGAGGCCATCTTCCTCAAAATCATCCTGCCGCTGATCTTCGCCACCCTCATCGGCGGCGCCGTCATCACCTACCACACCACCCGCCCGTTGCGCGACCTCAACGCCGCCATGCAACGCATCCTGCAGGACGGCGCCCTCGACACCCGCGTCCCCCTGCGCCCCGCCGACCCGGAACTCGGCTCACTGTCAGCGCTATTCAACCGCCTGCTGGAAAAAAATTCCCGCCTGATGCAACTCATGCGCGAATCCATCGACAACGCCGCGCACGACCTGCGCACCCCGCTCACCCGCCTGCGCAACGCCGCGGAAGCCGCCCTCAGCGGCCGCCAGACCGTGGAGCAATTGCGCGAGGGTCTGGCCGACTGCCTGGAAGAATCCGAATACGTGCTGAAAATGCTGGCCGTCACCATGGACGTCGCCGAGGCCAAAACCGGCAGCCTGCCCCTCGCCATCACCGCCGTCAACCTGCATGCCGTCTGCGCGCGCGTCATCGAATTATACGACATCGTCGCCGAGGAAAAAAACCTCCGCGTCACCCTGGCCGGCGCAGCGCAAATCAGCGTGCAAGCCGACCCCGTCCGCCTCCACCAAGTCATCGCCAACCTGCTGGACAACGCCATCAAATACAGCCCCGCTGACCGTGACATCACCCTGACCGTCACGCGCGACACCGGCCACGGCATCCTCACCGTCAGCGACCACGGCCTGGGCATCGCCGAGCAAGACCTGCCGCGCATCTGGGACCGCCTGTTCCGCGCCGACAACAGCCGCAGCCAGCGCGGCCTCGGCCTCGGCCTGAGCCTGGTGCAAGCCATCATCCAGGCTCACCACGGCACCATCAGCGTCGCCAGCAAACTCAACGCAGGCTCCACCTTCACCCTGAAAATTCCCCTCTCGTAACGGGGAAACTCCCGCGAAAAAATTGATAAAAAACTTGCGTTTACGCGGCGATTAACATAATGTGATATTTGTTATCGATGTTAGTTGACGCTAATTACCGCAACAAACACGGGTGCTTAAGCGAAGCTAAAAAAACGGTAACACACTGACAATGATTGACATCGGTCATAAACTAAGTGCATCGCGCTCACGCGCTCACGCGCTCACGCGCTCACGCGCTCACGCGCTCACGCGCTCACGCGCTCACGCGCTCACCCCGACTTCTTGATTTTCCCGCCGGACCTTTCCCGGCTCATTCCTCTTACGGTGCAGTCCACCCGCCAGCGTCAGCGGCGCGTGGCCGGATTTCCTTTCGCGTCCATTCAAATCAAAAGCAAACCAACCGGAGATAGAACATGAAAGTCATCCACCAATCCATAGGCAAGTTAATCATGATAAGCGCGCTGATGCTGACCATCGGCGGGTCATTCGCCAACGCGGAGACCATTCTCTTGAATTTTACCGTTTATGATCGAGACGATCCAACGGTGGCCGCTGCCGGTTGGCAGTCCGTATGGTACCAGTATCAGGCAGGTACCACTTCAATTCAGTTTAACTTGGGAGATTTGGAGCAGACTTTTATCACTGAGATTGGCTCGCAAACTTTCACGTTACAAGGCGGCAGTAATAATTCTATCGGCGCCTATATAAATACCGCCGTACCGGTAGTCAACGCCATCACAAAAGAAGGTTTTTACTTTAATGTGAATCAGTTTCGGCCCTTTAGTCTCTCCGGTTTTACCGAGGGCGACCAAATTTCAGTTTACGCGATTTCAGCATGGGGAGGCAATGGCAAGGCCGGCACGGTGACCATTGGCAGCGAGACCACCCAGGCGCTGGCGGTGGACTTTACCGGCGGCCTGCCCACGATTGACAATTTCACCTTGATTAACAACACGCCGTTCACGGTTGGCGCTGACGGGTTGTTAACGGGTTTCTTCAATTATGATACCGTTACCGCTGGTGAAGGCGATATTGGCGGCTTGATTCTCGTGGTCACGCCCGTCCCGGAACCCTCGACATGGCTGCTGCTGGCGGGTGGTGTGTCACTGTTAGCGGTGCTGCGCCGCCGCTGCCGCTGAACGTGTGACTATGGAGCGCGGGCGTCCCGCCCGTCATCCTGCGTCTGTATCACGCGCACCATCAGCGGGCGAGACGCCCGCGCTCCATAGGAGCCGAGAGGGCGGTATTGAAACGCTTCACCAGCCGGGGATTTCCATCCTTGAATTCCGGGAGTTCGGTGAAATAATATACAAAATGCCTGACTTGTCTTCCGGCGCGCCGATGAAGATCACACGGGAATTTCTTTTGGAAATTGGCGGCTGGCGCGCCATGAAAGAAGGAATCGCCTTGTGGGAAAGCGGCAAGGTTCAGGCCGTCGCCTATGAGCCGCCATTGCTGCGCGGCTTGGTGCAGACCGGCACCAGCTCGGTGCAAGCGCGCCTGCGGCTGGGCCGGCGGCTGGCCGAGGTGGAAAATCTCTGTTCCTGCCGCCAGGCCCGCGAATACGGCACGGTGTGCGCCCACGTAATCGCGCTGGGGCTGGAATACCTGCATCGCCAGGGCCGCCCAAACCCGGCGCTGACGGTCAATGGCGCCAATGAGCAGCGCGCGGCCATCCCGGATTTGCGTTACGTGCCGCTGTCCGAGGTGCCGGATGACGCCAAGCCGCTGCGGTTGTCCATCATTCTGCCGGTGAAATTCCTGGAAGCCTGGCACACGGGGGAAATCCGCGTCATTTGCGAGGCGTCGGTGGACCGGGCGCCGCCGGTGCCGTTGTCGAATTTCCTGAAACTGGAGCGGCCGACCTACGCGGTGGAAGATTGCGACGCGCAGGTGCTGGACGCGATGCGGCGCATCAACCACCGCGAATTGCACGGCATGTGGACGCTGACGGCGAAGAAGTTCGCCGAATTCTTTCTCAGCCTGGTCGGTCATCCGCGCATCAGCCTGGGCAAGGGCAGCGCGCTGGAAATCGCGCGCCTGATTCCGCGCACGCGGTTGCAGTTGCGCCTGCGGGCGGACGGCAGCCTGGGCATCCATGCCGAGGATGACGCTGACGCTGGCGCCGGGCGCGGGGGGACGATTTTACAGTCCACTTACGGTCAATGGCGGTTCCGCCCAAACCGGCTGGAATATCTGAACGGGCTGCCGGTGAGTTACTTGTCATTGCGCAACAAGGATATGGTGATCCCGCGCGCGCAGCTGGCGTATTTTTTCCAGCATGAAGTGCCGATGCTGGAACGACAGGCGAGCCTGGTGATGGACGAGGGCTGCGGCCGGCTGGAATTCCGCTCCATCAAGCCGACGGTCGCGGTGACGCTGGACGGCATGTTATCGGGGCTGAGTTGCCGGGTGGAGGCGGCCTATGGCGACGAGAAATTTTTGTTGCGGGGCAATGGCAGCGTCAGCGGCCAGGAGGAGGCGTGGCGGCCCGACCCTGACGATTCATTGCGCTATTTCATCCGCGACCGCCGCGCGGAGCAGGTCATTATCGAACAAATCGTCGCCGCCGGGTTTCTGCCGGGACAGCGTCAGCCGGAGTTATACACGCTGACCGGGGAAGGCCGGGTCGGTTTTTTCCTGGCGAACGTGCTGCCGCAGTGGACCGCCGCGTGGGCGGTGTCGTTTACCCCGCGCCTGCATGAGTTGCTCGACAAGTGCGACCGCATCGAGCCGGAGGTGACGGTGGCTGCCTCCGGCGAGGATTGGCTGGCCCTGGGCATCGATTTTCGCGAATCGCGCGGCCAGTCGGAATTGTCGCACGCCGAGGTGCAGCGCCTGCTGAATGTCGGGGTGAGCCATCAGCGCATGGCCAGCGGCCGCATCGCCCTGCTGCCGACCCAGTCCGTGCGGGAATTCCAGGAAGTCATCCGCGATTGCCGGGCGGAGCAAAGCGCCGGCGGCGCCATGCGCATTGACGCGCGTTACGCGGCGTATTTGTCGAATGTGCTGGCCGCCAACAACTGGCGCCTGGTGTCGCGCTCGCCGTGGCAGCCGCCGCGGGAATTAACTGACTTCGCCACCGTGCCGCTGACCGTCGAACTGGAGCGGCAGGCGCGGCCGTATCAGCGCGCCGGCGTCAACTGGCTGCATCATTTGCTGCGCAACTCCATGTCAGGCATCCTGGCGGACGAAATGGGCCTGGGCAAAACATTCCAGACGCTGGCCTATCTGTGGTACCGCCGGCAGCGGGGACTGGACGCGACGCCGGCGCTGATCGTGGCGCCGACCAGCGTGGTGCTGAACTGGCAGGACGAGGCGCGGCGGTTCACGCCGCAGTTGCGCGCGCTGGTGGTCAGCGGCGCCAAGCGCCAGCCGTTGTTCGAAAAAATCACCGGGCAGGATTTGGTCATCACGTCGTACGCGTTGCTGCGGCGGGACATTGACCGCTACAAGGAACGTGAATTTTCCGTGGTGGTGCTGGATGAGGCGCAGCACATCAAAAACAAAGCCAGCCAGAACGCGGCGTGTGTCAAAACCCTCCGGACGCAAAACCGTTTCGTGCTGACCGGCACGCCGATGGAAAATTCGCTACTGGATTTGTGGTCCATCTTCGATTTTCTCATGCCCGGCTACCTCGGCAGCGCCGCCGATTTCAAGCAGCGTTATGAACTGCCGATTACCAGGCAAAACGACCGGCCCGCGCAAAACCGCCTGCGCGAGCGGGTGCGGCCCTTCATCCTGCGCCGCACCAAGTCCGAGGTGGCCAAGGACCTGCCGGCAAAATTGGAGCAAATTGTCTTTTGCGAGCTGACCGACGAGCAGCGGGAGGTGTATCAGCGGATTTTGGCGCAGGGGCGGCGCAATGTGCTGGACCACGCCGCTGCCAATGGGCCGGGGTTGGAGCGCAGTCGCCTGGCGATTTTGACCGCGTTGATGCGGCTGCGGCAGGTGTGCTGCCACCTCGGCTTGCTGCCGACCGACGAGGCGAAGGCATGGCAGGAGCCGTCCGCCAAGCTGGAGTATTTCTTTGAATTGCTGAGCCAGGCGCTGGACGGCGGGCATCGCGTGCTGGTGTTCAGCCAGTTTGTCAGCATGTTGAAATTGTTGCAGGCGCAATTGCAGGCGCGTGACATCAAGTATTGTTACCTCGACGGCAGCACTGTTGACCGCAAGGGGGAGATTGCCAGGTTCCAGGGCGACCCCGCTATTCCGCTGTTCCTCATCAGTTTGAAAGCGGGCGGCACCGGCATCAATCTCACCGGCGCTGACACGGTGGTACACTTCGACCCGTGGTGGAATCCCGCCGTGGAGGAGCAGGCGACCGCGCGGGCGCACCGCATCGGCCAGGACAAGATTGTCAGCTCCTACAAGCTGATCGCGCGCGGCACGGTGGAGGAAAAAATCGTCAATTTGCAAAAGAAAAAAACCGACCTGATCGCCAACACGCTAATCAGCGAGGATATGTTTATCCGCAGCTTGAACTGGGAGGAATTGCAAAGTTTGCTGGAGTAACGCGCAAGCGCGTCATTTGTTAGTTTGCGCTGCGGTCGAAATATGGATAAATTGCAATCGCTATGAAACTGGAAGAATTCGAAACGTCAGTCAGGCAAGATGCGCAACCGCCAGCCGGGTTAAGCGCGCCGTTGCAGGCCCTGTGGCATGAGCGGCGGGGCGAATGGCATGCGGCGCACAAGCTCGTCCGGGACATCGAGACGCCCAATGAAAATTGGATTCACGCCTATTTGCATCGGGTGGCCGGTGACGAGGACAAGGCGGCTTATTGGTACGCCCGCGCGAGCAAAGTGCGGCCGCACCTGCCGTTCGAGTCGGAGTGGCGGCAAATAGTCGCGGCCTTGCTGCCGGCAGCCTGAGCGTCAGCGGCACCGCGACGCGGTTGAACGGTTGCAGTCACCGGCCCTTTTTCCCGCCCGCCCCCGTCATCCTGAGCGGAGTCGCGCCGCGACGCAGTCGAAAGACCGGCACCAAATGACCCTACGCTGCCGGTGCGGCAGACTTTGCGCCAGCCCAACCGCAGCGGCCTTGCGACGGGCCGCGCGATCCTTCGACTCCGCTCAGGATGACGGGGACGGGAAGAGCCAGCAAAAACAATTCGTAATTCATCATGCGTAATTCATAATCACCCCATGCCAGATCCGATTCCGCTGCCGGGAAATATTGCCAACTTGCGTCGCGAGTACACCACCAGCGGGTTGCGCAAGGAGGATTTGTCGCCGAATCCGTTCGACCAGTTTCGCCAGTGGTTCAGGGAGGCGCAGGCGGCCGGGTTGCTGGAGCCGAACGCGATGTCGCTGGCGACGGCGGGCGCCAACGGCGCGGTGACGGCGCGGACGGTGTTGTTGAAAGCCTTTGACGAGCGCGGCTTGGTGTTTTTTACCAATTACGAAAGTGTCAAGGCCCGGCAACTGGCGGAGAATCCGCGGGCGGCCCTGTTGTTTCCGTGGCTGGCGCTGGAGCGGCAAGTGACCATCAGCGGGCCGGTGGAAAAAATTTCCACGGTGGAATCGCTGGCGTATTTTGCCAGCCGGCCCTTCGGCTCGCGCCTGGGCGCGTGGATTTCGCAACAAAGCCGGGTGATTCCGTCGCGCAAGCTGCTGGAGTTGAAGTTCGAGGAAATGCGCAGAAAATTCGCCAACGGCGAGGTGCCGCTGCCGAGCTTCTGGGGCGGCTACCGGGTGGCGCCGGAGACCATTGAGTTCTGGCAGGGCGCGGCCAGCCGGTTGCACGACCGCTTCCAATATTCACGCGATCCCCGGGGCGAATGGGTGATAGAACGGCTGTCACCGTAAAGCAACTCCCCTCACCCCCGTCATCCTGAGCGCAGCGCGGCAAAGTCGCAGGATCGGGTCGCCCCATCGAACACTGACAGTGCGTCCATCACCCTCAGCGTGGCCACCCGATCCCTCGGCGCCGCTCGGGATGACGGGGAAAAAATTAAATTTTACGTTTCGACTCTTGACCTAAAAAAAATTCTTGCCAATTCCCCAAAAACGCGCAACCTTCCGCACAGTTCTTTATAAAAACGAATACGAGTCGTGGCCACAGGAAACGCCGTGAGAATCGGCGACAGTTGCGCTGCGGTATTGGGTTACAACGCCCCATTGCCTGACCATCAGGCGAGCAAAGCCAATCCCTTCGGGGGTGAAGGCGGGGCCGAGGCCAAACCCATAGTCCGAATATCTGCCCATGATTCCTCATGCGTCCCGGATTGGTTCCCGGGGCGGAAAAACTTTATCGCAAAAATAAAGCGTGAGAGTAGCCTGCCCGGCCCGGTTGCCGGTCAGTTCTGCTCTTGCCAGTGGATTTAGGAGCAGAAATGACTGTTAGATTAACAATCAGGTCGGGACGCGGAACCATCGTCAGCGGGTGGCTGCCCGTTATCTTTTCTGTCCTTTTCATCCTCAGCGCCCGCGCCGCGCCGACCACTGAGTATGGCTTCCTCACCGGCAACGAATTTGTCAGCAGCAACGGCACCTCCGCCAGCAACCTGCAATACACCGTCACCATCGGCGGCATCACCTACGGCGCCGGTTACTCCGACCGTTACAACGGCACCGACCTGTCCAAAGGCCGGGCCGCTTGGCTCGTCAACATCAGCGTCGGCAATAGTTCCATCGTCCGCCTCGGCCTCACTGGCGACGAGTTCACCAAAAATTACGGCAACCACTTCGAGGGCTATGGCACCCAAGCCAGCTCCGTCAGCGCCCTCACCGCCGCCGGCTACCTCTACGGCACCAGCACTGAGTATCACCAAGGCAGCGGCAATAACGGCACCGCCCTCTGGGTTGCCACCGTCAGCGACCCCGCCGCCAAACGCATCGGCCTCTACGACTACATCGACCCCGCTGACGCTGACACCCCCGCCAGCAACGAATTCACCACCAACTTCGGCAGCCACCAGAGCCAGGTCGTCACCGCCGGCACCGCGCTATCCATCACCGCCGACGGCTGGTTCACCGGCTACTCCACCCGTTACAACGGCGGGGCGGTGGCATTGGGCAACGCCGCCTGGGTCGCCAACGCCGCCACCGGCGTCACCCACCGCGTCGGCCTCAGCGCCGCTGACGCTGACACAACCGGCGAATTCACCGCTGACAATGGCACCCTCACCACCACCCTCGACACCACCGACCTTGGCAAACAGGCTTGGGCCGACTGGGGCGCCCTCCTCGGCACCACCGCCCGTTACACCGGCGCCGCCGCCGCCAACGGCCCCGCCGCCCTCTGGGTCGCCCAAGTCGCCACCGGCAGCACCGCCCGCCTCGGCCTGCACGACGCCCCATATATAGACATCGTCAGCGGCTCCACCATTACCCCGCATACCTACACCTCCGCTGACGGCGTGAACGACACCGCCATCATCGGCCACACCGACAGCGGCCTACTCTGGGGCCGCACCCTCGTCTATAACAACGCCACCGACAGCGCCGGCCAAACCGCCTGGCTGTTCGACACCGCCGCCTTCGACACCGTCGCCTTCGATTTCTCCACCGGCGCTGACGGTGAAAAATTCTCCCAACTCAACGGCATCACCGCCGACGGCCTCGCCTTTGGCTACACCACCCTATTCGTTGACGACCTCGACCTGCCCGCCCTCGACCTCACCATCAGCGCCTCCCGCGCCTTCCTGTGGGACGCTGACCACGGCGCCCACCTGCTCGACGCCACCGTGCTCGACGGCACCGTGTGGCAGGACTTCCTTGAACGGAACAACATCGCCTACCTGACCGACATCACCGCCATCATCGGCAGCTTGGGCGACTTGGACAGCCTCAGCATCTTCGGCACCGGCTACGACCTCTTCGGCAACTGGGGACAATTTGAACTGCAACTCATCCCCGAACCTTCCACCTGGGCGCTGCTGGTGGCGGGCTGCGGCCTGCTGCTCATCCTCGGCGTCAGGCGCAACGGCGGGAAAATTACAAACTTCAAATTCCAACCGCCAAGTAAATCCCAAATCGCAAAATCGAAATTCCAAACTAACGCAACTCCTAAAGCCGCAATTACACGCCGCTTCCGTTTTCCTTCCGCGAGGAAGGGGGAATCGCTGACGCGGGAAAAATGTGGAAAAGGTTTGGTGTGGGCGCGAGCTAATTCCCCTCTCGTAGAGGGGTGGCCGCGCAGCGGACGGGGTGTTTCAGCGTTGGTTGGGAATTTAGAAATTGGAAGTTGGAAATTAATTGAAACTTGGAGTTTGAAATTTGGAATTTTAACCACCCTGACCCTGACCGCCCTGCCGTCACTCCCCCCCGCCGCCCGCGCCGTCGAACTCGGCCCCTTCTCCGGCGGCCAAGCCACCCCCGGCGCCCTCGACTCCGGCATCCCCGGCTTCGTCGGCCCCGCCGGTGACGGCAGCACCGACCTCAGCAACTACGTCAACCCCGTCTTCGTCGCCTGGGCCACCGGCTACGTCAACTACCTCCCCAGCCCGACCGAACTTTCCGGCATGTGGTATGGGGCGAATGACGCCATCGGCGAAGTCACCGGCAACGTCGCCCACGTCGCCGTCCTCGGCGACATGTCCGCCGCGGACCTCACCGCCTACCTCGCCGACCCCGCGAACGCCGCCGTCAAACCCGGCACCATCACCATGACCTTCGACCACGCCATCACCAACGGCAGCGGCGCCGACTTCGCCGTGTTTGAAAACGCCTTCGTCTCCAACTTCACCATCCCCGAAACCGGCGGCATCGCCGGCCAGGGCTTTTGCGAACTGGGCTACGTCGAGGTCTCCACCGACGGCCTCACCTTCGCCCGCTTTCCCAACATCTACCTCAACACCGCCACGGACTTTAACCTGAAATTCGACGCCAACGGCAACCCCCTCAACTTCGACTACGCCACCATGGAAGTCACCACCATCTACAACCTCGCCGGCAAACACAGCAACGGCTACGGCACCAGTTACGGCACCCCCTTCGACCTCGACACACTGGTGGACATTTCCGCCGCGGTGGAAGCCTTGGACGCGATGGGCATTGAACTGACCGCCGAGCAACTGGCCAGCCTGCTGGCGCAAGCCGCTTACAATCAATCACTGGTGGACGACGGGCTGCTGTCCCTGGACAACATCAACTTCGTCCGCATCGTGGACATCCCCGGCACCGGCGCCTTCACCGACAGCCTCGGCAACCCCATCTACGACGCCTGGCAAACCTGGGGCAGCGGCGGCTTCGACCTGGAGGCCATCGGTGTCCTTAACCAAGTCCCCGAACCCACCGCGTGGGCGCTGATGGTGGCCGGCTTGCTGTTCACCCTCAGCGTCAGGCGCAATGGTGGGAAAATTCCAAACTTCAAATTCCAAGCTCCAATTAATCTCCAATCTCCAAAATCAAAACTCCAAACCAATGCCGAACTACCCAGCAGCGACGTGTGGTTGCTAAATAATTCCCCTCTCGTAGAGGGGAATTGCCGCTGCTGTATTCCTTCCGCAAGAAAGGGGCATTAGTCAGGCCGCTCAAAAACCTTTGCAGCATATGAAAAGAAACAAACCCAAATAACCGAAAGAATAAAACCCATGAAAACCAACCTAATCAAAACCCTGCTCGCCACCGGCGTGTTGACGTGCAGCGGTCTTAACCAAGGTCACGCCCAATCCTACAACGATTACGGCACCTACAACGGCCAAAAATTCTACGGCAAACAGGCCACCATCCTCGCCCAAAGCAGCACCGCCACCTTCATGTTCGAGGGCGGCTTCACCGCCTATAGCAGCACCCTCCACACCTGGACCAGCCTCTCCTCGGCGGAAAGAGGCTACCACACCACCGACCTGAACCCCATCGTCACGACCAGCGCCACCTCCGTCACCTCCGTGCTCGTCTGGGGCGGCACCCTCAACGGTCAGGGCGGCGACCCGTTCGGTGTGTACAACCCTGCCGACTCCGGCACTTTTTATGCCGGTACCTACAACGGCCAGGGCACCAGTGCGCTGTGGACTTATAATGGCCCCGGTAAAGCTTGGACTAACCACGGTCCCTTCGGCGCCCCCTACGGTGCCGCCACCTCGAAAGACGGAGAATTCCCCGACTACGTCTTCATCGCCGGTCTCACCGGCACCTGGAGCGGCTCCTACGGGCAAAACACCAACATCGTCATCTATCCCAATCAGTCTAGCGGCACCAGTGAATATCAAGTCATCATCGAGGCCGCCGGCAACTCCGCCAATGTCGCCGTGGACGGCGATGGCAATGTCTATTACGCGGAGTACGCCAGAAGCGGCCCCACCTACCTGCGTAAATGGGATGCCAGGGCCGTGGGCACAGCTATTACTAGCGGCACCCACCTCACCTACACCAATGCCACCATCCTCTGCACCTTGCCTGGCCCCGGTAACGGCATCACCGCAGACGCCGGTGGCAATGTCTTCTTCTCTACCGGCGGCACCGCCAACTCCGGCATCTACATGTGGAATACAGACCTCGTCGGTACCGGCACCGACTACATCAAGGTCGCTGCCGTAAACTCCGGCTCTCCCGGCGACCTCGATTCCGAAGGCGATGTCGTCAACGGCGGCTTCCTCTACGCCGGCACCACCAGATTCGGCGGCAGCGACTTCACCATCATTACCCTCGGCACGCCCCTCCCGCAACCCGCCGCCGCCAGAACCGCCGTCGCCGCCGCCCCTGTCAAAGTCAAGTTGAACGCCGCCGAGTCCGCCTACGTCCGCAAAGTGCGGCAACAATA
>JAISBF010000143.1 GCA_031266335.1 Verrucomicrobiales bacterium
CAGCACGGTCTTGGTCACATTGAAAAAACCGTTCAGCGTCACGTTGATGACCGCCTGCCAATCCTCATCCTTCATCATCGCCAGCAGCGCGTCGCGGCGGAAGCCGGCGTTGTTCACCAGCACCTGCGGCGTCTCGTTTTCCAACCTGACCGTCAGCGCCGCCGCCACCGCGCCGGCGTCAGCGACATCGAATTTCAACAACGCGCACCGGCCGCCCGCCTGTTCAATCGCCGACCGCACCGTCAGCGCCGCCGTTTCATTGGTGGCGTAATTCAGCCAAATATCAAAACCGTCCCTCGCCAGGCGCCTGGCCACCGCTGCTCCGATGCCCCGGCTGCCGCCGGTCACCAGCGCGATTTTTCTTGTTGGTTGCATATTGAAGGAAAAAAAGTTTGTTGAGTCGCGCGGTATCGCGCCAGCTTACGCAAACTTGACCAATTGCGTCATGGTCAGCGGGCGGATTTTTTTGACGGGGATTTTTTGGCCGCGCCGCCGGGTGGTTTGGCCTCGCGCGGCGGGAATTCAAAACCGGTCTTGCCGTCGTCCTGCAACACCAGGTACGCCTTGAACGGACGCCGGGTGCGCCGGCTGATGAAATGCGTCAGCAAGTCGGTCTTGCGCTCCTTCAGCAGCTTGATCACTTGCTCGCGGCTGATTTCCTGCTCCAGAATCTTGCGCGACATGCGGAACGCCTCCTTGCCGCTGCGTTTCTCACCGTCAGCGGGTTCGGTGACGTAGGCGTTCGCCGTCTCGAACACGCGGCGGCCGGTCGCGGGGCAGATGCCGAGCGGTTCCTGGCCGCTGAAATCCGGCGCGGCTTCCTCATTGTCAGCGCCGACGGCGCCCCAGTCGAGGGTGATTTCCTTGTTGTCGTTCAGCCGCACGTAGGCGCTGAAGGCGCGGCCCATCCGGTTTTTGAAATCATCCAGCGGCCCGACCACGCGCTGCTCCAGCAACTCCCGCACTTCATCCTCGGCCATCACACGACCGGCGATGATTTTCGGCACGGCGAAGGAGTTGTCCTCGACGCGGAAATTTTTCAGGGTCTTGAGCATTTTTTTGCCGCTGAACGGATCGATCAGCTCGGTGTTATGCAACACCACTTCCGCGGGATCGCCGCCGCGACGGATGCGCTCGATGGTGTCACGGGTCATATTCTCGATTTCCTTCATAAACTCGGGCCGGGTCAGTTTGCGGTACTCGATTTGCTTGAGCTTGTATTCCCATTCGCCGGTTAGTTCCGGGGAAGACAGGGCGTCGATCTTCAGTGTTTCCAGGGTTTCCAACAAGTCGAACGCCTTGACCGTCGGCTTGAGTTCGCGGCCGTTGCGCTCGACGTATTTTTCAAAAATCAAGCCCTCGATGATGGCGGCGCGCGTCGCGGGAGTGCCGAGGCCCTTCTCCGACATCGCCTCGCGCAGTTCATCGTCAGCGACCAGCTTGCCCGCGCCCTCCATCGCCGACAGCAGCGTGGCTTCGGAAAAACGTGCGGGCGGGCGGGTGAGGTCCTCGATAATGTCGTAATTTTTCCCGACGACTTGCTCACCGTCAGCGACCGGCGGCAGCGCGGGCGCGTGGTCAGTGTCAGCGCCCGGGCCGGCGGCGGCGGCCTGTTCCTCGCGCCCGTAAATGACCAGCCAGCCGGCTTCCTTCAACACCTTGCCCTCGGTCTTGAAAGCGTGCTCGCCGACGCGGGTGATGCGAGTGGTAACCTCGAACACCGCCGGCGGGTAAAACACCGCCATGAACCGCCGCGCCACCAGCGTGTAAATTTTCAACTCGGTCTCGCTGAGCTTGGCCAGGTTCGGCGCGTCCGGCGTGGGGATGATGGCGAAGTGGTCGGAGATTTTCGCGTTGTTGAAGATGCGCTTGTTGGGCCGCACCCAGCCGCTGCCGGTGATCTTTTGCGCGAACGGCGCGAGCGGGTCGGGCAGGTGGCGCAAGGTTCCGCTGACGGTGGGCAAATAATCCTCCGGCAGATAGCGGCTGTCGGTGCGCGGGTAGGTCAGCGCCTTGTGTTTTTCGTAGAGCGATTGCGCGATGCTCAGCGTCATGCGCGCGGGGAAACCGAACTTGCCGTTGGCCTCGCGTTGCAGCGAGGTGAGGTCGAACAGCAGCGGCGACAGCTGCGTCGTGGGCTTGCTCTTTTCCTCGACGATGCCCGGCAACCCGGCACAGGCGCTGACAATGGCGTCGGCCTGCGCGCGCGTCCAGATGCGCTCGGCTTTTTCCAAACGGCGCTCGCTGCCCTCGTCATCGTCAGCGGCGGATTTTTTGAAATTCTCGTCGAACCAGCGCGCGGCGTAGTCACCGGCAGCGGCGCCGAATGTGGCGTGGATTTCCCAGAACGGGCGCGGCTGAAACCGCCGGATTTGCTCCTCGCGCTTGACCAGGACGGCCAGCGTCGGCGTCTGCACGCGGCCGACGGTGGTTTTGTTGAACCCGCCGCCCTTGGAGTTGAATGACGTGAGCGCGCGGGTGCCGTTGATGCCGATCAGCCAGTCGGCCTCGGAACGGCACTGCGCCGCCGCCGCCAGCGGTCGCATCTCCTCGTCGGAGCGCAACTGCCGGAACCCGCTGCGGATGGAGTCGGGCGTCATGGATTGCAACCAGAGCCGCCGCACCGGCTTCTGAATCTTGGCCAATTGCACAATGTAGCGGAAAATCAGCTCGCCTTCGCGGCCCGCGTCGCACGCGTTGATCAGGGAGTCAACATCCTTGCGGGCGGCCAGCTTCTTCAACAACTTGAACCGCGCCTCGGTGCGCTCAATCGGGTTCAGCGCAAACCGGGCCGGCACCACCGGCAGGTTGTCAATGTTCCATTTGCCGCGCTTCGGGTCGGCGTCGCCGGCGCTGATTTCGACCAAATGGCCGATGGCCGAGGAAATGACATAGTCGTCATTCTCGTAGAAGTCCTTGTCCTTCTTGAACTTGCCGAGCACCTTGGCGATGTCGCCCGCGACGCTCGGCTTCTCCGCGATAATCAGTGCCTTGCTCATGTTAATCGGTCTTTACAAAAAATTTACCCGGCAACTGGCGCGCCAGTTTACGCATTTCCAAGCGGAGCAAAGTAGAGGACATCCGTGCCGATGGCAACCCGCATTTTCGGGTCAGTTCATCCAGATGAACTTCTTCCAGCCCCAAATGCTCCAGAATCACCCGTTCGTCAGCGGACAAATCCGCCGGCAATGTCCGCCGCGGCTCGCTGATGGCGGCCTTGGGGAATAAAAACTCGAACTCGGCCAGGATGTCTTCCACCGACTCCACCAGTTTCGCGCCTTCCTTGATCAGCCGGTGGCAGCCCTTCGACTGCGGATTATCAATCCGCCCCGGCACCGCGAACACCTGCCGCCCCTGGTCGAGCGCCATCCGCGCCGTAATCAGCGCCCCGCTGTCAGCGCCCGCCTCGACCACCAGCACCCCGCCCGACAGCCCGCTGACAATGCGATTGCGCATCGGGAAAGTCTGCTTGTCCGGCGGCGTCTTCAGCGGGAATTCCGACAACAACAAACCGTTTCGCTCCACGATCATCTCCGCCAGCGCCTGGTTTTCCGGCGGATACATCAAGTCCAGCGAACAACCCAGCACCGCGACCGTGCGGCCCTTCGCCGCCAGCGCACCCTGGTGCGCCGCCGTGTCAATCCCGCGCGCCAGCCCGCTGACGACGGGCAGCCCCGCGTAAGCCATCTGGTAGGACAGCTTCCTCGCCGTCTCCAGCCCGTAAGGCGACGTCTGCCGCGACCCCACCACGCCGATGCCGCGCCGCTTGGCAGCTGCCAAATCGCCCTGATAATACAACACCAGCGGCGGGTCGTAAATTTCCAGCAACTGTTGCGGATACCGCGCGTCCTCGCGGTCAATGACGCTGAGGTTGAGCCGCCGCAACTCCGCCAACTCCGCCACCGGGTCGAAATGCTGCTCCCAGTCGCGGATGGACGCCGCCGCCTTTGGCCCGATGCCCGCCACCGCTGACAGTGACGCCGCGCTCTGCAAAAAAATCTTTTCCACCGACCCGAATGCGTCCAGCAAGCGCCGCACCCGCACCGGCCCGATCAGCCGCAGACTGTTGAGAATCAGATAACCGTCCAAACGTTCCATGCACGCGGGAACCTATCACCGTCAGCGGGAAAATCGAAGCTGTTTTTGTAAACAATGGCCGTTGGAGTGGGTTAAGTTGCATGAGTTTTATAGTTTTTTTAAATTACGCGGCACCGCGCCAACTTAAAAAACTTTTAAATTCCCCTTGACGCTCCCCATCAGCCCGCTACTTTCCGTTCCATGATTTCTGAGCTTGACAACGCGGCAGCCGGGCGAGTACGTTACCCTCGCTCCCTCGCTCCCTCGCTCCCTCGCTCTAAGCATCACTCCTGCCCCGACGTCTTAATTTTCCCGCAGGGTTTTACCCCTTTCATTCCCCATGCGGTAACATCCCGGCGGGATACTACCCCGTCACGATTAGCGTCACCTCCCGCACGGTATCATACGATTCCTGCGACGCATGATTTGCCTAATGCAAACTCCGGCCACGAAGACGCCAAGACGCGAAGGAAGTTTTTTACCGGGAGAACATGGAGATCATGAAGGTTTAAAAAAATAATCTCCAGGCTCTCCATGATCTCCCGGTAAAAAATGCTTTGTGCTTTTTGTATGTTTTTGTGGCCATTAAAACCAAACAACCAGAAAACCAATGAAAATGAAAATGAAACTAAACCAATCCAAACTCAAACTGTTACTCCTCGGCGTCCTCAGCGTCTCCGCGTTGAATGTCTTCGCAGACAACAAAATCATCACCAGCAGCACCATCGAGACCGGCGCGTCCTACAACGACAGCGACCCCAACCTGGCGGCGCTGAACGTCACCACCAACGGCGTCACTTACAGCGGCACCAACATCACCCTCAGCGCCACCAGCAATGACTACAGTTTCACTGATGGTGCCCTTTTCAACCCCAACGGCAAAGGCGCTTATATCATCAACGGTGCCATCCTGTCCCTCACCGACAGCTACATCACTACCAGCGGCAGTTGGGGGTTTGGGGTTGGCCTCTTCGGCAGCAGCGGCACGCTGAACAACCTCGTCTTCCAGTCCACCGGGGAGCGCGGCTACGGAGCGTTTGCGAGTAATAATTCCACCCTGACCATGAACGGCGGCAGCGTCACCACCAACAACGCTGGCTCACGCGGGGTTCGCCTTCAATACGGCAGCAGCGCCACGCTGAACGGAGTGGACATTACCACGTACGGCGGGTCGCAGTCCGCCGGCGTATATATGATGATAAACTCCACCCTGAACCTCACCGGTGGCAGCATTCGCACCTTCAACGGCAGCGGAGTTGGAATTCACATCTCCCAGACCAGTAGCGCCGACTTGTACAATGTGAACATCCAGACCGAGGGAGACAGCAACAGCTACGCCATAAATGTGGCAACCTCCTCCACCCTGACCTTGGACGGCGGCATTATCAGCACCAACGGCCTCGCCGGGCACGGGATTCAAGTCACCGGCTCCAGCACCGCCAATATCAGCAACGTAAATGTTCAGACGCAGGGGGCGCAATCCTACGGCGTGGGTATGGGAGGCTCCGTGACCCTCACCGACAGCGACATCCACACCAGCGGCAGCGGCTCGTGGGGAGTTTACGTCAGCAGCACCAACAGTGGCACCGTGAGCAACGTGAACATTCAGACCGAGGGAGCCGCCGCCCACGGCGCGTATGTCGCGAACAGCTCCACCCTGACCATGACCGACAGCGACATCAGCGCCACCGGCAACAACGCGGATGCGATTAATGTCGCCAGCCGCAGCACCGCCACGGTGAACCTGAATCACCACACCATCACCGGCAACATCCTCGCTGGCGGCACCTCCACCCTCACCATTACCGGCAGCAACAGCGCAAGCCTCACCGGCAACGTCACCGGCACCACCGGCGGGACCATCGGCATCACCCTCACTGACGCTGGCACCGAACTGCACGGCAATTTCCGCCAGACCGGCGCCGCCACCGCCATCAACCTGACCGTCGGCGCGGGCGCCCTCTTCCACGGCAGCGGCGAACTGGACAGCCTGACCCTGGAAAGCGGCGCGATCATCGGCTACGCTGACGATGTGCTGCTGGTCACCGACAGCATCACCATCGGCGACAACATTACCATTGACTTCGGCAACCTGACCGAGACCGGGGACTATCTGGTATTCGACTGGAGCAACGCGAGCGGCGGCGACAGCATCAACGCCAGCCAATTCAGCGTCACCGACCCCGGCATCGAAGGCAGCTTCAGCGTGGACAACAACCAACTAACCTTCAACGCCACCGCCGTCCCCGAACCGTCCACCTGGTTCCTCATCGGCGCTGGCCTCGGCGCGCTGGCCCTCATCCGCCGCCGTTCGTCCTAACAGTACCTTGGCCCACAGAGAGCACAGAGCAGACACAGAGAACCACAGAAATTTTATTAAATTAAAAATAAATTCCGTGCTTCTCCGTGCCTACTCTGTGTCCCTTTGATTCGCTACGCTAGGGTCACTGGAGCGGGCATGGAATAGCCCGCTGACTTTAGTGACCCACCAAAAAAAACTCCGCGCCTCCGCGTCTCTGCGGTTAACTTTCATTTGCCCACTTAGTGGCGCAAAATTTTGTCATCGCGCCAGTTCACAGCACCAGCAGCGATGCCGCCCAGACGCACGCGAACGAGACCAGCCCCATCACCAGCGTGGCGGTCGAGTACACCCGCAGCGCGACATCGGGATGAATCTCGGCGAATTGCGTCACCACCCAGAAATACGGATCGTTGGCGTGCGAAATCATGATCGACCCCGCGCCCATCGCCAGCACCGTCAGCAGCCGGCCGGCGTCCGAGGCCAGCCCCAGTTGCGGCAGCATCGGCGCGACGAACGACGCCGCGGTGATGATGGCGACGGTGGACGAACCCAGCGCGGTCTTCATCAGAAACGTCATCAGGAACGGCACCGCCAGTCCCAGGCCCAGCGCGCCAAGCCATTCGCCTGCCAGCCGGCCCGCGCCGGTCTCGCGGATCACCCCGCCGAACACGCCGCCGCCGGCGATGACGATGAGAATCGGCCCGGATTTTTCAATCGCCGTGGCAAACAGCCGGTTCAGGCCGCTGACGGTGAGT
The DNA here is from genome assembly GCA_031266335.1 of Verrucomicrobiales bacterium. Taxonomy (GTDB): domain Bacteria; phylum Verrucomicrobiota; class Verrucomicrobiia; order Methylacidiphilales; family JAAUTS01; genus JAIRPN01. Next base: position 7,135 of record JAISBF010000143.1, read on the forward strand.
TTTTTCCCTAACAATAGGAGCGATACCAGGCCGCCGATGAACAGCGCGATGACCGGCTGGCCGACGAAATGCAGCGCCGTCACCGCCGCGTTTTGATTGGTCAGGCCCAGGATTTGCGCCAACGTCGCGACGGTGATGAGCAGCAGCGGCGTGACCACCGGCAGCAACGCCAGGCCGACGGACGGCAGCCGGCCCGCCGGCAGCGACTCCGCCGCGTCCGCCCGCGCCGGCGCGTAGCCGCGTCCCCGCGTCCGGTACTTGATCCAGCCGTACGCCGCCAGCGTCGCCGGCAGCGCGACCACGGTCCCGGCCAGAATAAAGCCGCCGAGGTTCACCGTCAGCGTGCCGGCGGCGGCCAGCGCCCCCGGATGCATCGGCACCAGGCAATGCACGGAATACAGCGCGCACGCCAGCACGGCGGCGATGCACGGCATGTTAATGTTCGACTTCGCGCTGAACGATTTGGCCAGGCCGCTGAGGATGATGTAACCGGTGTCGCAAAAAATCGGCAGCCCCGCGATGAAGCCGGTGAGGCCGAGGGCGGCGGGCGCGCGCCGGATGCCGGTTTTGCCCAGCAGCCAGCCGGCAATGCTAAGCGCGCCGCCGCTGTGTTCCAGCGCGATGGCGATGACCGAGCCGAAAATGATGATCAGACCGGTGGAACTCATGGCCGCGCCGAAGCCTTCTTTCAGCACGGGCACGACTTGCGCCACCGGCAGCGCCACCACCGCGAGCAGCAGCGAGACCAGCAACAGCGAGACAAACGCGTTCAGCTTTAATTTCGAGGTTAAAAAGACTATCGCCAAAATGGCGGTTGACACAAACACGACGGTGAAAACAGGGGACATGGGGATTTAAGATTTATGATTCTTGATTTTTGCGCCTCCGGCGTATTTGTAACTAATTTCGCCGAGGGCGCTGACCGTGGAAATCATAAATCTTAATTCTCACCGCTCTCCCGCCACGCGGATTTCCACGCGGCGATTGCGGGCCTGCTCGTCAACCGTGCCTTGCGGGTTGACGATGGGGCGGGACTTGCCGTAACCGCGACTGGTGATGCGCGCGGCGGCCAGGCCGCTGTGTTGCCGCAGGAAATCCGCCACCGCCCGGGCGCGCGCCTCGCTGAGCCGCTGGTTGTAGGCGTCGGCGCCGAACGTGTCGGTGTGGCCCTCGACGGTGATTTGCGCCCGGGTGGCGCGCGCCAGCTCGGTGGCGATTTGGCCCAGGGCGTCTTGCGCCGCCGGCTTCAGTTGGGCGGAATCAAATTCAAACAACACATCGCTCGACAGCCGAATCAAAATAGGCTGCGCCGCCGGGCGCGGCACGGCCTCCGGCGCGCGCAAATCCGCCAGCGCTGACAGTTCGTTGAACCCCGGCACGCCCCGCGGCGCGGTTGCCCCCCCAGCACCGCCCGGTCCGCCCGCCAGATTGCCCGGCGTCAGCGCCGCGTTGGCCTCCCGCAACGCGGCGGTGCTGGCCGCGTCCGCCAGCGCTCGCGCGACCTGCGGTACCTGGCCGTCCGCCGCCGGCGGCAGGGCGGAAAAGGACTGCACCGGGATGGCGGCACTGTCAGCGCCCAGCGCGGCGGGCGGCTGGTCAATCAAGCGCGGCACGGGCAGACTCGGCACCTTGAGCGGGCCGTCAAAGGCGGCGATTTTTTCCGGCCGCAATTCCACCGGCCCGAGCCGGTTAACCATCGCGCCGGGATCGGCCGCCTTCGGCAACAGGTCCGGCGCGGGTTCCAGTTGCTGCGGGTCAACGGTGGCGCGCGCGACATGGAACCGCGCGGGCTGCATCGGGTCAACCATCGGCCGGCCGAACCCGACATCCACGCCGCGAAAATAAACATACAGCGCCAGATGTGTCAGCAGGGACAACAGCACCGCCGCCACGAGCCACCGGCCCGGCAGATAACGCGCCTCGGTTGTTGCAGTACGGACCATGCGGGCAATGTAGCGGGTGCCGGGAATTTTAGCGAGCAGTTTGACGGGGAGAAAGTTGGTCGAGTAACCGACCCCACCCCACCAACCGACCCAAACTTTCTTTTGTCGTCCCCTCTTCATCCCGCTATGGTTACGTTGATATGCGAGTTATTTCGAATCCGCGGCTGATGCAACGCGCGGCGCTGCGGTTGCGGCGTCAGGGCCGGCGCATCGCGCTGGTGCCGACCATGGGCGCGTTGCACGAGGGGCACCTCAGCCTGGTCCGGCTGGCGCGGCGGCACGGCGCGGTGGTGGTGCTGAGCATTTACGTCAACCCGACGCAATTCGGGCCGCGGGAGGATTTCGCCAGCTACCCGCGCCCGTTCGCCCGCGACCGCCGGCTGGCCGCTGACAGTGGCGTGGATATTTTGTTCGCGCCGAAAAATTTGCATGCTGACGATGCCTCGACCACGGTCAGCGAGTCCGCGCTGTCGCGGGGCCGTTGCGGCGCGTTTCGCCCCGGTCACTTCGACGGCGTGGCGACGGTGGTAACAAAGTTGTTCAACCTGACGCAGCCCGACGTGGCGGTGTTCGGGCAAAAGGACGCGCAACAGTGCGACGTGGTGGAGCGCCTGGCGCGGGACTTGAATTTCCCGGTAAAAATCATCCGCGCCCCCATCGCGCGCGACGCCGCCGGGGTGGCCCGCAGTTCCCGCAACGCCTACCTCAGCGCCGCGGCATCCGCGGTGGCGGGGCAGTTCGCCGCGGCGCTGCGGCAGGCGGTCAGCGTCAGCGACGCCCGGCGCCGCCTCGCCACCGTCAGCGGCCTGCGCGTGCAGTACGTCGAGGCCGCCAATAACCGGCTCTGCGCGGCGGTGTTCGTCGGCCACACGCGATTGATTGACAACGTGCCGCTAAAAAAACGCCGCGGGTAACCCGCCAGCCAAGCCATGTCATCCCACCGTCAGCGCCAGCGATTTTTTAATTTTGCGCTGCAACTTTGCATTTTGCACTTGGCATTTTCAATTGTACACCCTGCCCACCCAGCCGAAATATGGCAGGAAACCAAAATCAACGGCCGTTCCTGCGTGACCTTCGCCTCCTTCTGCGAGTTCTACGAGTTCAATCAGATCCCGGTGCCGGAGCGGGACGCCTTCACCATCAGCAGCGTGTACGGCAGCCTGACGCTCAAGGCGAACTCGCGCGAGGCGTTCTTCAACGGCCGCCAGTTGTGGCTCAGTTTCCCGTTCATCCGTGACGACCAAGGCAACGCCTATGTGCCGCGGTTGGACGTGATTAAATTGTTCGACCCGCTGTTGCGTCGCAACGAAATAGCGCCGCGCAAAAAAGTCCTCGGCGTGGTGATTGACCCCGGTCACGGCGGCGCTGACCATGGCACCCGCAGTCGCGCCAATTATTATGAAAAGACCGCCGCCCTGGACACCGCCAAGCGGTTGCAGGCGATCCTGCAAGCGCGGGGCATCCCGACCTTCATGACCCGCGCCGAGGATGTCTTCATCACCCTGGAAGAACGCTGCGCCCTCGCCAACCGGCACCGGGACTGGATTTTCGTCAGCCTGCATTACAACGAAGCCCGGCCCGGCGCGCACGGGGTGGAAACCTATTGCCTAACCCCGCAATACGCCGCCTCGACCGCTGACGGCGGCAATCCGCGCAGCAGCGACCGCGAGCAGCAGCCCGGCAACCAAAACGACGCGCTTAACATCTTGCTGGCCGATTACGTGCAGGCCGAGATGACCAAACTGCACAGCAGCCAAGGCGACCGCGGCATCAAACGCGCCCGGTTTGTGGTGTTGCGCGACACCGAGATTCCGGCGATTCTGGTGGAAGGCGGCTTTCTCAGCAACCCGGTGGACGCCGGCCTGATTACCACCGGTGCTTACCGCCAAAAACTGGCCGAGGCGATTGCGCGCGGCGTCGGCAATTACCTGGACTTGATGACCAGTCCCGTGGGCAAGGCGCCGACCGTGCTCAAGCCGGTTGACCGACCAAAATTCCGCGCGCCGACGGCCTCAACGCTCAAACCGGTCGCCGCACCGTCAGCGGCCCCCGTGCCGGTAATCCCGAATATGCGGGAAATCACCCGCCCCGTACCCGCGCCAGTCGCACCGGAACAGCCCCCGTCCGCTGACAGTGAGCCGGCGGGCACCGTCAACGGCACCTGATTGTACAGTTTTTGAAAATTTGGTTGCCACCAAGCTGAAAAACCGCATAATGCGCCCCTGCTTTTTGCAAAGATTGCAGAATTTTTGCACCCATAGCTCAATTGGATAGAGCATCTGACTACGGATCAGAAGGTTTGAGGTTCAACTCCTCATGGGTGCGCGGGTTGACGCATCGCCTGATGAAATGTGCCGTTCACAACGGCAAAACCCAAGCCGCAAAAATCAAAACCTTAGCTCACACTTATTAAGTAACTCGCAGCCATTTTGCGCCTTGAGTTTTGCGTTGCCGTTCAAGCCTTGCCGCCGAAGCTGGTGTAATCGTCCAGGTCGAGCAGGTCAAAAATGGTGCGGATGTCGTCGCGCTCCTTGTTTTTCTCGGCGACCGAGGCGTTCAGGTGTTCGCGGAAGCCGATGGTGCCGGGGGTGTATTGCTCCATGAATGCCGACCACTGCGCGATTTCATGCGGGGCGCGCGGCGCGACGGTGTTGAGCCATTGCAAAATGGCAAAGTCGCCCTGGCCGGTTTTGAGTTGCTCCAGCAATCCCTCCGGCTTGACGCCGAGGAATTCGAACAGGCGCTGGTCGAGCGGGTTGCCGTATTTGTACTCGCCGTTCTTGCCCGCCAGCGTGGCGCGGCCCTTGTCGAGCACGCGCGGCAGGATGACGTAGCCGCCGAGCCGCGCGCGCGGGCTGCGCGGCGGGCGCTGGGTGAGGTCGGGGATGTGATGGATGTTCAGTTTCATGGTTGGGGGCTTTCGGTTGATGGTTGTTGACGGTCAGCGGGCGGATTGGCCACCGTGGCGAGGCGCCAGGCGCGGCCGTCGTCCCGTTGAAAGGTAAAAATCAGCGTCTGCGGCGCCAACGGCTCGCTGACGGTGAGCTGGCGCGCGGTCACCAGCGCGGTCACGGTCGCCAGGCCGCCGCTGACTATCACCTCTTTGCGGGTAAAAGCCAAGCGGACCGTCAGTGCCGGATTCTGGCGCTTGACGCTGACGATGGTTTGCAGCAAATCGTCGCGCTCAAAAATCCAGGCGCTGTCGCGGTGGTTGACCGTGACGCTCACCGTTGACGCGAACAACGGCCGCAACGCCGCGCCGTACCGCGCCAGGTCCAGCCCGCCGCCGTCCAGCGGGGCGGAGATTTTTTCCTGCAACGCCAGCATGGTGTTTTGCACGCGGCGCGCCTCGGTAAAGACCAGCAGCCGCAACGCCACGCCGCTGACCGTGAGCAACGCCAGCAGGACGGCAATGAACTTGTATTTTCCGGGCATAAGTTAACACCATCAGCGGCGCTTGATTAATTCCTCGGCGATTTGCACCGCGTTCCACGCCGCACCCTTGAGCAACTGGTCGCCGCTGATGAACAGCGCCAGGCTGTGACCGTCAGCGTCCGCGAGCCGCAGGCGGCCCACATGTACGTCCAGATCGCCCGTGGCTTCGAGCGGCATGGGAAAATGATTGCCAACGGCATCGTCCACCAGTTTCACCCCCGCTGACCGCGCGAGAATCGCGCGCGCCGTGGCGACGCTGACCGGGCGTTCGGTCTCGATGACCACCGACTCCGAGTGGGCGCGGAGCACCGGCACGCGGATGCAGGTCGGCACCACGGCCAGCTCCGGCAAATGAAACAGCTTGCGGATTTCCTCGACCAGCTTGTTCTCCTCCTCGTTATAACCGTTGGCGCTGATCCTGGTGTTATGTGAAAACAGGTTGAACGCCAACTGATGCGGGAACACTTTCTTCTCAATCGGCCGCCGCTCGACGTGCGCCCGGGTCTGCTCCTCCAACTCCGCCATCGCCTGCGCGCCGGCGCCGCTGGCCGACTGGTAGGTGGACACCACGACGCGCTTGAGGCCGAAGGCCGCGTGCAACGGCCAGATGGCCACCGCCAGAATCGCCGCGCAACAGTTCGGATTGGCGATCAGTCCCTGGTTGTCTTGCGCGTCCCGCTGGTTGACCTCGGGCACCACCAGCGGCACGTCCGCCTGCATACGGAAGGCGGAGGAATTGTCCACCACCAGCGCGCCGGCCGCGATGGCCGCCCCGACAAACTCGCGGGAACGGGTCGCGCCCGCGCTGAAAAAGGCGTAATCAACGCCGGCGAAGGCGCTGGCGGTGAGTTCCTCGACCGGGTAAATTTTCCCGCTGAACGTGAGCCGCTTGCCGACCGACCGCGCGGAGGCGAGCAATTTCAGGCCGGCCACCGGGAAGTCGCGCCGCTCCAGCACGCGCAAAATTTCACCCCCGACCGCGCCCGTCGCGCCCACCACCGCCACATTGTATCCGCTGTTACTCATAAATCAGCGCCGCATTATAATTCAGTCCCGGCCCGGCGCAAGCACGGGTTTCGGGCGCTGACGGTGTCGCGCGGCCCGGCATCCTGGTTTGGTCAGGGCGCCGGATTGGTTGCCGCCGGGGCCGGCTTGGGGTTGAGCAAGTTGTTTAGGTCGTCGAACAGGCTTTGGTTTTTCTCCTGCTGGGTGGCGGACGCCGGGGTGCCGTCGCCAAGAACGATTTTAGGATTGTCGGCGAAACCGCTGACCGTGAGGGGCAGTTTGAATTGTGACGGAAGCTTGGGCGTTTCCGTGGTGGTTGGCGGCGATTGGGCGGTGGAATTTTTCAGGCTGTTGACGCTGCCGATGATATTTCCCACGGTTTGCGCGACTTGGAGGAGGCCGGGGGCCAGGGTGATTTCACCTTTCAAGTCCAGACTTTCGTCGAAGCCAATGGGGCCGCTGAGGGTGATGGAAAGGTTGGGGGAGTTGACTTCGAGCGGGGCCAGTTGGATTTTTTTCCCGGCCAGGGTGAACATGCTTTGGATGTTGTCGAACCGGCCTTCCTGCAACACGGAGATGCCGCTGACGCTGCCGATGACGCTGGTAAAGCTTTGATAGCTTTGCAGTTTGCCAATCACCGGCCCGAGGATGAGCAAATCCCCCTTGCCGGTCAGGTCTTGCGGCGCGTCAAAGTTGCCGCTGCCGGTGAAGTGCGCGTCGAGCTTGCCGCTGACGGCGGGCGGGGCGTCGTCGAGGTCGGCCAGCAGGAGACTCATATCCGCGCCGCTGACGGTGACGGTGGCGTCGAAAGCGGCGGGCGCCACGGCCAGGTTGAGGATGGCGCCGCCGGCCAGGGTGCCTTGGTAAAATCCGGCCTGCACGGGCGCGAGCTTGAGTTGGTTGTCGCTGAAGGTTAGCGGGACGGTGGCATCGTTGACGGTGACGCCGGGTTTGACGGTAAGTTGGCGGATGTTGAGGGTGCCGCGGGCTTGCAGGCCGGCGGCCAATTGCGACAGCGCGGCGTGCAAGCTGGCGTTTTCCGCTGACAACAGCAGGCTGCGGTCGCTGGCATAAACCGTCAATCGCGCGTCGCGCGCGACAATCTCCGGCAGCGAGAACTCCAGCGGCGTGGCGGACGGCGCGCTGGCAACGCCGCCGGTCGTGATGCCGGCGGGCGGGGCGGCGGTTTGGGTGAACGGCAGCGGGAGCGCGCCGGCGGCATCCTGGCGGGCGATGATGACCGGCGTGTCGAGTTCAATCTTCGCCACCGTCCGCGGCTTGACCAGCAGGGCGAGCGGCGAGTAACTGGCTTTGATGGCGCGGACGCTGAGGAATTTCTCGCCCGCCGCGCCGCCGCCGGCCAGGGCGGGGATGCTGACGCCGTCGAGTTCCGCGCTGAACAGGCCGAGGCGCAGTCGCTCAATTTCCACGTCAACGCCGGCGCTCGCGGTGAGTTTGGCGATGAACAGTTGTCGGAACTCGGGACTGTTGACCTTGTTCACGCCCCACCACAGCCCGGCGCCGAGCACTAGCAGGATGAGCAAAATGACGAGGCCGATGACGGTGATGATCTTTTGGAACATGTCGGTAATGGTAGGACAAAAATCGCAAAATTCAAATCGCAAATCGCAAAACTACAACTGATTAATCCAAAATCGAGGCGGTTCCTCGCTCCCGGCAAGGTTCGAACTTGCGGCCAACGGATTAGAAATCCGCTGCTCTATCCACTGAGCTACGGGAGCCGTCGCTGACGGTGACAGTTTGCCCGCCCGCCGGCTGTTCGTCAAGATGTTGAACCGCTAAGGAGCCAAGAGCCGAAGGATTTTGGCAAACAAAACTTAACCACCGAGACACGGCGGCGCGGAGATTTTTTTCATTAACACTCCGCGTCTTTGCGGTGAGCGTGACCGTCAGCGACTAAACCTCACGGTTCCAGCGCCACGATTTTGCCGTTTTCAATGACGTGAATTTTGGTGCCGTAACGGCGGGCGTCGGCCCGCGCGCGTTTTGCCGCACGGCGCAATGCGCGCCCCACTGCCACAGCGAAGGATAATTCTTTTTTGGGCGGGGTTTTAGGCTTCATGGCTTTGCTCCAGCAATTTCAATTGATGTTCGCTATTATCATACACCGCCCACGCATCAGCAAGCGGTTTGTAAATTTTCTCAAAATTTGCCCACCCTCGCGCAAACCGTCGCTGAACGTCAGCGTCCGGCACATGGTGTCCGCCTTGCCGAACACGGTCAGTGATACGCCGCAACGCCAGCGCGGCCGAATCAAGTTTCAGAAAAACAATCTGCACGCGGTACCCCCGCCGCTTCCACGCTGACAGTCGCGGCGCGTAAAGTTGTCCGCTGAGGGTGGTCTCGAACGCAAAATTCATGCCCTGTGCCGCGAGACGGTCAAGTTCACCCAAAAACAATTTGCCCGCTGACAGTGCCGCCAGTTCCGGTTTCAACGGCGACAAGCCGGCGGCGAGCAAATCCGCGTTGACGAAGTTCAGCGTCCCGCCTTCGCGCGGCAGGAACTCGCGCGCGAAAGTGGTTTTCCCCGCGCCGTTCGGGCCTGCGATGATGATACAATGCGGTACGTTCACGGTCAGCGGTTTGTTGACGTGTAACTTTTTACTCACACTATTTACGAACCTGGGAAAACAGCCACGGGAACAGTTCGGGGTCGCGGTAGGCGGGGCCCCAGGAGCCGTGGCCGACTTTTTGTTCAGCGGGATATTCGGTGTATTTGGGGGTGCCGCCGGCGGCTTGCATGGCGGCTATCATGTTGCGGGTGCGGTTGACTTTCACCGCGCCATCGTCAGCGGCGTGGAAGGCCCAGACCGGCACTTTGGCGACCTCGGCGGTGATGGTGGTTTCATCCCCGCCGCCGCAGATGGGGACGGCGGCGGCGAAGCGCGCGGGGTAGCGGGTGACGCAGTCCCAGGTGCCGTAGCCGCCCATGGAAATGCCGCTGACGTACACGCGGTTGAGGTCAATGTCAGCGGCGTATTCTTGTTCGACGCTGTCCAGAATGGCGAGGGCGAGGCGCATGGCGTCGCTCGGCTGCGCGGGCCGGACGCCGGTGTCGGCGCCCCAGGGCATGTTGACCCACTGCTGATTCAGCGGGCATTGCGGGACGATGACGAAGGCGGGGTATTGCGCGCGGTTGGCGGGGGTGGCGAATTGGCCGGCGCAATGGATGAGTTGCTTGAGGTTGTCGTCGCCGCGCTCGCCCGCGCCGTGGAAGAACAGCACGACGGGATATTTTTTACCGGCGGTCAGCGGTTTGGGCGCGAGCAAGCGATAGCCCATCCGCTCGCCGGACGGCGATTCGTACACGCGGACGGTGTATTCGTCCTGCCAGGTCTGGCCGCTGACGTTGACGGTGGCGGCGGTCTGGGCCAGGGCGACGCTGCCGATGACTAACAATTTAGTGGTGGTGTTCATAAAGGTTGCTCACATGGTGAACCGTTCGCCGAGATAGATCTCGCGCGCCACGGGGTCGTTGATTAAAAATTCACTGGTGCCCTCGCTCTCGACTTTGCCGTCGCATATCAAGTAGGCGCGGTCCACCACGGTCAGCGTCTCGCGCACGTTGTGGTCGGTGATGAGGACGGCGACGCCTTTGTTGCGGATGCTGATGATGAGGTCCTGGATGTTGTTCACCGCCAGCGGGTCAACGCCGCTGAACGGCTCGTCGAGCAGTAAAATCACGGGGTCGGTGGACAGGCAGCGGGCGATGGACAGGCGGCGCTTTTCGCCGCCGGACAGCATGTAGGCCTTGCTCTTGCGAATTTGCGTCAGGCCGAATTCATCCAGCAGCGCCTCCAATTTCTGCTGCCGTCCCTCGCCGGTCATGTGCAGCGTCTCCAGAATCGCCATCAAGTTGTCTTCCACCGACAGCTTGCGAAAGATGGATTCATCCTGCGGCAGGTAGCCGATGCCGCGCCGCGCCCGGCGGTACATCGGCATGTGCGCGATGTTCTCGCCGTTGAGGTAAATGTCACCGCTGGTGGGGCGCACGAGGCCGACAATCATGTTGAAGGTGGTGGTCTTGCCGGCGCCGTTCTTGCCCAGCAGACCGACCACCTCACCCGGGTTGACGTATAGGCTGACGCCGTTCACCACGTTGCGGGTCACCCCCTTGGTGCGGTAGGCTTTCAGCAATTCAACGGCTCTGATGATTGGCTCCGCCATCGCGCTTCGTTTGTTCTACTACTCGTTGGAATAAAACCTGACCTTGCTGCGGCCCTCGACATCCATGCGGTCGGTGCCGGGATACAGGTAAATCACTTCGCCGGTGACTTGGTTGTCACCCTGCTGGACAATGGGATTGCCGGTCAGCTTCAGCTTCTTGTCCGCCACGAGGTATTCCGCCTCGCGACTGGTCGCGCGCTGACGGTCGCCCTGCTGGAAATTGATATTGCCGCGCGCCACCATCCGCTCGATTTTATTGTCCTGGTCGAAAAACAAAGTCATCTCGTCGGCGGTCATTTCAAAGCCCGGGTCAACCACGTGCACGTTGCCGACAAACACGCCGGAATGCCGGGACAAATCCAGCCGGAAGGTGTCGCTGTCCACGACCGTTTCTCTCATCGCGCCGCTCGATGCCTCCTTCGTTCCGCTCAATCTCAGTGACGGCGCGGAATTGTTGTTCGCGGTTGCGGTTTCATCCGGCGACTTGACGCCGCCGCGGTCCGTGCCGCCAGGCGCTGACGGTGCGGTCTGCGCCGGCGCGGTGAGCGCGGCCAACAGGCCGGCCAGCACCGCGCTGACGGTGGCTTTGCGCCATTGGTTGATTGGGTTGGTTGATATCATGGCTTCGCTTTCTCGCCGCCCTGGGCCGACGGCACGGGCTGATCGCCCAGAATTTCCCCCTTTTGCGTGATGACCACTCGCACACGCTTGCTGAACACTCCCTTGGAATTTTTGATGTCCCAGTCCATGTTGACCGAGGTCAGGGTGAACTCGGGCTGCACCACGGTCACCCCGCTGCCGGTGGTCAGCCGTTTTTCCTCGCTCCAAAAATCGCTCTCCGGCGAAACCAGCTTGGTGCCGACCTCGTCGCCGTTGTAAATATTGATCCGCAAATCGCGGACCCGGATGCGGTTCTGGCTCATCACCGTCGCCTCCCGGCCGTAAATGGTGGATTGCATCTTGCCGTTGTCGTCGCGCTGCGGCAGTTCGAATTGCTTGATAATCGAACCGATGGCGAATTGCGCGTCCTCCGCCGGCAACCCGCCGGCCAGTCCCAACAACAGCGCCAGCCACAGCAATGTTTTGTTATAAAGCTTCATGAATCCTGTCCAGTTGTCGCAAAATTCCCGGCAGTTGGGCAAGCGGAATCATATTCGGCCCGTCCGACGGCGACTTGGCCGGGTCGGGATGCGTCTCGATGAACAAACCGTCCACGCCCGCCGCGACCGCCGCCCGCGCCAGCACCGGGGCGAGTTTGCCGTCGCCGCCGGTCGCGCCGCCGAGGCTGCCGGGGCGCTGCACCGAGTGGGTGGCGTCGAAAATGACGCGGTGGCCGCGCGCGCGCATCGTCGCCAGCCCGCGCATGTCCACCACCAGATTGTGATAGCCGAACGACGTGCCGCGCTCGGTGATGCAATAATCCTGGCAACCGCTGACGGTGAGCTTCTCGGCAATCGTGTCCACGTCCTCCGGCGCGAGGAATTGTCCCTTCTTGACGTTCACCGGCACGCCCGACTCACCGGCAGCGACCAGCAAATCGGTCTGCCGGCAGAGAAACGCGGGAATCTGAAGCATGTCCACGCACCGCGCCGCCCGGCACACTTCCTCGGGACTGTGCACGTCCGTCAGCACCGGCACGCCGAGCTTGGCCCGAATCTCCGCCAGCAGCGCCAGCCCGCGGTCCAGCCCCGGCCCGCGCCCCGACTTGATTGAAGTGCGGTTCGCCTTGTCATACGAGGCTTTGAAAATGTACCGCCAGCCGAGTTCGGCGCAAATCTTGTGTACCGCGCGGCCGATGCGCAGCGCCGTCCGCTCGTCCTCCAGCACGCAAGGCCCGGCGATCAGCGTGAATTTTCCGGCGTTACAGTTTTTGCTCATGGTTGACCAGGGCCGCCTTGACGAACTCGCGGAACAGCGGGTGCGGCCGGTTCGGCTTGGATTGGAATTCGGGATGAAATTGACACGCCACAAACCACGGGTGACTCGGGTTCTCGATGATTTCCACCAAGTCTTTGTCAGTGTAAGTGCCGGCGATGGTTAATCCTCGCTCCACCATCAGCGACCGGTACGCGCCGTTGAATTCGTAGCGATGGCGATGCCGCTCGCTGACGGTGTCAACGCCGTAAGCGGCGCGCGCGCGACTGTCAGCGGCCAGTTGGCAACAATAACTGCCCAGCCGCATGGTGCCACCCTTGGCGGTGACCTGGCGCTGCTCGTCCAGCAACGCGATGACGGGATGCGGCGTGCCGGCATTGAACTCGGTACTGTGCGCGTCCCGGAGGCCGCAGACATTGCGCGCGAACTCAATCGCCGCGATTTGCATCCCGAGACAGAGGCCGAGGTACGGGATGTTGTTTTCGCGGGCGAATTGCGCGGCCTGGATTTTGCCCTCGACGCCGCGGCTGCCGAAGCCGCCGGGGATGAGCACGCCGTCCATGCCGGCGAGGAATTTGCCCGCGCCCTCGGCCTCGATGTCCTCGGCGTCAACCTTGTGCAAATTCACGCCGGCGTCATTGGCGGCGCCGCTGTGGGTGAGCGCCTCGTAAATGCTCTTGTAAGCGTCCTGGTGCTCGATGTATTTGCCGACCACCGCGATGTTCACCTGGTGCTTCGGCGCGATGACGCGGTCCACCATCACCTGCCAGTCGCGCATGTCGGCGGGCGGCAAATCCAGCCGCAAGTGTTTGCACACTAAATCGTCCATGTGCTGCCGTTGCAGCGTCAGCGGCACCTCGTAAATGGTGTAGGCGACATCCTGCTCCTCGATGACCGCCTCCAGCGGCACGTTGCAAAACATCGAGAGCTTGCGCTTCACGTCGTCCTCGACCGGATGCTCGCTGCGGCACACCAGGATTTGCGGCTGGATGCCGATTTCGCGCAGCTTGGCGACGCTCTGCTGCGTGGGCTTGGATTTCAACTCGCCGGCGGCCTTGATATACGGCAGCAGCGTGACGTGGATGAACAGCGCATTGTCAGCGCCCACCTCCAGCGCGAACTGGCGCAATGCCTCCAGGAACGGCAGCCCCTCGATGTCGCCGGTCGTGCCGCCGATTTCAGTGATAATCACATCACAGTCAGCGTGCTGGCCGGCGCCCTTGATGCGGAATTTGATTTCGTCGGTGACGTGCGGAATCACCTGCACCGTCGCGCCCAGATAATCGCCGCGCCGCTCCTTGCGCAGCACCTCCTCGTAAATGCGACCCGCCGTCAGCGAATTGCGCCTGGTCAGCGGCGAGTTGGTAAAGCGCTCGTAATGGCCGAGATCGAGGTCGGTCTCCGAGCCGTCCTCGAGGACATACACCTCGCCATGCTGATAAGGACTCATCGTCCCCGGATCCACATTGAGATAGGGATCGAACTTCTGCAACAGCACACGCAACCCGCGCTGTTCCAGCAAAGTGCCGAGCGACGCGGCCGTCAGCCCCTTGCCCAGGGAACTCACCACGCCGCCGGTGACAAAAATGTATTTCATAACGCGCAAAAAACCTTCGGCGCCGAACCAGCCGCCCGTCGCCGACATCCAAGTTAGTGAGCGCCAGCGGGAGCGCAATAGCAAACTAAGAACTTATCCGAAAACACTTTTTACCGGGAGTGCATGGAGGACATGACCTGCACCACCAAGGCACGAAGGCTGTTTTTTCAAACCAACCTTCGTGCCTTGGTGCCTTCGCGGTGCAAATGGTCTTTAGAATTGGCGACCGGTTCAGTGTCAGCGGCGGCGCATCGCCTAAAAGCCGAAGCGCACGCCGACCATCGCCAGATGATTGCCATACACCGCGCCGAGGTCATAGAAACCGCCGACCGGAGTTTTGAAAACTTCCAGTCCCACCAGCCCCAGATATTTGTATTCGAGAAACAAGCTGACTTCCTTGCTCAAATAAAAATCCGCGCCGGCCATGACTTGAAAACAAAACACCACGGTGTCCGTGCTACCGCCAACCGTCGGGTCAAAACCATAGGTACCCTTGATTCCGCCAATTTCACCCGTGGCATAAATCCCCTTGTGTTGCGCCTCCACGTAAGCCCCGCCAACACCGACGCCGACATAAGGACTGAATCTACCCAGTTGCAAACGCAGCACCGGGTTCACCGTCAGCGCCAGAATATCCACGTTGAATTGCTGATAAATTTCCCCGCTGACCGTGGTCCCGGCAAAACCGTAATTAGACACGCGCGCGCCGAGCTTGGTGTCGTGAACTCCCGAATAAATAAACTCGCCTTCCAACGACAACGCCAGCAAGCCACGCTGACCGTCATCGGCGAGTTGCCACGTGTGCCCGGCTTTAAGACCGCCAGCCCAGCCGGTTCGGTCCTTGAGCTGCAAACCGGCGCGGCGCGGTTGCCAGCCCTCGGTTAATTTGAGGCTTGGCGCGGCGTCTTGAAACGCGTTCACTCCACCTAACACCGCAATATAATTATCCGCGCCGTACTCGACTTCCGCGCGCGGCTGGGCCTCCGCGCGAAAATCCGGCGCCGGGGCGTTGGTTTTTTGCGCCGGCACGATATTGCCGTTCACGATTTCGTAACGGGCGTCGTCCGCCGCTGATAATGAGCCGGTCACCGTCATCCATATCCCGCCGCTGACGGTGAGTAGCGCGGCGAGTTTTGTTATTTTGTTTTTATGCATGTTATTTTACTCCAGATTAATTGACGCTGGCCAGCGGCACCCATTGCGCGCCGCCCTCGGGGATGATGAAACTTTCCGCGTGCAACAACCCGGCCGCTTGCATGGCTTTTAATTGTTCCACCGTCAGCGGTCCCTGCGGCTGGTTGTTCTCGTCGGCGTAATAATAATTCACGACTTTGTCCCGCCGGCCGGCTTTCTTTTTCCGAATAAAAAATACCGCCGCGCCGACGGCGCCAAGCGCCAGCATCGCCGCCAGCATGCCGCCGACGATGGCGATGATTTTGTTAGAGTGTTTGCTCTGTAGTGTGCCGTCAATTTGCTCCACGGCGGCTTTCTGCGCCTCCATCAGGCCGACCAGTTTCGCCTTGGTCACATTGTCAGTGTATTCTTCGAGTAAAACCTCAACGCGCTTGACGGCACCGGCTTGCAAGCTGCGGGCGCGCACGAGATTGTCCGTGCCCACTGTCAGCGATTGGATGAACGACCATTTTGCCACGCCGCTGACCTCGTGGGTTTGGGATACCGAGGCGTTGAATTTGCTCAAATAACTCTGCGCCTCGTCCATGTCGGCGCGAATTAACTCCACCTCGCGCTCCAAAATTTTCCGCTTCAACAGCGTGACTTTGGAAGTCAAAATCGAAATTTCATCCGGGTCGATTTTGCTCTCCATCAACATCTTGATCATTTTCTTCGCTTCCTCGGAATCGTTGACGATAACCTCTTCAATAGCGGCGATGCGCTTCGCGTATTTCTCCTCGATTTGCTGATTACGCAACTCGACAATTTTTTGCCGCGCCTGGTCGGCGTCGGGAAACTCCGGGTACTCGGCGAGAAATTTCTTCAACTCCGCCTCGCCCTGCGGCGCATCCTGGCTGGCGACGCGCATGATTAGCGCCAGCCGCTTGCGGTAAATCGCCGTCCGCAATTGCCGCCGCCCTGGCTCCAATTCCGGCATGTCGGGATACCGCGCCGCCAGCCCGCCAAACTTTTTTTCCGCCTCGACCGGGTCACTGTCAGCGAGCGCCATAATCGCCGCGCACTCAGCGCCGGCGGCGTTGATTTTTTTCACCAGGGTCGCCTCGGTCATTTTGATTTCCCGCCCGACCATTTGCAACAGGCCGCTGTCGGTGACGCGATTGTTGATGTTCTCCTGCGCGTTTTTCAACTCACCGGCAGCGAGCCAAAACCGTCCCGCGTCCATCTTTTCACGCACCGGCAGCAGCGCCGCTTTCGCGATGTCCAGCGCCTTTGACTCTTGTTTCAACCGCTCCGCCGCTTGCTGTGACAGCCGCGCGATGTCAGTGTCAGCGTCTTTCCGTTTGAGATAAACATTGGCCAGCGCCAGCACCGCGCGCGAGTTGCCGTGGTCAATCAGCAGATTGATGCTGTTGATCACCTCGGTTTTGAACTGTTGCCGCGACTGCGCGTTTTCGCCCGCCAACCGGGCGGTTTCCGACCGGTGCTCGGCCTGCAATTTTTCAATCTTGGTGTCAAGGTCAGCGGCTTGCTGTTGCAGGCGGGAAATTTTTTCCTTGGCATTTTGCAAATTGCGTTCCGCCTGCTCCTTGCCCGCAAAAGCGGAGCCGGTGCGGCCGACGCCGGTCAGGCCACCCAAAAAATTGCCCACCGCCTCGCCGGAAGTCGCGTCGTTGATTTTTTTCTGCAATGCCGGAATCTGCCCTTCCAGCCGCGCCGCCTCATTGAGACACGCGGCGCGCTGCGCTTTCAAATCGACGATGGCGCTCGTATATTTGGCGCTGACGGTGTCGGTCATGACAAACTGGCCGGTCGGCTCCAGGATATTGACAACCAACCCGACGAATTTTTTCTGGTACGGCTCGGTCACGTCATCCACCGCGGCAAATTGTTTCGCCAGCCGCAGCCCCTCGTCAAAACCCGACCGCTCCAGCGTGGCGACAAGATTGTTCCATAAATCCACGGTGGTTGACTTTGAGGCCTGGTACTCGGTTTTGCCAACGCCGAGCGCCTCGTCGAGGGACTGCGCCCGGGCCGCCGTCAGCGTCAGCGACAGGGCGACCAAGCCGCCGATGCCGAGGATTAGCGCCGATGTTTTACGGTCACGGTTTTTCTCTTTTGTCACTATTGATGTTTTCATAAAGATGTTGCTATCAGGTTAAAAATTGACAAACGCGAGAGTGGCCTAATGTCAGGCGACATTGGGAAGAAATCGGCTGACATGGGTGCCTGACGGTACGACTTGCCCCGCATCGGGAATGAGGCGGGTAAAATTCTGCTAGGCGTTAACGGGTCAGGGCAGTAGTCATACCGTGAGCACGTGAGCACGTGAGCACGTGAGCACGTGAGCACGTGAGCACGTGAGCACGTGAGCACGTGAGCACGTGAGCACGTGAGCACGGTGTACTTACGTTATGACTTATCTTGCTCATCTTCAGCGGGTTATCGGGTTCTCGCTTTGGCTTAACCACCGTGTTTTTTAGTGGCCAGTGTTAGCGGATGCCGATAATGGAGTGGGATGGTATCTTATCTGCCTAACATGTGCAAGTATTTTTTTAACCGCAGAGACGCGGAGGCGCGGAGATTTTTTTACAGGGAGTTCACGGAGGGCATGGAGAGTTGTTTTGCTTGGCTCTCCATGAACTCCATGCTCTCCCGGTAAAAATTAGAACTGGTGTCTATATCCAGCGGTCAAACCCCACGGTTTGTCGTACTTGTCACCGAAACTGGCTTCGTAATCCAAGTGGAGCTGATTATCAGCGTCGAGTTGCCAGATGAGGCCACCGCCGAGTTCGGCTCTGGCGCCATCGGTGTTGGCGCGGGTGTGTTGGTAGCCGTTTCTGAGGGTGCCGCCGCTGCTGATGGTTTCGACGCCGCTGATCTTGATGTAGGGTTGCAAGGCACCGCCGTTGGCGAGTTTGATGGTTCGGCCGAATAGACTGCCGATGCGGAGTTGCAGGGCGTCGAGGTCTTGGGCGCTGATGGTCATCGGGCCGGCGGTGTAGTTCTCGGCGAGGATGTGGAGATAGTTGACTTGGAACTGAGGCTCGATGAACCAATCATCAGTGAAGGTGAATTTCTTGCCGAGTTCGATGCTGCCGCCGAGGTTCACATCGCTGTAGCTGGCCTTGAGTTGGGTGGTGCCATACGGAGCTTTCAGGTCGTTGTTGACACTGGCAGCCTTGAAGGTGGCGTCGATGTAGAAGCCGCTGCTGTGTAGCCAGGTGGCGTAGAGGCCGCCGTAGTAGCTGTTGATCTCACCGTCAGCGCCGGGGGTGCGGTAGTCGAGATCGCTGCGACCGTAACCGGCATAGACTCCAAGATACAAGTCACTGTCAGCGGACAAGGTGAATTTGTGGTCGGTGCCCAAATCCACGCCGTAGATGAGTTGCTCATAGGCTTTGCCGGCGACTTGGCTGCCGACATTTAGCTGTTGGCCGTAGCTTCTTATCCAGATATTTTCGATGAGGCTATGGTATGGAACGCGGACATCCTTGTCCGCCAGCGGGCGGGACGCCCGCGCTCCATAGCGTAGTTCACCCATGCGCTTGAGCAGGCTATTTTGCTGGGCAAACCACAGGCTTTGCTGGACGGCGATGGCGCTGTTCAAGACCGCGCCGGCAGGACTGGTGCCATTCTTGACAAAGTGATCACCGTCCTTGATAAGTTGGTCGATACCCCAATCGATCGGATCCCATTGCCAGTCGTCAGTCCCCTCACCTTTGACGATACCGGGAAGGACTTTATTCGGGTCAGCCTTACCATCACCAGTGGCGTCGATGTGAACGGTACCTTCACCGTCAGCGGTATCGGTTACAGTAATGGAACCACCCTCGCCGGTGTCACTGTTGACGCTGATAGTGATGGTGCCGGTGTGGATCATGTTGTCGAAGATGACTTCATAATCGCCGATATTCCAAGTGCCGTTATTTTCGCCGTAGTTGCCGTGACTGTCTTTATCAAAGGTCCACGCGCTGTCGCTGCCGGTGATGAGGTTGCCGCCAACGAAGCCACCTTCACCGGTGGCACCGTCGCTGAGGGTGACGGTGACGACGGCGTGGTCGTGTTGCGCGATGTCGCCGAGCAGGGCGCTGTTGCTGCCGCTGAAGGTGATGTCGAGGATGGCGGTGCCACTGCCGGTGAGGTTGCCGGTCATCGTGCTGTTATCAAAACTAACATTCGCCTCCGCTACACCGTCAGTGATCAAATCGCCGTTTAGCTGCGCGTCGTTTTTGAAGTCAATGTTTGCCGTGGCGCTGCACAGCACGGCCACACGGTCGGCAATCTCGACATGGTCCACGTGAATATTCGTCAGGACATGATATTCGCCGGTGTAAATTGTGGGGTCGCCGTTAGTCAGGGTGCCGCTCAGGAAGGAATTGACATGGATGGCGTCGTGCCCGGGTCCCGCTGATATCACCGTACCGTTGCTGATGGTGACATCGTAGCTGCCGTAAGTGTTGGCGAAATCGGGTATGGCCGCCCAATTCTTCACACGGTCAGTGTCATTGCCGAAGACCAGCCCGTGTCCGTGCTCCGAGATGATGACGCTGTGGTCAATGATAGCCTGCGCCTGGCCGGTAACATTGCTTGACGGACTAAAGAAAATCGCCGCGGTGTCCAGCCCCTTGACGGTCACGCTGCTGTCGTGCAATTCCAAGCTATTATAGCCTTCGCCGGCCACGCGGATGCCATACCCCGCCATGTCGATGCCAGAAGTGGTGATGCGCACCTGATTTAGCCTGGCAACCATATCGCCGCTGCCAGTGAGGTAAACCCCGACGGCCGTGTTGCCAGTCGTTTCGATGGTGACATTATTCAGCGTGCCGGAGGAAGCTCCACCGGTGAGATAGACCCCGTAACGCCCGGCAACGGTACCGCCGGTCATCGTCAGCATAGAGGTATTGAGGCTAACACCGTAGGAACTGGCACTGGTGATGTTGGTGTTGTTGAGGTTGATGAAAGAAGTGCCGGTGGCCACAATGCCGTACAGCATAGAGCTAATGGTACTGTCAGTCAGGTTGAGCGTGCTGTTGGTGGTGAGGTTGGCGCCGCGTTGTGCATAGGCGATTGCGCCAGCACCGACGACAGTCACGCGCGTGCCGGTGAAGGTGCTGGTGCCGCTGACGGTGATGGGCGCATAGTTGGCCGTGGCGCCGTCGGTGTCATAGGTCACGTCCGCGCGGGTGGCGCTGTCGTTGACGGTGACCGCGATGCGGGTGCCGCTGATTTCGGTGACAGTCGCCGACGCGGTCAGCGGTAACGCCGCCATGCCGCTGACCGTCAGCAGCCACGCGGCCCAGTTTGATACGATGTGGTTCTTCATTTTGTTTGGTTCTTGGGTTTTTAACATGAAATATTTTCCAACTGACGCTGATGTTGAAACTCCTGCCATAACCTGACCAGCCGCAAACTTTGCCGCTCACCGGTCAACACGCGGTAAGCGTGCAGACGATGCACCCCGGCGCGCTTGGCAAATTCGCAAATACCGGGGAAGCGCGGCTTTTTTGCATATACTTTTCTGGGGGCGGCTGGCATCATGATGACGACGATGATATTCAATTTTTAGAATTATGCAATACAAAAAATCCAAAAAAGTGGATTTCGCGGGGAGGTTTCTTGAATTGATGGAAGCTTCGGGAAAAACGCAAAAGGAATTGGCATCCATTTTCAACGTCAGTGAAAGCTCTTTGATCAACTGGAAACGCGGGCAACTACCCAAGAGCGAAGAGTTGTACCAAATCGCCCGCTGCTTCGGCGTGTCAATGGAATGGCTGCTGACCGGCAGCGACGCGGACGCTGACGGTGACAACTTGTGGAAGAGCAAGGCGCGGGCGGCGGAACATTTACTGGGCGAGGTGCGCTCCTCGCTGGCAACCATCCTAAAAAAAATTTAGCCGCTGATGTTGCGGGCAACATCGGATTTATCGTCAAAACACCAAGCAATCCTCACCAAGATTTAAATAAACTTCGCGCCTTGGGGGCTTCGTGATTCAATCCAAAGTCAGCGGTGTGTCCCAGGGCAATTGATTCCACGGGCTGTTCGGGTCGTCGGGATTAGCGAGCAGTTTGAAACATTCCTCGTAACGTTTGTCTCGAATGCCGCCGTTCCAAATCTGCCGGCCGTCCAAGTGGTTCTCCCCCATCTCGCGCCATGAGGCAAAATTCTTTTGTACCGCTTGCGCCACGGGCAGCGTCAGTCGCCAAAACTCTTCTTCACTTACATATCCGGCGGCATAAACGTCGCACGCGAGATTTACCTGACGGCACAAATCCCAGGCCAGGGCGCTGCGGTTGCCCCAGCGCCGCCAGCTCGCTTGCATGGCGCTGATGGTGCGCCAACGCCGGACGGAGGAAGGTTTGCGGATGAACAATCGCCACGCGGATTGTCTGCCCGTCTCTTGATAACGCTGCCGGTGGCCTTGCCGCGCCAACCATTGCAACATCTTCAGCGCGGCCTCGCGATTTTTTATGCCCCATCCTTCCTCAAGAGATTCGCGCGGATGTTTCCGGTTAAAATCCTCGTCATCGGCAGAGTTCGTCAACACGGCACCGCTCCGTGACGCGTAAATATCCGCCAATCCCTGGCGATTACTCTGCTTGTAAATTGCCGCCACCGCCAGGATCCAGCGCTTGGCCGGACTGAGTTTTTTCCGCGGCGGCACGGCGATGAGGTGTGGCGGCACAGGTTTCGCCCCGCGTTTTTTCAAGGCCGCGGTCACTGACAAATTGCCACGGTCAGCGGCGTAAGCATAGGCCGTCTCGCCGCGATTATCCGTGGCGTTAATATCCGCGCCGGCGTTGACCAGCAACTCAATGATGCTTTCACTGTCCTCAATGGGTCTGCTCCGGAAACACACATACATCAGCGCCGTCAAGCCGTCGTTGTCGCGGGCATTGGCATCGGCGCCAGCTTGCGTGAGCAATGCCACGTTCTTTTTCCAGCCATGGCTAGCGGCAAACATCAGCGCGGTGCGCCCGCGCCGGGTTTTGGTTTCGAGCTTGGCGCCGGCCTTGATGAGGGCGCGCAACATTTCGTCACTCTCGTCGCAGGCGGCAAAATGAATCGCGCGGTAGCCAAACAAGTTGGGAATTTCCACATCCGCGCCGCGTCCGATCAGCCACAGCGCCACTTCAATGTGCACGTTGCTCACCGCCATGACCAGCGCCGTAACGTGATATTCAACGGTGGTGGCGTTGATATCCGCGCCCGCCTCCAGCAGCAGCGGCATCACGTCCAGCGCGTTCCAATATGCCGCATTAATGAGCGGCAGTGTGCCGCGACGATCCACACTGCGCGCGTTGATGTCCGCGCCCCGGTCGAGCAACATTTGCACCAACTTGACATTGTTACAATAAGCGCCGTCAATCAGCGGCGGGTTGCGCGTCCACGCGGGCGACTGGTCAGCGCGGTTGCCAAGCAACGCGGGATCGGCGCCGTGCTCCAACAATAAAATCGCCGCCTCCACGTACCGTTCGTTCATCGCCTCGCGCAACGGCGTCGCGCGTCCGCCGATGATGTTGGGATCGGCGCCGTGGTTTAACAGCGCCGCCACCATTTCGCAATTTCCCAGCCACGCGGCATACGCCAATGACGCGGCGTGTTGACTGGAACCCACGCTTGGTTTAACGCCGCATTCCAGCAAGGCCGCCACTCCCGCCGCCTGGTTGCCATCCACCGCCACTTCCAGCGCCGTGTAATTATCCTTGTCCTTTAACGACGTGTCCGCGCCCAACTCGACCAGCCGTTTGATAACCGCCGCCTGCCCGTTGGCAGCCGCCAGCATCAGCGGCGTCTGTTTGAGATTATCGCGGGCGTTGACATTCACCCCCTGCCGGCGCGCCTGTTCCAGCGCGGCCAAGTTCCCCGTCGCGCAGGCCTGGCGCAACAAAAACAACGGCGACTCGTACACTTCCGCTAGCATCGTCACGCAACCGGCCACTGCCGCCAAACACACGCTGATGATGAGTTTCACGTTGTGATTATCTTTTCGTGAACGGTAAAAATCAAGCGGTGATAGCAGTTCTGGGAAAACTCCGGCCACAAAGAAGCGAAGGCGCGAAGATTCTTTTTTTAACCAAGAAAAAGGGGCTGGCTTCATTTTTTGACAACTTTTTTATCTCCCGCTTGATTTAAGCTCATCATTTGTTTCTTTCGATCATACTCAGCTGTCAAATTTTGCCTGGTTCATGCTCCCAACTGCTCAAACGCCTGCTCCGCCGTTTCGCCGAGCGTCTGCGCGCGGCAGAGGGCGGCGTAGAGACCGTCAGCGGTTAACAATTCATTATGGGTGCCGCGCTCGATGATTTCGCCGTGTTTCACCACGCAAATCAAATCGGCTTTTTGTATCGTCGAAAGTCGGTGCGCGATGACGAAGCTCGTGCGGTTTTTTAGCAGATGTTCCAGCGCTTCCTGGAT
>JAISBF010000152.1 GCA_031266335.1 Verrucomicrobiales bacterium
CGGCGGCGGTTTGGGCGAGGCCGGGGGGGTCGAAGGTGACGACTAGCAGGGTGCGGCCGGTGGCTTTGCGGTGCAGGCCGTGGTGGTAGAGCGGGAAGGAGTCGTCGTGCTCGGCGGCGGTCAGGGGGAAGCCGCTGCCGGTGGGGAGGTATTTGTAACGCACCATCGTCAGCGGGGTGACGCCGAGGATTTCGCGGGCGTTGCGGTATTCCACTTCGCTCGGCAGGGTGATGGCGAGGAAGTCCAGGCCGGCGGGGGTTTTCGGCGCGGGCGGTAGCGCGGCGATTTGGGCCAGCGTCAGCGGCGGGCGGTTCAGCAGGGAGTCTTGGATGGCGACGGCGTTGTCGGAGACGGCGCCGTTGACGATGCTTTTGTCCAGGAACGCGCGCGCGGCGGTCTCGACGCCTTTCAGGGTGTTGCCGCTGATGGTGACAATTTCGGCGTGGAAATCGCGGCCCTTGGTTTTGCGCTCGCTGCCGTAGAGGAACGGGTTGCGGCCCGCTTCGAGGTAGCCGATGTCGCCCCGCCAGTAGCCGTGGCCGAAGATGTAGAGGCCGCCGTCCACCGGCCGCGCTTCTTGTTGCCACGCCTCGTTGATGACGGGCGCGTCGGGCCGGCCGATGAGCACGAGGTGGCCGAGGCGTTGCGCGGGGGTGAGGTCGGCGAGCGGGGTCACTGTCAGCGGCGCGGAGTTGACGGCGAAGGCGCGCAGCAGCGGCTGGCGGCCGGCTTGCGCGGCGGCGGCGACTTGGTCGGCGACGGCCTGGCAATCGGGCGCGTAAGCGATGGTGAACGGGCGGGCGGCGGGTTCGGCGCGCAGAGCGGCGGCGCCGAGCGTCAGCGTCAGGGTCAATAACAGGGTCTGCTTCATTTGGTTTGCTCCTCGAAGGTAATCAGGGCGCCGTCGCCGGCGGTGAGCGGCAGCGCGATGGTGAAGGTGCCGTCGCCGTTGTTGGTGACGGTCAGCGGGTGATGGTTGGTCAGCTCGGCGGCGGTCAGTTGGCGCGCGTCCGAGCGCACGGTCAGCGTGGCGACGCGCGGCTGCTCCAGCCAGTCGCCGGCGAAGATGAACTGCCGCCCGTTGGAGACGAAGCCGTAGCCGGTCAGGCCGGGGCTGAACGCGATTTTCGGCGCGGTGAATTTTTGCAACTCCGCCACCGCCGCGCGCGCCGCTGAGGGTGACGGCAACGGGTTGCGCGGGGTGAGGGGGATGACCTTGCGCGCGCCGGGGTTGGCGGCGAACCATTGCGCCACCGGCGGCGGCAGCGCGTCGCCGCCGAGCAGGGCGATGATTTGGCAGCCGCGCTGCTCGCACTTCGCCAAAATCGCCAGCTCGCGCGCTGACAGTGACGCCGGGTTGGTGACCAGCAGCGGGGCGGCGCCGGGCCAGTGTTCCAGCGCGTCGAGCCGCGCGGTGAAGCTCACCGGATAGCCGTAGTCGCTGAGCACGCCGTTGTAATACGCGACGTTCATCACCTCCGGGATGTCGTTGCCGAAAAACGAGTAGCGGAAATTTTTCGGGTCGGCGAAAAAATCGCACGCGGTGACGAGGCCCGCGCCGATGGGCGCTGACGGTGTGAGCAGCGCGCCCTGCGAGAACATTTGCAAATACGCCTGGTAATCCTGCGCGCTGGTGCGGTTGGAGTTGCGCCCGTTCTCGCTGAACGCGGTGTCGTGCATCGAGGTGTAGCGCCCGTCGCTGTGGATGCGGCCGATGAAGTATTCGGGCAGGAAGCGCCGGCGGCCGACCTCGACGGTGGCGACGGTGCCGCGCCATTGCGGGTTGTTGAGCACGGCGGAAACCCAGTGGATGACCGTCAGCAAGCGGAAGTTGAGGTCCGGCGCGAGGGACAACACGCCCATCTGCCCGCCGTAGGTGCGCGCGGGGCTTTCAGCCTCCATGCCCCAGGTGCCGTCGGTCTGCGAGCCGACGACGTATTGCTCCACCTCGCGCCCCTGGTCAACGGGGATGACCGGCGAGCCTTGCGCGCTGATGCGGAACTGCTTGCCGGCGTCCCCGAAGGTCTTGGCCATCAGCCGCAGCGTGGCGAGATAACGGTCGAGGTTCCACCGGCGCCACTCGGCCTCGCGGTGTTGGTGAAGGTCAGCGAGCAACTCGCCGCGCGTCGTCCCCGTCAGCGGCGGCTGGCCGTGCGCGCGCAAGTAATCGTCGAACGCGGTGAGGTCCTGCCAGCTTTCCAGGCAGTGAATTTGCGGGCCGTTGTCCCAGCGGTCGGAGTGGCCCAGCTCGGCGATGGTGGCGTTTTTCCACGCGGGCAGTTTTTGGTAACTGGCGAGGATGTGCGGCAGCGCGACGGCGTAAAAATCCACGCCGTTGGCGAAGTCGCGCCACGGGGTCGTGTAGTGGCGGTAGTCGTCGTCGCTGACAAACAACTGGCCGGCGAGGCGGTGCGGGTTGACGCCCTTGACTTCCTTGAAGCCGTAGGCGAAACACCAAATCAAGTCGTCGGGATTGCCCCAGCCTTTGTCCTGGTCGTGCAAGCCGCCGGTGTCGTAGGGGATGGCCACGCGGAAGCCGCGCGAGACGATGAAGCCGAAGCCGACGGTGTTCGGGTTGGGGTCGAGGCTGCCGTAGGCCTTGGTCAGCGGGTGTGCCGGGCGCAAGGCCATGAGCGGGAGGGAGGAGGTGGTTAATTGATTATTGTTTATTGATAATTGATTATTTGGCTGGGTGGCAGCGGCGGGGGATTTTTTGCTGACGAGACGGCCGAGCCAGGTGCTCTTCTCCGCCGTAGGCTTCGCCTCACCGTCAGCGGCGGTTTTTTTCAAATTATCAATTTTCAATAATCCATCATCAATTAAAAAACTCGCGTCCACGCGGTAGAACTCGGCGCGTTTCGATTCGGGGATGGTGAATGGCAACTCGTGCCGCAGCGTGCCGGCCACGGTCAGCGGGGCGGAGCCGAGCGCGATTTTCTCGCCGCTGAGGATGTTCACGGCGCTGACGGTCAAGGTGCCGCTGACGGCGGCGGGCGGCGGGCCGGCCCAGCCCCAGCACCAGACCTCGGCGATGTTGCGTTTGTCCCAGCCGGTCTTGGAGTCGGCGACGGCGGGGAACTCCAGCGTCCACTCGCGCGCGGTGACGGGTTTTTCAAACGCGCAATTCAACACGCCGTTGCCCTGGTCCACCGCGACCCACGCCTCGTGCGCGGCGAGGTTTTCGTAAACCTGCCGACCGTCAGCGAGGATGCGGACGCCGTCGGGCGCTTGTTTGTCGAAGGCGCGGAAGGCGCCCGCGCCGCTCAACAGCGCGATGCTCTCCAACGTGACCGGCAGCGGGAAGACGCATTTTAATTTCGCGCCGGCGGCGGTTTTGAAATCGTACACAGGGAAGCCGTTCCTCGCGTACCAATCGGTGTGCGTGCTGATGGCGACGCCGTTGTCGGTGAGGGCGATGACGGCCTGGTTGTCGGGCGCGTTGACATCGGTGATTTGCGCGAGCGGGGCGAGGTTGCGGACGCCGTTGCGGAGGACGGCGCTGACGTTCACCGTGTCGCCGGGGCGGTAGGCGTAGTTGGCGATGTGCAGGCCGTAGCGTTGCGCGAAGGGGAAGCTGAGGATGCCGGTGTCGGGGAACAGCGCGTTGGTGACGCGGCGGGTCTCGTCGGACGCCAGCGTCAACGTCAGCGGCGGCGCGGCGTCCACGGGGATGACGCGCTCGTCGGCCAGCGTGGCGCCGCTGTCGGTGAGCACGGCGACGCGGCAGAGGTAGCGGTCGTTGGCGCGCGTCTCGGCGGGCGCCAGCGCGTCCGGCGCGGGCAGGGTGAAGGCGACGCGGTTGCGCCCGCTGACGAGCTTGACCTCCCGGCGCAAGTCGCGGATGAGCGTGCCCTCGAAACTGAGCTGGCGCACGACGAGTTCCGCCGGCTGCGGGCCGCCGCTGTTCACGCTGACCGTCAGCGCGCGCGTGGCGCGGTCGAATTGGCCGTCGTCAATTTTCGCCGCGAGGCCGTCCGGCGCTGACGGTGAGTTGTTAGGCAAGAATTGCAAAATGCCGGCCCACAACGCGCGCGCCGGCTCGCTGTCGGACAACGCCGCGAGGTCGGCGCCGCTGGCGATGGTGCGGCCCGCGCCGTACCGGGCGGCGAGCAACAGCGGGGTCTGCTGGAAATCGTCGAGCGCGGCGAGCGTCTGCCAGTCGCGATTATTCAGCGGGCGCGTCCAGTACCAACTGCCCGGCGGCAAGTATTCATAATTATTCCCCGGCTGGCCGTAGCTGACGTAGGGGTAGGGGCGCTCGTAGATATAATGCTTCTCCTGCCCGCGCTCGACCGCGTGCCACGGGCGGATTTCAAAATACCACGGCACCGTCGCCCCGCGCGCCGCCGCGAACTCCGGCGCCGCCGCTGACACGGACGCCTCGCCGCGTTGCGCGCGCGCGTCCCAACACATGAAGCCGGTGGTGGCGAGCATGAACGAGAGGCGCGCGAGCTGGTAATTGCGCCCCGTGGCGAAAGCGACCACCGCGCCGCCGTTGTTGACGTGCTCTTGCAAGCGCGGCGTCAGCGGGTCGGGCAAATCGGGCTTATACGTCA
>JAISBF010000174.1 GCA_031266335.1 Verrucomicrobiales bacterium
ACGCGGAGACGCTGAGGGCGCAGAGGGTTAAGATTCGGGTTAGGGTTTTCAGTATGGGTGTTTTCATAAGGATTTTCATCCGCAGATTACGCAGATTTTTTTAATAGGTTTTAATGGCCGCGAAAGAACGCAAGGAACGCAAAGAATTTTTTACAGGGAGAACATGGAGTTCATGAAGGTTCTAAAAAGTAATCTCCGTGCTCTCCATGATCTCCCTGTTAAAAAAACTTCCTTCGCGCCTTGGCGTCTTCGTGGCCGGAGTTTTGGTTAGATTTTTTCCTCCTCGATGGCGATGTCGGTGCCGACGATGATTTTCTCGGTAATCGGTTTGCCGTAGAGTTGTCCGTGCAGGAGGGGTTCGAGGGTGTAGGCCCAGACTTGCGCCTGGTGGGCAACGGGATGGTTGTCGGTGCAACTGTTCTCGCTGCCTTGGTAGATGACGGCAGGGTCGGCGTGGTTGATGCTGCGGGTGACGCGGGCGTCGGCGAGGCCGCGCGGCAAGGTCCAGTGTACTGTTACGCCGCCGCCAGTGAAGAGGGGGTAGATGTGGCCCACGGATTTGGCGGGGTCGGGTTTGGGGGTGGGTTGGTAGGTGACGCCGAGCAAGTCAAGGTCAGCCTGGGTGTGCTTGGGGTTGCGCAGGATGAGGTCGGTTAATTGGTCTTCCAGCCAGAGCAGGCCGCCGCTGATGGTGCCTAACGTATCCAATAAAGCGCGGAGGCGCTGGGTGTCGGGCATGGTGACGTTGTCGCCGCTCTTTTGGGTGACAACTTGCAGGCGGGCGTCGCGGAAACCTTTGAGCAGTTTTTCCAACTCGACGATGAGGTCGTTGAGTCGGCCGAACCCAGCGGCGCTGTTGGTGATCAGGCCGATTTCCGGGGTGGGCAGGCTGAGGCGCTCGCGGATGCCGGGCAGGACGCCGACGTATTGGGTGAAGAACTCCCGCAGGCCGGGCCAGGTTCGATGGATGTATTTTTTGCAACTGAGTTTGAACTGGGTGTTCATGAGGTAATTTCCTTGATTAGGGTGTTGGTTTGCATCGGCAACCGCGCCGATGAAAATGGTCGGGGGGTGAACCCTGTCACGCCGCGCGTGAACGTCGTCACGCGGCGCGTGAAGCCTGTCACGCTGAGAGTGAATGCCATCACGCGGCGGGCGGATGCGGTCACGCTGAGAGAGAACGCCGTCACGCTGAAGGTGAATGCCGTCACGCGGCGCGTGAACGTCGTCACGCCGAGCGTGAACGCTATCACGCTACGGGTGAACCCCGTCACGCTGAGGGTGAGGCCTGCCACGCGGCGTTCTACCGGGATGCTAACCGGATGGGGAATGACACGGACAAAACTCGGCGGAGAAATTAAGGAATCGGGGCAGTAGTCATAATGAGCGCGTGAGCGCGTGAGCGCGTGAGCGCGTGAGCGCGTGAGCGCGTGAGCGCGATTCACTTATGTTATGACTGATCTTTTTCATCTTCAGCGGGTTTTGACAACTCGATTGGACGATTTGACGGTGGGACGATATGGAATCACGCGGTCTTGCGCAAGGTTTTTTTTCGTTTTTTTTAACCACAAGAGTCAGGCGGCAATTACACGCCGCCTCATGCTCCGAACGAAGTGAAGCAAATGGATATGAACGAACACGGATTTTTTTGTTTTTATCTGTGTTCATCTGTGTCCATCCGTGGTTTAAAAACAGACTTATTCACCCAATGGCAGCGAGCAGTTTCGCGGGCAGGGCGCTGATGGTGACGCGCTCTTGTTGCATGCTGTCGCGATGGCGCAGGGTGACGGTGTCTTGCTTGCCAGTGTCAACGCCTTCTTTCACTCCCTCGAGCGTCTCGAAGTCCACCGTCACGCAGAATGGCGTGCCGATTTCGTCCTGGCGGCGGTAGCGGCGGCCAATCGCGCCGCCGTCGTCGTATTGCACCGCCATCAGCGGACGCAGCAATGCCTCGACCTCGCGCGCCTTGGCGACCAGTTCGGGTTTGTTCTTCAGCAGCGGGAACACGCCCGCTTTGATCG
Source organism: Verrucomicrobiales bacterium (assembly GCA_031266335.1). GTDB lineage: Bacteria > Verrucomicrobiota > Verrucomicrobiia > Methylacidiphilales > JAAUTS01 > JAIRPN01. Next base: position 2,022 of record JAISBF010000174.1, read on the forward strand.
GCGCGACGCATGGTTTGAAACGCAGGACGGTGCGGATGTCACCGTCAGCGACCTGCTCCTCGTCGAACGCCTCACACAACACCGCCAGCAGCGTGCGGTCGAGGCCGGCGCTCGGCTCGACGACGTGCGGGATGAATTTGCGCTTGCTCGCCTCGTCGAAATATTCCAGCGGCTTGCCGCTGTGTTCCTGGTGCTTGCCGAGGTCATAGTCAGTGCGGTAGGCGATGCCTTCCAACTCCTGCACGCCGAAGGGGAACTCGTATTCGAGGTCGTAGGTTTTCTTCGAGTAAAACGCGCGGTCAGCGGCGGGCACGTCGAGCACGTGGATTTTGTGGCGCGGCAGGCCGACGGCTTCGTACCAGGCAAGGCGGTCTGCCAGCCAGCGGTCGGTCCACTTGAACCCGTCGTCGGGCGGCACGAAAAACTCGACCTCCATCTGGTCGAACTCGCGCGAGCGGAAGGTGAAGTTGCGCGGGTTGATTTCGTTGCGGAAGGACTTGCCGACCTGGGCGATGCCGAACGGCAGCTTTTGCCGCGAGGTGTCGAGCACGTTCTTGAATTGCACGAACATCGCCTGCGCGGTCTCGGGGCGCAGGTAGGCGACGGCGGACTCATCTTGCACGGGGCCGATGTAAGTCTTGAGCATCAGGTTGAAATTGCGCGGCGCGGTGAGTTCTCCGCCGCAATAGGGGCAGGGCGTAATGGGGCCGGTCTGGTTATACTGCTCGGCGGCCAGATACTGATAGAATTCCCGCGCATCTTTGAGCGGCACGCCGCTGGCTTCCCGTTCGGCAATACAGGACAGCACGACCGCCGGATTGCGCACCAAGGCCAGGCCGGGCGCCTGATGTTTGCCTTTGCCGTTGGCCCATTTTAACAGTTCGGCGGTATGCACCACGCGGGTTGCGGGATCAAATAACCCGGCAATGGCCTGCGCCCATGGCTGCTCGGCGAGCAAAGTCCAGACTTGGTCGGCGCGGAGTAATTTTTTGCAATGCTTGCAGGAGCACATCGGGTCGCTGAAGGTGTCCACATGGCCGCTGGCCCGCCACACGGCGGGGTTCATGATGATGGCGCCGTCCATGCCGACAATGTCAGCGCGGAGTTGGGTCATCGCGCGCCACCAGTGGTCACGGATGTTTTTTTTCAACTGGCTGCCCAGTGGGCCGTAATCCCAGAAGCCGTTGAGGCCGCCGTAGATTTCGGAGGATTGAAAGATGAAACCGCGCCGTTTGCTCAGCGCGACGATTTTTTCCATTTTGGTGGTTTCAGGCATAAGGTGATGTTGATTTAAGGAAAAAACATAGCGGCTATGCGGGATATTTCAATCTTTTGTTAGTGGGTAAAGGAAAGGAAATTTATCGCGGCTTGCCATGGCGGTCGGTCGCATGGCGTACTGATTTATGCGTGTTATCCGGGGCTTTTTATTTTGATACGACACACGAATAGATAAAAATGTCCTACCAAAATAGAACTGCTACGCAGCGGCCAAAATAGGAATGCTACCCTGCGGTCAGGTTGTCGTAAGTTGCCGTGACGCTACCTGATGAGTGATTGGTTTATCGGTGTCAATCCGGCTTGGTTTATGGTCTAATGTCGGCGTGAGGCTTCATTGGAAGAATTTTTCCCCGCAGGGCGAGGCGTTTCATTTGCAGAGTTGTTTGCGGACCAATCGTTGGTGGGCGGGTTATCACACGCATGATTTTGCGGAAGTGTTCTGGATTTATGCCGGGTCGGGCCGGCATAGTGTCAATGGCCAGAGTCAGGAGTTGCGGGCGGGCGATGTGGTGTTCATTCGCCCGGAGGACTGGCATAACCTAGAGACTCTGCCGCCCCAGTCGCTGGGCTTGGTGAATGTCGCGTTTCCGGTCGACGTGCTACGGCATTTGCGGCGGCGGTATTTCCCCGACGCGGAGCATTGGTTTTGGCGCCGGTCAACATTGCCGGAGATATGCCGGTTAGAGTCCGCCCGGTTGATAAAATTGCAGGAATGGGCGGAAAATTTGTCCGAGGCGCCATGCACGATTTTTGCCATTGAGCGGTTTTTAATGAATTTGCTGCACTTGGCGGCGGTCGGGGTGGAGCGGGAGTTATTACCGGTGGCAGCCCCTGACTGGATGGCTTCGGCGTGTCGTTTGATTCGTGAAAAAAAACATTTGCAAAAAGGCGTGGAGGCTTGGGTCCGTTTGGCGGGCAGGAGTCCTGAGCATGTGGCGCGGGTGACCAAAAAATGGCTTGGACTGACGCCAACGGAATATGTCAATCAGGTGCGTTTGGCCCAGGTGGAACGGCAATTGCGCCAAACCTCGCTGCCGATTGTGGAATTGGCGTTGGAGGCGGGTTTTAGCAACTTGGGATACATGTATCAGTTATTCAAGCGGCGCTACGGGTTGTCGCCGCTGAGGTATCGGCACAAATATCGCAAGGTCATCGTATGACGCCAGGGGCGGGATTCCGGGGAAATATCAACATAGCGTAAGATTAAGTCACCCGCGAAGAAGATTTACGCGGGGGCGCGGGGTAGTTTGTTCGATACTCCTATGAACAACAACAGCAGTTATCCCACGACAAAACGGGAATTAATCGAGCACGCCGATTGGCCAGTGCCGGAAATCATGCGGCGCGAATGGAATTTCAGCCAGGTTTACCGCCGGCATGAATTTGCTCCGCCGCCGTTGCGAGAGGCGGCTTGTTTGCAGGCGCAAGCCATCGGGACGCTCGGCGATTTGCGGGCAACGGATTTGCTCGCGGGACGGCAGTGCCTGACGTGGATTGGCCTTGGTTCGGAAGATTCCGGTTACGGCTATTTTTGCCGCGAGGGGCGGTTGGAGCAACTGCTGGCGGCGGCGGACACGCCAGCGGCGGAGCGTTATTATGCCCGACAGTTACTGGATTACTGGCGGGAGCGCAGTACTTATCGCCAATGCCGGGCGGCGTTTCCGCCACGGGTCTTGGCGGCTTTTCCCGAACCGGCCAATGATGCGTGGTTCGACAAAAGCGCGGTGGCCTTTGTGTTGTATCGTTTGGCCGGGATTCACTTGGATTACGATAAGTTGTTGCGGTTGGGTTTGAGCGGGTTGCGGGGTGAAGTGGTGGCCGGTCGGGAACGCGCCGCGGCGGCGAAGCAGCCGGTGGATTTTTATGACGGCCTGCTGGCGGTTATCAAGGTGATTCAGGACGCGATTCATTATTATCGTGACCAGGCGCTGACGTTGGCCAAAGGCGGCGTTGACGCAAAGCAGCGGGAGAATTTAACGGCGCTGGCCGATACGCTGCATGTCGTCGCGGAGGAACCGCCGCGGACTTTTCGTCAGGCGGCGCAATTGTTTTGGATTTACACGACGGTGGCGAATACGCGGAATTACGGTCGGATGGACGTGTATCTGGGCGATTTTTACACGGCCGACTTGCGCGCGGGCCGCATGACGGCGGAGCAGGGGCTGGAGTTGCTGGTGGCGTTGTGGCAGTTGATGGGGGAAACCGATGACAGGGCCAATAACCGCGTCATCATCGGCGGCATGGGGCGGCGCAATCCGGAGAATGCGGATATCTTTGCCTTGGCCGCCTTGGAGACGACCCGGCGGGTTCGCCGAATTTTGCCGAATCTCAGCCTGCGGTTTTATCAGGGACAGTCCCCCGCGTTGTATCAGAAGGCGCTGGATGTTATCGGCGAGGGGAATACGCATCCCATCTTGTACAATGATGACGTGAATGTGCCCGCCGTGGAAAAAGCCTTTCAAGTTCCCCGCGCGCTGGCGGAGCAATATTTGCCGTTCGGTTGCGGCGAGTATGTTCTCGACCATCACAGTATCGGCACGCCGAATGGCACGCTGAATTTAACCAAGGTGTTGGACCTTGCGTTGCACAATGGAATGAATAGCCAGAGCGGACGGCGCGAAGGGCCGGAGTCCGGTGAGTTTCGCGATTGCAAAACTTTTGACGAGCTTGCGCGGGCCTACGCCAGCCAGGTGGATTGGTATTTGGAACGTTTGGCGGAGGCGCAGGGAATTATTTATCGCGAGACCGGGTGGGAAGTTTGTTTTCTTGCCATTAGCCTGTTGTTTGACCATTGCGTGCAACGCGGCTTGCCGCTGCTGGCGGGTGGCGCGGCCCACCTCGGGGGCACGATGGAAACCTTCGGTAATATTACGACCGCGGACAGTCTGACCGCCATCAAGAAGCTGGTGTATGAACAGCGGCGATTTACTCCCGACGAACTGCTGCGGATGTTGGACGCTGATTTTGCCGGTTACGAGGATGAGCGTTTGCTGCTAAAGTCACTGCCCAAGTTCGGCAATGATGACGCCGAGGCGGATGACATGGCGGGTTTTGTGCATGACCAAGTATGCCACGGTATCCGCAGTCGCGCCAAATTGGGCGGCATGGACAGTTATTTGGTGGTGGTCATCAACAATTCGGCCAACACGCTGTTCGGCCGCAATACCCCGGCCTCGGCGGACGGGCGGAAAGCCGGGCAACCGTTGTCGAATGCCAACCAGCCGACCGCAGGCAACGACCGGCGCGGCATCGCCTGTTTGCTCAGTTCCATGGCCAAACTTGACCCGACCATCCACGCCGGCGCGGTGCATAATGTGAAATGCTCGCCGGATATGTTCACCAAGCACCGCAAGGTGTTGGAAGGCGCGCTGGCGACGTATTGGCAGCGCGGCGGCACGCAACTGATGTTTACGGTGGTGAACCGCGGCATCTTGGAAGACGCGTTGCGGCATCCTGGGCAATACCCGCATCTCATGGTGCGGGTGGGAGGCTTTAGCGCTTATTTCGTCAAGCTGGAGCCGGATGTTCAGCGGGATATCTTAAATCGAACATTGCACTGATGATGGCCGCGTGTACAGCACGGATACCGGGTTGCATCTTCGACTTGCAACATGCCTCGGTGGTTGACGGCCCGGGGCTGCGGAGTGTGGTTTTTTTCAAAGGCTGTCCATTGCGCTGTTTGTGGTGCCATAATCCCGAAGGTATTCGGCCCGGACGGGAACTGTTGAGCGACCATGCATGGTGCGGACGGGAGGTGACGGCGGCGGAAGTCATTCGGGAAGTGGCCGGCGAGCTTGACTATTACCAGGCTACCGGCGGCGGCTTGACTATTTCAGGGGGAGAACCGCTGTATCAACCCGAATTTGCCAAGGCAGTACTGGTGGAGGCAAAAAAGGCAGGCTTGCACACCTGTCTGGATACCTCGGGTTGCGTCCCGCGAAAAACGCTGGAACAAGTTATCCCGTCGGTGGATTTGGTGTTGTTTGACTACAAGGCCACCGGGGAGGAATTACATCGGAAATTAACCGGTGAATCATCGGCATTCATCTTGGAAAATCTGCGATTTCTATGCCGTCTGGAAGTGCCGGTGATATTGCGTTGTCCGATGATTCCGTCGCTAAACGACACCGAATCACATTTTGCGGCGATTGCGAATCTGGCGCGGGAATACCAAGCCATCAGGCAAGTGGACATCCTGCCGTATCATTCATGGGGACGAGGCAAACCGAAACCTCTTTGGGGTCGGCGCCGGGTTTTGAATATTCCACCCGTTGACCAACCGACTTTGGCGCGGTGGGATTTGCTCTTGCGGCAAACGGGAAACATCAAGGCGGTTATACGGTGACCGCTATATTCCCGTTGAGGTAAGGAAAAAATACCACGGGCCGACAGGCCGGTTGCCATCTTTTGGCAAACCGAAAAAACAGGTTGCCCGCGCGGGAAGATGCGCTCATGCTGGACAACATTGTCTATGAAGCGGCCGGCCAGGACCAGGGAAAAAACACGCGGAGTCAGCTGGCGCAAGGTGCTGACGCGGTTGGTTCTGGGGTTGTTGCTGGCTTTTCTGGCGCTGGTCGGGTTGGTGCGCTGTTTCGGGCTGCCGGACGCGATTACGCAGCGGCTCAGCCGGGAGTTGGCGGCGCGAGGGTTGTCAGTACATGCCGACCGGTGGTATCTGGATGTTCTGGGCCGGGTCAAGGCGCGCAATATTTATATCTCCAAGACGCAGGCCGGGGTGGCCAGTCTCAATCAGGCCGGCGACACACTTGAGGGGACGGTCATGGTGCAGAAGGCGCAGGTGCGTTTCAACTGGCTGTCGTGGTGGCGCGGCGAGCCGTTTTTGCGCGGCGCGTCAATCGCGCAGGCCAGTCTGGTTTTTCAACTGGATGCCGGCACGGCGGCGCGGGTCGAGGATGTCAGCGCGGAGGTGACGTTGCGCGCCAAGGCCGTGGAAATCAAATATCTGCGCGGCCGCTGGCATAATCTGCGGGTGGAACTCGCGGGGGTGTTGGACTCGACCGGGCTGGCACCGTCAGCGGCGCGGCCGGCGCCGGATTTCGCGTCATGGGCGGCGCGGTATCGGCAGTTTGAAAAGCTCGCGACGCAGTGGACGGCGCGGACGCCGCTGGTCTTGTCGGGACAATTCCGTGTGCCGCTGGCCAAGCCGCTCGACGGGGAAGCGCATTTGCAATTGCTAGGTGACAATCAGTGGTGGCGGGGGGTGCGGTTCACCCGGGTGGAAACCGGGCTGGATTACGCCGCGGCGCGGTGCCAATTGCGCGGCGCGGTGGCGTTGACGCGCGGCAAAATCACCTTCGACGGCGGATGGACGGCGCCCAATCGGGCGGCAGAGTTGAGTTTTTACTCGGATGTTGACTGGTCCTGGCTGGCGGCGGCCATGCCGGAACGTCAGCGGGCCATCCTGGCGGCGCTGCATTTCGCGCAATTGCCGGTGAATCAGGGAACCGTGCGGATGACTTGGGAGCAGGAGTTCCGTTTCGCGTTGCAGGCGCAAAGTGTCTGGCGTGATTTTTACCTCGGCGAGCAGCAGTTCGATTCGTTCGACGCGATGTGGTCCTGCGACGGTCAGCGGCTGATGGTGACGGACTTGAGCCTGCGCGGCCCGGCCGGCGCGCTGACCGGGGAATTTTTCCGCGATGAGGATGCCAAGATGCGGGGGCGGCTGGACAGCGCCATTGATCCGCGGGCCTTCCGGGCGTTGTTCGGCGCGGACGCGCAGCCGTTTTTCAACAGCCTCGATTTCAAGACGCCGCCCGAACTCAGCGCCACCGTCAGCGGCAGCGGCTGGTCCGCCGGACAATTCATCGTCAGCGGCAAAGTCGCGGCGGCGGATTTTGCCTACAAGGGCGTGCCCGTGGTCAGCGCCGCCAGCGACTTTGATTTCCAGAACCATGAATTGCATCTGGCCAAATTGCGCGTCAAACGCGCCGAGGGCGAGGGCGGCGGCGAGATTTGGAACAACTTCAAAACCAAGCAGGTGCGGGTCAAGGGCGTGCGGGGCACGCTGAACGCGCAGGAGGTGGCGCTGGTGTTGGGCAACAAAATGGCCGAGTACATGCAGCCGTATCAATTCGTGGGCACGCCGACCTTTTACCTCGACGGGTGGTTTGACTTGAATGACGACGACGAGGTCTTCGACACCAACATGCAGGCGCGCCTGGTGGCGAAACCGGGCGCGCATTATATGTTCATGCAACGCCGGCTGTTGCTGACCGACGTGGATTTGAACATCGCCGTCAAGGGCCGGAAGCTGACGCTGACCGCGAACAAGCCGCTGGCCGTGTTCGACGGGCGGCTGGACGGCGTGTTGCACGTGTGGCTGGTCAAGCGGACCGGTTACGAGACGCAATTGCATTTCACTAACAACGATTTCGCGGCGGTGATGAAGACTTTTTTCAACAACGAAAAAGTCACCGGGCGCATTGGCGGCGATTTGCATTTGCGCGGCGAATTTGACGATCTGAAAACCATGCGGGGTGACGTGGCCTTGACGGTGCGTGACGGGGAACTGTATAGCATCCCGTTCCTGGGGGGCTTGTCCGAGTTGCTCAACGCCATCATTCCCGACATGGGCTACGCCAAGGCCAGCGACGCCGAGTTGAAGTTCACGGTTGACGGCGGGATCATCAGCATCCGGCAGCTGGACATCAAATCGCTGTTCTTCGCGCTGATCGGCGAAGGGAGCTATGATTTTATCAGCGACCAGATGGATTTGAACATGCGCTCCAACGTCAAGGGCCTGCCGGGAATCCTGTTGTTCCCGGTCAGCAAGATATTTGAATACCACGGCACCGGCCCGATTGCCAAGACCCGCTGGGAAACCAGGAATTTCTAATAATATGAACCACGAAGACGCCAAGGCACGAAGGCTGTTTAACCACGGATTAACACGAATGGACACTAATGCAAAAGGCAACCACGGTCAGCGGTTGCCTTTTGCATGTTATTCGTGTCAATTCGTGTTCATTCGTGGTTTAGAACTGGTGGCGGTAGCCCGCTGTTAGTCCCCAAGGCTTGTCATATTTATCACCAAAGCTCGCCTCGTAGTCGAGGTGGAGTTGATTGTCAGCGTCGAGTTGCCAGATGAGGCCGCCGCCTACTTCCGCTCTGGCACCGTCAGTGTTGGCGCGGGTGTGTTGGTAGCCGTTGCGCAGGGTGCCGCCGCTGCTGATGGTTTCGACGCCGCTGACCTTGATGTAGGGTTGTAACGCGCCGCTGTTGGTGAGTTTGATGGTTCTGCCGAAGAGGCTGCCGATGCGGAGTTGCAGGGCGTCGAGGTCTTGGGCGCTGATGGTCATCGGGCCGGCGGTGTAGTTCTCGGCGAGGATGTGGAGGTAGTTCACTTGGAGTTGCGGTTCTATGAACCAATCATCGCTGAAGGTGAACTTTTTGCCGATTTCAAGGCTGCCGCCGAGGTTGATGTCGCTGTAGTTGGCGGTGAGTTGAGTGCTGCCGTAGGGGGCTTTTAAGTCGTTGTCAACGTTGGCGGCTTTGACGGTGGCGTCGATATAAAAGCCGCTGCTGTGTAGCCAAGTAGCGTAGAGGCCGCCGTAATAGCTGTTGAGTTCACCATCAGTGCCGGGGGTGCGGTAATCTATATCACTGCGACCGTAGCCAGCATACACTCCAAGATACAAGTCACTATC
>JAISBF010000180.1 GCA_031266335.1 Verrucomicrobiales bacterium
CCGCGCCCGAATGCGAGTCGCGCCCTACGCGGGCGCGTGAGTTGAAACCGCGTAAGCGATAGCGGACGACCAGGTGCCAATTGTCGCGCCCAACGCGGGCGCGTGAGTTGAAACGGCCAATCCCTTGTAGTCGATAATCAACTGGCACGTCGCGCCCTACGCGGGCGCGTGAGTTGAAACTTCAACCCACAACGCCATGTCCGCAGCCTCATTGGTCGCGCCCTACGCGGGCGCGTGAGTTGAAACCGGTGGTGCCGGCGGTCGCCAACTACAGCACGACGTCGCGCCCTACGCGGGCGCGTGAGTTGAAACCTCCGCGTCGGCGGGCGACTACCCATCGGTCGGTGTCGCGCCCTACGCGGGCGCGTGAGTTGAAACACGTTTGGGGCGTGCAAGTTCAGGGATTCATTCGGTCGCGCCCTACGCGGGCGCGTGAGTTGAAACGCTGGTCAGGGGCGTCATCGGCACGGTGGCCGCCGTCGCGCCCTACGCGGGCGCGTGAGTTGAAACAAGGGCGTGGGTAGATTTTTAACGTCAGCCACGCGTCGCGCCCTACGCGGGCGCGTGAGTTGAAACTTCTTGCTGGCCGCGAGGTAAATATTTTTGTAGGGTCGCGCCCTACGCGGGCGCGTGAGTTGAAACGGTTGATGGAGCCGCTGGATGCGGACCGGTTTCGGTCGCGCCCTACGCGGGCGCGTGAGTTGAAACACCGTAACCCCGCGCCGTGGCGCAAGCGGGACTTGTCGCGCCCTACGCGGGCGCGTGAGTTGAAACTAACACCACGTGCCAAGATACAAATGCGACCGCAAGTCGCGCCCTACGCGGGCGCGTGAGTTGAAACAACTTCTGGACTGGTTTAATTCTTTGTTAGGCGCGTCGCGCCCTACGCGGGCGCGTGAGTTGAAACTTCGCCAGCGCGCCAGACGAGTATGATCCTAACAGTCGCGCCCTACGCGGGCGCGTGAGTTGAAACTATGGGTGCAACTCCGACGTGTACGCGCCGACCGGTCGCGCCCTACGCGGGCGCGTGAGTTGAAACGTTGACGGGACATGATAATGCGGCGATGTCAAAACGTCGCGCCCTACGCGGGCGCGTGAGTTGAAACCGGATAAAGTGTTTCGCCGCCGCCAGCCAGTTCAGTCGCGCCCTACGCGGGCGCGTGAGTTGAAACTATGTTTGGTTTAGCTGTCCTAGGTAGAACAGCTGTCGCGCCCTACGCGGGCGCGTGAGTTGAAACGCAATAATCGCCTCGGCCTGCCGTTTGTGCAAGAGTCGCGCCCTACGCGGGCGCGTGAGTTGAAACTGCTAGAGCTTGTTGTAAATTTCCACTAACGGCCGTCGCGCCCTACGCGGGCGCGTGAGTTGAAACATAAGTGTCAGTATCCTGCCGATACCGGTAGCCGGTCGCGCCCTACGCGGGCGCGTGAGTTGAAACTTTCGGCGTGACGCGCCGTCCTACTCCATAAATCGTCGCGCCCTACGCGGGCGCGTGAGTTGAAACGGCCAAGCTGGTCATAATAAGTATAAGGATTGTTGTCGCGCCCTACGCGGGCGCGTGAGTTGAAACTGCGACTACGTGAAATAGAGAACAAAAAATTACCGTCGCGCCCTACGCGGGCGCGTGAGTTGAAACATTACCAAATGGCTGCCGATGGAAATTTCCACCGGTCGCGCCCTACGCGGGCGCGTGAGTTGAAACAGCAAACTCCCTGATGACGTACAAAAAAAATACAGTCGCGCCCTACGCGGGCGCGTGAGTTGAAACGTACAAGAACGATTGGGCTATCGCGTGCGCTCGCGTCGCGCCCTACGCGGGCGCGTGAGTTGAAACTCGTGTTTATCGTCTCACGTTACCCGCAGCTGGTGTCGCGCCCTACGCGGGCGCGTGAGTTGAAACGGGCCAAGACGATTAATATCAACAACGCCAAGGGGTCGCGCCCTACGCGGGCGCGTGAGTTGAAACCATCGCCACGTCCGGATCAACCAACTCCGGCGGCGTCGCGCCCTACGCGGGCGCGTGAGTTGAAACCATGCGGCTCATGTCTGTATCATTCGGTGGCCGAAGTCGCGCCCTACGCGGGCGCGTGAGTTGAAACCGTGGAGTGGTCGCGGGTGTATGGCGGTATTGTGTCGCGCCCTACGCGGGCGCGTGAGTTGAAACGCAGCACAAGGGGTGCGGCCAACAAAAACAAAAAGTCGCGCCCTACGCGGGCGCGTGAGTTGAAACTTAGGCATGGCGGCGGCGGTAGTGGTGGTGTACTGTCGCGCCCTACGCGGGCGCGTGAGTTGAAACTGTTCATTTGGGGTAGCCTCTGGCAAATACTAATGTCGCGCCCTACGCGGGCGCGTGAGTTGAAACGGCGTACTTGGCGAGACCGAGGACGGAGGTGTACGTCGCGCCCTACGCGGGCGCGTGAGTTGAAACACCAGCCACGTCATCGCGTGCCGTTCCTGTGTCGTCGCGCCCTACGCGGGCGCGTGAGTTGAAACTCACCGACGGTCTATAGCAACACGGGTAGCGGTGCGTCGCGCCCTACGCGGGCGCGTGAGTTGAAACTTCACCACCGTAACCGTGCCGTCCGCCTTGCTAAGTCGCGCCCTACGCGGGCGCGTGAGTTGAAACGCCCGCGACTTGACCCCGTTGACCGCTGGCAGCGGTCGCGCCCTACGCGGGCGCGTGAGTTGAAACATCACCTCGATGACCACCAGCGGCCCGTTTACGTTGTCGCGCCCTACGCGGGCGCGTGAGTTGAAACCCCAATGACAACGACAAGACCTTCCAGTTGCAGGATGTCGCGTCCTACGCGGGCGCGTGAGTTGAAACTTAGGCTGTTGGCGAAAAGTGACGTAGAAATGGGGTCGCGCCCTACGCGGGCGCGTGAGTTGAAACGATTGGCAGGGCGGCGAGTTGAGCGAGCGGGTCGTCGCGCCCTACGCGGGCGCGTGAGTTGAAACCCTCGTCAAAAATCGCCCGCCCCACCTCTTCCAAGTCGCGCCCTATGCGGGCGCGTGAGTTGAAACTTTTGACGCCACCCAAATCAAGAGTTTGAGCGATGTCGCGCCCTATGCGGGCGCGTGAGTTGAAACAGGTCACTCCTTGGAGTGGTCATGCACGGCTGCTGTCGCGCCCTACGCGGGCGCGTGAGTTGAAACGTCCGCGACGTTATCAAGGAAGCCTTGAAACAAGGTCGCGCCCTACGCGGGCGCGTGAGTTGAAACCGAGGTGCTGAACATCCGCAAGCAGCTTGTCCAGTCGCGCCCTACGCGGGCGCGTGAGTTGAAACCTTGGCGAGCTTTTCCGCCGATAGTTCGGCCAGCGTCGCGCCCCACGCGGGTGCGTGAGTTGAAGCCAATGTTCCAAATAACGGGAAAAGTTACCGCTGCCGATGCAAATATAAAATTGGAATCCGGCGGTTCTCCGCTATGCTTGGTCGGTGAATTCCTTACAACGCGCCCGTACGGTCATTGATATCGAGGTCGAGGCTTTGCTGGATTTGAAAAAACGCCTGCGCGGTGAGTTCAGGCGGGCGGTCGGCCTGATTACCGAGGCGGTCAAGCGGCACCATAAAATCATCATCGTCGGCGTCGGCAAGTCCGGCCACATCGGCGACAAAATCGCCGCGACGCTGACCAGCACCGGCGCGCCCGCGGTGGTGCTCAACGCGCTGAACGCCATGCACGGCGACCTCGGCGTGGTCGCTGCCGGTGACGTGGTGATTGCCCTCAGCTACAGCGGCGAAACCGAGGAATTGCTGCGCATTCTGCCGAGCATCAAGCGCGAGAAGGTGACGTTGATTGCCATGTGCGGCAACGCCAAGTCCACGCTGGCCGTCAACGCCGACGTGCAGCTCGACACCGCCGTGCGCCGCGAAGCCTGCCCGCTGAATCTCGCGCCCACCAGCAGCACCACCGTCATGCTCGCGCTGGGCGATTGCCTCGCGATGGCCGTGCTCGACGCGCAAGGGTTCCAAAAGGAGGACTTCGCCCGCTACCATCCCGGCGGCTCGCTGGGGCGCAATTTGTTGCTCAAGGCCGCTGACGTTATGCGTCCGCTGACCGCCGTCGCCGCGCTCACGGTCAGCGACACCGTTGCCGCCGCGCTTGCCGCGATGAGCGCGCGGCGTTGCGGCGCCACCGTCGTCACCGACCGTCGCGGCCGGCTCGCCGGCATCTATACGCACGGCGATTTCGTGCGCGGTTATCAGCGGGACAAGGACACCGGCAGCGCCAAGCTCGGCGCCGTGATGACCAAGCGCCCCGTCACCGTCAGTGCCGACCGGCTGGCGGTCGAGGTGTTGCGCATCTTTGAAGAGCACCGCATCAAGGACCTCATCGTGCTGGAGCGACAAAATAAACCAATCGGCTTGATTGACGTGCAGGATTTGACTAAGCTCAAACTCCTTTAACTTCGGACCAACGGCAAATTTAAAGAATTATATGATAGCAAAAGACCTCAAGAAGGGCATCGCCATCAAGTGGAAGAACGATGTCTGTATCGTAATGGAAACCACCCACCGCACGCCGGGCAACCTGCGCGCCTTCGTCCAGGCCACCCTGCGCTCGCTGTCCAACGGACGCTCCTTCGACGAGCGCTTCGCCTCGACCGCTGACGTTGAGACCGTCAATGTCTCCCATGAAAAGTGGGATTTCAGCTACCAGGACCAGAACGGCTACAACTTCATGGAGCCGAACACCTACGACAATCTGACGCTGAATGAGCAAATCATCGGCGCCGCGAAGAATTACCTGACCGAGAACCAGCAGGTCACCGTGGTGTTTGTCGAGGGCAAGGCCGTGGCGATTGAGCTGCCGCCGGTGGTCGAGCTGAAAATCACCAATTCCGCCGAGGGCATCCGCGGCGACAGCGCGAACAATGTGCAAAAGCCCGCGACCTTGGAGACGGGGCTGACGGTGCAAGTCCCGCTGTTCATCAAGGAAGGCGAGACAATCCGCGTGGACACCCGCGACGGCAAGTATCTCAGCCGCGCCTGATTTATGACCGCCGCCACCCCCAGCCGCCGCGACAATTTCCGCGTGACCCTGCAACGCCGGGAACGGCCCGCCAAGGTCACGGTGGATTTGTTCGGCTGCCCGCTGTCCTGCCTGAGCGAACGGCAGTTGGTCAACATCAACCGGCTGCTGGGATTCGCCTACACACCGCCGGACCGGCCGCTGTCCTTCGCGGCGACGCCTGAGCCGAACGAGCAGTTGCTGCGGCATTACGACATTGACACGCGCGGCGTCGGCCAAATCTTCGCCCCGAAAAAATCCCTGTTCCGCCGGATTTCCGACACCGTGTATGCCGACGAGTGGGGGATTGTCCGCCAGTTCACCGGCGCTTACTGGGACATCGTGGAATTTCCGTTGCAGGACAAGAGCCTGGCGGAGATTGAGCGTTATCCTTTCCCCGACCCGCAGAGCATTGACGCCGGCGAATTGCAGGCCGCCGCCGGCAAGGCGCGGGACTGGCACGAGCACACTGACTATGCGGTCTGCGCCAGCCACCCGGTGTACGGCGTGTTTGAGCTGGCCTGCTGGCTGTTCGGCTTCGACGACTGGCTGTACCGCATGGCGGCCGAGCCGGAGGTGGTGCATGCGTTTTCCCGGCGCTATCTGGATTACCAGATTGAGGTGTCGAAGATTTACTACGGGATGCTTGGCGAATACATCGATTACACTTCCTCCGGCGACGATTTCGCCACGCAGACCTCGACGTTCGTTTCCAAGGCCATGTTTGACGAATTAGTTCAGCCCTATCTGAAGGAGCGCATCCGCGTCACCAAAAGCCTGACCAAGGCGGCCTTCCTGCACCACTCCTGCGGCAGCGTCGCCAGCCTGATTCCCAGCCTCGTGAACGCCGGCGTGGACATCCTCAACCCGATTCAGCCGGTCACCCCGGAGATGTCACCGTCAGCGTTGACCGCCAACTACGGCGGCGTCATCACCTTCCACGGCGGGTTCGACACCCAGACCATCCTGCCCCAGGCCGACCGGGCGACCATTTTCGCCGAGACCAAAAAATTGCTGGACGCCATGGGCAACGGCCGCGGCCACATCTTCGCCGCGGCGCATAATATCCAGGATGACGTGCCGGTGGAAAACATCGACGCCCTGTTCACCGCCGCGCAACAATACTCGGTGAACGGCGGCTGACCGTGCCGCGCGGTCGATTAACGCCGCCGCTGCCCGCCGCGACGGCGTTGCATGGCGCCAGTGGCAGAGGTTTCGCGGGCGCGGAAGGTGATGCGGCCCTTGGTCAAGTCGTAGGGGCTCATTTCCATTTTGACTTTGTCGCCGATGTTCAGGCGGATGAAGTTTTTCCTCATCTTGCCGGAAATATGCGCCAGCACCTCATGCCCGTTGTTAAGTTCCACCCGGAAGGTGGTGCCTTTCATGACCGTCTTGATTTTGCCTTCGATTTCTATAGTTTCGCCTGCCACAAATTTGCTTTGCTCCTTGATGAGCCACGGAAGCTAACAGAATACCCGGAGTTTGGCCAATGAAAAATAAACGGTCGCTGGCTTATTCGTCAATCAACCGCGGCCACCTGGCGCGCCAGTCCTTGCGCAGACTGCGCGGGCGACCGGTGGCGAGCTGCACCGTCACCATGGTCTGGCGGCAACGGCAGATGACCGCGCCGTCAGCGGCGCGGGTGATGACCGTCTCGATGTAAAAGCGGATTTTTTCCATGCCCGCCAGCCGCGAGTGGAGGTGCAACTCGTCGCCCAGCCGGGCGGGCCTGAGATAGTCAATCTCGGTGCGCGCCACCACCGGGCACTCGCCGGTTGACATGTCCTTGAGCGACCAGCCGAGCTTTGCCGCCAGCTCCGAGCGGGCGATTTCCACCATGCGCAAGTAAGCCACGTTGTGCGCCACGCCGCCGGCGTCGGTGTCGAAGAAATAAACCGTGAGTGGCAAGTTAATCTCAGGATGTTCGGGCAGTTGCGGGTGCATGAGTTAATCTTAATTAAAGCGGCGGTCTTAATGCAAGGTTGGTAAAAATTTATTCTTACATTTGTAGTTGACGGTCTCCTACAGTTGTAATAGATTCCGCCCGGCATGAAATTACCGCCCCGCATCTCCGCCGCCGAATGGGAAATCATGGAGGTCCTCTGGCAGCGCGCGCCGCTCACCGCCAGCGAGGTTGTCCAGGCACTCGCCGGCCACACCGACTGGAAGGACCAGACCATCCGCACCATGCTCGGTCGGCTGGTGCGCAAACAGGCCGTCGCCTACCGAGCCGACGGCAAGACTTATCACTACCGCCCCGCCGTCACGCGCGCGCAGTGCGTACACACCGCCGGGCAATCGTTCGTCGCGCGGATGTTCGACGGCGCGACGGCGGCGATGCTGATCCATTTCGTCAAGAACCAACCGCTGACGGTGAGCGAAATCGCCGAGTTGCAGGCGGTTCTGCGCGAAAAGAAAAAAGGAGTCTGACATGAATCATCTCACTGCTGAATTCTTCCACTGGCTGCCCGCCGCCTCGTTGCAAGGCGCGCTCATCATCGGCGGCCTGCTGTTGTTGCGGGCGCTGACCGGCCACCGCCTCGCCGCCGCGTGGTGGCGCTGGCTGTGGGCGCTGGCGCTGTTGCGGTTGCTCGCGCCGGTGTTCGTGCTGCCGCCGCATCCGCTGGCGTTGCCCGCGGTGGTTGACCGCGGGAAATTCCAAACGCCAAATTTCAAGCTCCAGGTAAATTCCAACGCTCAAATTGCCAATATTCAAATGCCGCCGGTGCCGCCAATGTCAGCGGTGGAAAGTTTGTCCGCGCCGGCGGTCACGGTCAGCGGCGCGAAGGCGCTCCCGTGGGGGAAGATTTTGCCGGCGGTCTGGCTCGCCGGCGCGTGGTGCGGCGGCGTGTTGTTGGTCAGCGCCCGGTGGCGGCTGCACCGCCGGTTGCAACGTCAGCGGCGGCCGGTGGATGAGACGGTCGGCGAGTGGTGGCGCGACCACTGTCAGCGGCTGGGCGTCAAGCACCCGCCGGTGTTGTGCCGCAGCGCCGCCGTGACCTCGCCCGCGCTGGTGGGGATTTGCGCGCCGAAGTTGTTGCTGCCGGAACATATGCCGGATAATTTCTCGCGCGCCGACTGGGAGCATTTGTTCGCGCACGAGCTCGCGCACTACCGCCGCGGCGACCACTGGCTCAATGCCGCGTGGTTGCTGGCGCTGACGGTGCATTGGTTCAACCCGCTGGCGTGGCTCGGCTACCGGCGGCTGCGCGCCGACCGCGAGCTGGCGGCCGACGAGTGGGCGTTGCGCCGCCTCGGCGCTGACGGTGACGCCGCGCGGGCCGCGGCTTACGGCGACACGCTGCTCAAGCTCGCCACCGTCAGCGGCGGCGGCGGCGCCAGCGTCGCGCTGATCGGCATCCTGGAAAACCACGCGCAGCTCAGGCAACGCCTGCGCCGCATCGTCAGCGGCCGCCCGCGCACCGTGGCGGCGACCGTCGGCGGGCTGCTCATCGTCGGCGCCGCCGCCGCGTTCATCATCGGCCGCCAACCGCAGCGGGCGCACGCCGAATTTTACCCGGACTTGACGCCGACCGAGACCTTGCTCGCCGCCGCCGCCAACGGTGACCTGCCGATGGTGAAGCAGCTGTTGCGCGCCGGCGTCAGCGTCAGCGCCGCCGAGCGCGCGCGGACGCCGCTGATGGCCGCCGCGAGCAACGGCCGCGCCAAGGTGGTCGCGCTGCTGCTGCGGCGCGGGGCCGACCCGAACCTCGCGCCGCACCCCAGCCAGCCGCCGCTGTGGCTCGCGTGGCGCGCGGGGCACGCTGACGTTGCCAAACAACTGCTCGCCGCCGGCGCCAAGTCCACGCCGGAACTCGACGCCACCCTCAGCGGCGACCTTGAGCCGCTGCGACGATTCGCCGCGCAACCGAAACCCGATGTCAACCGCCTGCGCACCCTCGCGCAAATCGCCGCCATCAACGGCGCCGCGACCTCCTGCGCGTTCCTGATCGACCAAGTCCGCGTCCTCAGCGGCGACGGCCACTGGGATCCGGGCCGCGACATCCTGCCCGCCGTCGTCGCCAACGGCCGGCGCGACACGCTGCAAGTGCTCTTCGACCGCGGCCAAGACGTCGCCGGCCAGGGCGTGGTCAACCTCAGCGTCGCGCTCGACCGGCGGCCCGACTTGCGCGAGTGGCTGGCGGCGCGCGGCGTCACCGCCCCCGCCTTCAACGACGGCGAGCGGCTGGTGGACGCGGCGTTCCGCGGCGATGTGCCGGAGCTGGCGCGGCTGCTGCAACGCGGCGCGGACGTGAATTACCACGGCGAGAACGACTGGACGCCGCTGACCAAGGCCGCGTCGGTGAACCAGTTGCCGTCCGTCAAGTTCCTCCTCGCGCGCGGCGCCGACCCGAACGCCACGCACTACCAGGCGCACACGGCGCTGAGCATGACTAACAACGTAAAAATCGCCGACCTGCTGTTCGCCGCCGGCGCGGCAGTGAAACCGGAGTTCCTCAGCTACGCCAGCCGCTGGGGCGGCCCCGACTTAATCAAGTGGTACCTCGCGCACGGCGTGAATCCGAACCAGCCGCCGCCGGGTCGGCGCGAGCCGAACTACCTGTTCGACGTGGGCGGCGCGGAGTTGGTGAAGATTTACGTCGAGGCCGGCGCCGACCCGAACGCGCGGGACGAATACGGCAACACGCCGTTGATGCGCGCCCGTAGCGCCGCGATTGTTGACGCCCTGGTGGCCGCCGGCGCTGACGTGCGCGCGAAGAACAAGGGCGGCGAGAACGTGCTGGAGGCGAATTATTTTTCATATCCCTACCGGTCGCCGGACGTGTTACAGGCGCTGGTCAAGCACGGCGTGAAGTTCGACCCGCGCGCCGACGGCCCGTTCCTGCTGCTGCGCGCCGCGATTGCCAACAACACGGGCCTGGCAAAATACCTGCTCGACGCCGGCGTTGACCCGAACACGCCGGGGCGGTTAAACCGGCAGGAGGAACACCGCGCGGCGCCGCTCCGGATGTGCGTGACGGACGGCAGCTACGACGTGGCCAAACTGTTGCTGGAGCGCGGCGCCACCGTCAGCGGCGAGCAGCGCGGCGCGTTGTCCAGCGGCCAGCCGCGCCTGGTCAAGTTATTCTGGGAGCACGGCGCGCGGGAGCTGCCCGCGTTGAGCTACGCCGTCAGCCAGGGGGCGACCGTCAGCGAGTTGCAGCAGCTGGTGAATGACGGGGCCGCGGTGAACCCGCCGGTCGCGGACGGCGCGGACCGCGCGGGCGGCAAGTTGTTTGCCTACACCGTCAGGCCGCTGTACGTCGCCGCGCAATTCGGCCAGCTCGACGCGGTGCAATTCCTGCTCGACCACGGCGCTGACCTTGATGAGACCGTCACCGCCGCCGCCGCCGGCGATGGGCAGGATGAAGTATTGGCCTTGCTGTTGCAGCGCGGCGCGCAAGCCACCGTCGGCGCCGTCACCCAAGCCGCCAGCGGCGGCCAGCGCTACCGCGACCGGCGCGCCGGGGAACACTTCGAGCGCTGCGTCAGGCTGTTGCTCGACGCCGGCGCGTTAACAGACGCGCAACCGCGGGACATCGGCCGCCTCTTGTATGTCTCAATCTTCAACTGCCAGCCGGACGGCAATCCGGCGATACTGCAACTGCTGCTCGACGCCGGCTGCGACCCGAACTCGCCGCTGGAATTCTCCGACGGGAAGAAGGTCTGGCTCCGCAGCCCGTCGCTGCTCGAACATTGCCGCGCGCAATATCAAAAAATGTCGGGTGACAAAAACGGGGAATACTACGCGCGGCAGCTCAAACCCAGTCTCGACCTGCTGGAAGCCTACGCCAAGCCGGCCCGCTGAGGGTGGCTGACGGTTTTGGAAACTTAACCGCAGAGACGCGGAGGCGCGGAGGTACTTTTATAATAACTCCGCGTCTCCGCGCCTCCGCGGTTAAGCATTTAACCTGGAGTTTCGCCGAAAAATAGCCCCGGCGCGGTCGTCAAACGCCCCGGCGCGGTCACCAAGTAACCCGGCGCGGTCACCAAACGCACCCGGCGTGGTCATCAAGTAACCCGGCGTGGTCGCCAAGCGCCCCGGCGTAGTCGTCAAGTAACCCGGCGTGGTCACCAAACGCACCCGGCGTGGTCGCCAAGTAACCCGGCGTGGTCATCAAGTAACCCGGCGTGGTCGCCAAGCGCCCCGGCGTAGTCACCAAGTAACCCGGCGCATTCGCCAAACGCACCCGGCGTAGTCGCCAAGTAACCCGGTGTAATCGCCAAGTAACCCGGTGTAGCCGCCAAGTAACCCGGTGTAGCCACCAAGTAACCCGGTGTGACCCCCCAAAATACCGGCGCAGCCCCTCAACGCGCGCTCTTTGACAGAAAAATATTAGATAAAATGTTGACACCCCCGCGCCAAGCCGTATCATCCGCGTATAAACCGACCAAAGGAATATACATCATGGCAATCAAAGCATATATCTACGCCCCCTACATCCCCATCGGCATAGATAAACAATACCACTGGGTCAACAACATCACCGACAACGCCCTGGCGGCCAAAGCGGACTTCAAAAGCCTCCCCGCCGACCTCTGGCAGCAGTTGGCCGAGCGCCGCAGCTACATCGTGGACACCTACAACGCCGTCCACGAAGGCCGCAAATACCTCGGCACCCTGACCCAGGTGGAGCACGACATCTTCGACGGCCACCCCGCCGGCAACTACCAGAGCCTCACCGTCCTGCCCGCCCCCGGCAACTACTTCCCGACCAGCGACAAACGGATGCGCGCCGGCGTCCTGCCGTGGTTCGCCAAAGTCTTCGTCCCCGCCCTCATCGCCGACCCCGCCTGGAACGACTCCATGCGGGAGCAATACGGCTTGAAACCCATCAAAAAGAGCAACACCCTGGAGTATCACAGCTTCAAACTTGATGTCAGCAAAACGCCCGACGGCCAATACCTGCGCCTCGCAGGCGTCAAAGGCGACTACCAATCCCTCCTCGTCCTCCGCCGCGTGGACGGCAAAGGCGAGTTGACCGAAGTCAAGACCATCACCCGCCTGCCGTGGGCCGACCCCTTGCGACTGACCGACAAAGCCGAGACGCGCGAATACCAAGTACAGGGCCTCGTCAAAGACGAACCCTACGGCGCGCCGAGCCAAATCGTCGTCATCACCGCTCGCCGCACCATCACGATCGAAGAAGAGAGCGTCTAACCCTTTCCCGCCGCGGTTATCGGCGGGGAATCGTAAATTAGGTTAACTGTCCTCCCGGCCGCAAGGCCGGGAGGTTTTGTTTTACCCTACTATCTACTACCTACCACCTACTACACCACTTTAAAAACTTCACCGCAGAGACGCGGAGACGCAGAGTTACTTTCCATAAAAACCTCCGCGCCTCCGCGTTGCAACCACCACCTACCACTGGGTAAAATTGCTTACCGTGCCGCGCCATCAGCGATAATCCCGCAGGGATGAAATGTTTATAGCCGCCGGTGTTAACCGGCGGTAGCTGTTGTTACGACGAGCCAACTCCGTAGGAGTGAAATAAAAACGTCGCGCGCAGTCGCTATTTCACCCCGTCGGGGTTGATTGGGTTGATGCTACTTACCGCCGGTTGACACCGGCGGCTATAAACATTTCATCCCTGCGGGATTATCGCCGATGGCGCGGCACGGCTTCCTACCACCTACTATCTACTACCTACTATCTACTCTCGCCCTCACCGGCTCCGCCTGGCTCAACACTTCCGCCACCAACTTCAACCAAACCGTCACCGGCCTCGCCGGCGGCACCGGCGCGCTGGGCCTGAGCAACACCACCGCCAGCCTCGGCGCCGGCGGCGGCGGCGACGCGGGCGGCGACGCCATCCTCAGCGCCGGCGGCCTCGGCCGGTCCGCTACCGGTGTCAACCTCAGCGCCACCAACCGCGCCGGCGCCACCGTCAGCGTCATCCTCACCGGCAGCGCCGGCCAGGGCGGCGCCGGCGGCAAGAGCGGCGACAACAACAGCGCCGGCGCCGGCGCGGCGGGCGCCAGCGGCAACTTCAACACCGGCGGTAGCGACGGCGCCGGCGGCCTGGCCGGCAACCTCGGCGGGCGCGGCGGCAGCGGCGGCCTCGTTGACCTCTTCGCCAACGGCATCACCTTCACCAACAGCGGCGCCGCCAACAACGTCTTCAACCTCGGCACCGTCACCGTCTCCGCCACCGCCGCCGGCGGCTTCGGCGTCAGCGGCAACCTCGTCGAGGGCAACGCCGGTTACGACGTGGCCACCAGCTCCTCCATGCAAGCCACCGCCGGCGCGAGCACCGACACCTTCGCCGGCGACAACGTCGGCAAAATCTCCGTCAGCGGCAGCGCCTACGCCACCGCCGAGGCCTCGGTCCAGGTCGGCGTCGGCGGCAGCGCCTCACTCGCGACCGCCACCGTGCGCGGCATCGATTTGTACAACGCCAACGGCGGCCGCAACGGCATCACCAACAGCGGCACCGTCACCGTCACCGCCCGCGCCACCGGCGCCACCGGCGGCGGCGGCGGCCTGGGCGGTGACGGCGGCGCCGGCGGCAGCTGCGGCAGCGGCGGCGACGGCCTCTTCACCGGCAGCGGCAACAGCGGCGGCAGCGGCGGCGCCAGCAGCCTCGGCGGTGACGGCGGCGCCGGCGGCCGCTCCCTCGCCACCGGCTACGGCGTCTTTGCCGCCACCGACGGCGGCGAGAACAACCTGTACAACACCGGCAACCTCACCGTCACCACCAGCGCCGCCGGCGGCCACGGCGGCGCGGGCGGCGGCGGCGGGGCCGGCGGCAGCGGTGGCGCCGGCGGCAAAGGTGGCAGCGGCCTCGCCGGCAGCGTCACCGTCGGCGCCAACGGCCAGGCCACCGGCAGCGCCGACGCCGACGCCAGCGCCAGCGCCGACGCCAAGGCCGAGGCCAAGGTCGCCGGCCAGGCCGGCCCCGGCGTCGGCGGGCAAACCTTCGGCGTCGGCGGCAGCGGCCAGGCCGCCGCCGAGGTTGACGCCAACGCCGGCGCGTGGGCGGGCGTCGGCGCGCAACTCAACGTCGGCGGCTCCGTCTCCTTCGGCGGCGCGGCGGGCGGCGCGGCCGGTGACGGCGGCGCGGGCGGGCAGGGCGGCGGCGGCGGCGCCGGCGGCCTGGCCTACGCCACCGGCTACGGCGTCGCGTTTGACGCCGGCCTGGGCGGCAGCAACTTCATATATAATACCGGCAACCTCGCCATCAACACCGGCGCCCTCGGCGGCAACGGCGGCCTCGGCGCCAACTCCGGCAGCGGCGGCAGCGGCGGGGCCGGCGGCAGCGGCGGCGACGGCTTCTTCGCCGGCCAGGGCAGCGCGGGCGGCGGCGGCGGCAGCGGCGGCATTGGCAGCGCGGGTGGCGCCGGCGGCAGCGCCTTCGCCACCGGCTACGGCCTCATCACCGTCAGCGCTGGCGGCACCAACGCCATCGTCAACAGCGCGCGCGTCAACATCGCCACCACCGCCATCGGCGGCGTCGCGGCCAGTGGCGGCGTCGGCAACAGCGGCGGCAACGGCGGCGCCGGCGGCAGCGGCGGCGACGGGTTGGCCGGGCAGGCGACCCTGATCGGCGAGGCCTCGTTCGACGCCGGCGCCCACGCCGGGTTCGGCGGCAACGCCAACGCCGGCCTCAAGGCCGACGCCAACGCCACCGTCGGCCTCAGCGGCTCAAGCAACGGCGCCGGCGCCAAACTGCACGGCGGCGCCGGCGTCAGCGGCAGTGCCGGCGACGTAATCGGCGGCTTCAACTACGTCAACAACCTCGCCGGCGGCCTGGTGCTCACCACCGCCGACGCGCGCGGCGCCAACGGCGGCGCCGGCGGCCATGCCAGCGGCGCGGGCAGCGGCGGCGCGGGCGGCGGCGGCGGCAACGGCCTGCTGGCCGGCCCCGGCAACACCGGCGGCGCCGGCGGCTTCGGCAACAGCGGCGGCGTGGGCGGCGCCGGTGGCTTCGCGGTGGCGGAAAGCACCGGCATCTACCTCACCGGCAACGGCACCAATTTGGTCATCAACAGCGGCACCCTCAACACCGCCGCCAACTCCGCCGGCGGCACCGGCGGCCTCGGCGGCAACGGTGGCGGCGGCGGCACCGGCGGTGATGGCGGCGACGGCGGCATCGGTCTCGCCGGCACGGTGTACGCCGGGGCTGACGTGACCTTCGAGGCGAGCGGCTTCGCCGGCGCGGCGGGGGAAGCCTCCGCCTCCTTCGACGCCGCGCTCAAGAGCAGCGGCACCGAGAAGACCAGCGCCAGCGGCACCGCCTCGGCGGACGGCAAGCTCGGCCTCACCGGCAGCGGCACGATGGAAGTGAGTTACTCCGTCAAGGCGGGCGCGTTGTCCCGCGCGTACGGCCTCGCCGTCAGCGGCAGCGGCGCGCTCAACCAGGCGTTGAACGACACCGGCGGCGTCATCACCGTCAGCGCCACCGCCACCGGCGGCACCGGCGGCGCGGGCGGTACGACGCATGATTCGACCTTGTTCAACCAGGGCGCGGGCAACGTCATCACCGTCGGCGGCGTGCTGGCGACCTCGACGGTGTTCAACGCCGGCGCCAGCAACGCGCTGTACTTCACCGGCAGCAGCCGCGCGGCACAGTCGGCGGTGTGGAACGAGGCGGGCAACGCGGTGGATATTTCGCAGCACGACGACACGGCGACCGTCGGCTCGCTGAACAGCGCGGGCGCGGTGTTCCTCGGCGGCCGGACGCTGGTGGTCGGCGCGCTGGGCGCGGACGACACGATTACCGGTGTCATCAGCGACGGCGGCCTGGCGGGCGGCGTTGGCGGGCAGTTGGTGAAGGTCGGCGCCGGCACGCTGATATTGACTGCGGTGAACACTTACACCGGCGACACCGAGGCGCGCGAGGGCACGCTGTTCGTCAACGGCGAGATTCAATCGCCGCTGACGGTGGTGCGGCCGGGCGCGACCTTCGGCGGCACGGGCCTGGTGCGCGGCGACGTGTTCAACAACGGCATGGTGTTCCCCGGCGACGACCCCGGCACGCTGACGGTGACCGGCGACTACACCAGCGCGGAACACGCGAGCAATTTGTCAGTGCAAATCCAGCCGGACCTCTACAGCGTGCTCCGCGTCGGCGGCGTCGCCACCCTCAGCGGCACGATCAGCATCCAGCCGTTCAACGGCGCGCCGGTGAACCCGGATTTGACCAAGTATCACATCATCGTCGCCGACGGCGGGATAAGCGGGCAGTTCGACGAGATGTGGGTGGACGACGCCATCGTGCGGCCGAACCACGTGTTGTATTACGGGCAGGAAACGCACCTGCTGCTCGGCGCGGCGCAATTCCACACGGTCAGCGGCCTGAGCGCCAACCAGCGCGGCGTCGCGGCGGCGGTGAACGACATTTACAACGGCGCGCTGCCGCTCGGCAATCGCGGCGACTTCATCGACTACGTGGCGGCGCTGGTGGACCTGGCGCCGGCGCAAGCGGCGGCGGTGTTCGACCAGACCGGCCCGATCGGGTTCGCGGGGATGACCGAGATGTCGGTCGCCACCAACGACCAGCTCTACGGTGGCCTGGCGGGGCGGTTGAGCGGCTACCGGCACGGCGTCAACACGCAGGCCGGCACGGGCGGCGGATTTTTGCGCCAACCGGACTCCGACCGCTGGGGCGCGTGGCTCAGCGGTTACGGCGGTTTCGCCAACATGCGGGGCAACGGCGAGCAGCCCGGCTACCGGTTCAACACGGCGGGCAGCGTGATCGGCGCCGATTACCAGGCGCGGCCGGATTTGTTGTTAGGCATGTTGGGCGCGTATGTCAGCGGCGAGAACACGTCCGCCAACGACGCGAAAATCAACCTGGATGGCGGCAAGCTCGGTTTGTACGCGACGTGGTGGCAGCGGCAAACCTACGTGCAAGCCTACGCCGGCGCGGGGTTGAACCGTTACGCGACGACGCGCGGCATCGCGCTGCCCGGCTTCACGCAAAGCCAGGTACACGGCGCTGACAATGACGCGCTGGGCGCGAACGACGCGCAGCGTTACGCCAAGGGCGCCGCGACCGGCGTGGAGGGCAACTTCGCCCTCGACGCGGGGCACGAGTGGGCCTTCGGCAACCTGCGCGTCGGCCCGGCACTGGCGGTGCATTACGATTACATCGCGGTGGACGGCTTCCAGGAAGCCGGCGCCAACGCGCTGGACCTGAACGTACACGACCAGAGCGTGCACGCGTTGCGGAGCCTGCTGGGCGTGCGCGCGGACTACACGTGGAAGCTGGATCCGACGCTGGCCGTGACCCCTTACGCCAGCGCGCGCTGGCGGCACGAATACCTGGACAACGGCCACGTCATCGGCGCGAACTTTGACGGCGGCGACACCTTCAGCGTCCGCACCACCGCCCCCGCGCGCGACAGCGCCCTGATCAACGCCGGCGTGAACGTGGAGCTGGATCAAACCGCGGCCATCTACCTGGACTACCAGGGCGATGTCGGCCGCGGCGACTACGATTCCCACGCCATCTTCGGCGGCATCCGTCTCAAGTTTTGAAACGCGGGGTGAACGTGAGAACATTGCAAATTATATAGCAGTTCACCTTAAAATAGCGACCAGAGCAAATTCCCCTCTACGAGAGGGGAATGGCTGGCGCTAGGTCAAAGCGAAATGCTATATCGTCATCCTTGTATGATGGCTTGAGTAAAGATGAGGGAGGTGAATGGCTCGAGTGCATCGTGTCAATATTAAGGTAAACACCATAAAAACCTCTGCGTCTCCGCGGTTAATTTTGAGGGATACGACCACCCGCCTCGTTTCCTGTTATGCAACCCGACCGCGATGTGTTTAAATAATGCCATGAACTCCAACCAAAAAGAACTTGACCGATTGCTCGGCGATTTGTCCGCCAGCCAGCCGCCGCCGCTGCCCGCCGGTTTCCAGCAAGCCGTCTGGCGGCAGATCCGCCGGCGCCGCGCTGACGGTGCCCCGGCCCGCGACAATCCGCTGAACTGGTTTTTCAACGCCATCCTGCGGCCGCAACCGATTGTCGCGGCGCTGACGCTGGCATTGGTGCTCGGCGCTTGTGCCGGGCTGGGTTCCTTCGCCGGGCCGGCGCATCCGGTGCGGCTCGACGCTTTCACCGTCAGCGCCACGGGCTGGTGGGTCTCGGCAGGCAAATAAAGGACGCTGACCATGAAACGCCTCATTCCCTTCGTCGCGCTGCTGGTCGCGGTGGCGCTGGTCGCCGCGGCCAGTTGCCTGCTCACCCGCCGTTATCTCGCCCGGCCCGCCGTCGTCGCCGAGCAGCCCGAACTTTTCGCCCAGATCGGCTTGAGCGCCGAGCAGGAGAAAGACATCAACGCCATCCGCGCGCAATTCGCCGCCAGCCAGCACCGCTGCCAGTCGCTGATGCGGCAGCGCAACCGCGAGTTGGCCGCCGTCATTTTGGCCGACCGGGCCGATTCCCCGCGCGTGCAGGCCGCGGTGGAAAAAATCCACGAGGCGATGGGTGACATGCAGAAGGCCACCTTGAACTCGATCTTCGCCGCCAAGGATGTCCTGACGCCCGCGCAATACGAGCAATTGCTGCGCCTGGTCGCCGGGCAGCTTTCCGCCGGCGCCGACAACTCCTGCTGCCACTGACCGTCATGGCGCACGACGACCCAGACCTGCCACTGGTGCGGCAACTCCAGTCGGGCGCTGACGAAGCCCTGGACGAACTCATGGCGCGGCACCGGCAGCGCCTGCACCGGTTCATCTGGCGTCATATTCCCCACGAGCACGACGCGCTGGAGCTGACCCAGGAAACCTTCGTCCGCGCCTACTTCAACATCGGCAAATTCAATCCCCGCGCCCGGTTTGTTACCTGGCTGTTCGCCATCGCGCTGAACCTGTGCCGCGACCACGCGCGCAGCCGGGCGTACCGCGCCGCCCGCCAAAGTTTTTCCCTGTCCGCTGACGCTGCCGGCCAGCCGCCGGAATTGCCGTCCGCCGAGGCCGCGGCGCCGGAGATTTTGCAACGGCGGGAACAATTGCGGGCGCTGGCGGCGGCGATTGACCGGTTGCCGCCGGGGTTGAAGGCGCCGCTCATCGTCAGCGCGCTCGAGGGCGCGTCTTACCGGGAATGCGCCGCGCTGCTCGGCCTGACGGAGAAGGCGGTGGAGATGAAAATCTACCGCGCGCGAAAAATCCTGGCGGCGAAATTAGCCGCTGATTAAACCGATTTGGCGCCTTGGCGGCAAATTCCCGCTGACGTTCACGCCGGATGCTTGTTGGCGCGCCAGATCAGCCAGAACCCCAGGCCCTGCAACAGGATGTTCGGAATCCAGATGATCAAATCGGGATAGGCGTTCGGCTGGTCCCTGAGCGACATGGCGTACACAATCATCAGGTAATACAACACCACGATGGCGACGCTGATGACAAACCCGACGAAGGTCTCGCTCCGCCCGGTGTTGATGGCCAGCGGAATCGCCAGGAACATGAAAGTGAAGCACGCCACCGAGAACGACACGCGCTTTTGCAACTCGGTGAACAGCGGGGTGAACCGCAATTTCTGCTCGCCGGTGGCGAAGATGTGGTTGACGATTTGCTCCGCGGTCATGATGCCGATGTTGGTGCCCAGGCGGCCGGCTTCAAAGTCCTGGCCCAACTCCAACCGGATCGGCAGTTGCGAGGCGCGCATCCCGGTGGTGATGCGGCTCAAGTCGGTGGGATCGGCGGCGGCGCGGTCCTCCTCCCGCGCGTTGAACAGGGTGATGGTCAGCTTCAGGTTTTGCAAATCGGCGTTGAGTATCCCGCGATCCGCCCGCCAACTGCGTAGCGGAATCCGCGTTTTGGGATCCAGCCGCCAGATGTACACCCCCTCGATGGTGTTGCCGTATTTTTTGTCAACGTAAATCGTGTAGTCGGGAAATTTGTCCACCGGTTCCTGGGCCTTGATCAGCAGGGTCGGGTTGTTGCGGCCGATTTCCAAAATCATCTCCTTGAACTTGGTCATGCACTTGGGGGCGATGATGGCGTTGTTGTAAAAACTGGCCAGGCACATGCACATGCTGAACAGCACCACCGGCGCGATCAGCGGCACCAAACCGATGCCCGCCGAGCGGATGATCAGGATTTCCCGCTGCTGCGACATGCGGCCGAACACCAGCAGCGTCCCCACCAGCAGGCCCCACGGAATGGTGATGGTCATCGCCTGCGGGCTGAGCAGGGCGATCATTTTCAGCACCAGCCAGAACGGGATGTCGTTGTCCACCACCACCTGCGCGATGCGCTTGAACGCGTCGCCGAGCATGATCAGCGACGTCAGCACCGCGATGGCCGCGCACGACGAGCCGATGATTTCGCCCAGCAGGTAGCGGTAAATGATTCTCACGCAATATTGAGTTGTAGGGATTTCCCGCCGAAATTAAACCTCAATTTCCGCGGCGGATTTCTCCTTGCCCGAACCGGCGAAACCTCGCACCATTGACAGCCTTATGGCTCTACTCGCACAAATCGACACCCAAATCAAGGACGCCATGCGCGCCAGGGACATGGATAAACTGAACACCTTGCGCGCGCTCAAGTCCGCCGCCAAATATCTTGCCATCGAGAAATACGGCGCCGACGGCCAGGCCACTGACGATGACGTCCGGCAAGTCGCGCGCAAGGAAATCAAGAAACGCCACGAATCCATCGAGGTTTACGAAAAAAACAACCGCCCCGACGCCGCCGCCAAGGAACGCGCGGAAAAGGCCGTGCTGGAAACCTTCCTGCCCGCCGCGCTCAGCGACGCCGAACTGGAAGCCATCGTCAGCGCCGCCATCACCGAGACCGGCGCCACCGGCAAAGCCCAACTCGGCCTGGTCATGAAAGCCGCCATCGCCAAAGCCGCTGGCTGTGCTGACGGCAAGCAAATCAGCGCGGTAGTCAGTCGTTTGCTGAAATAAACAAATTTTTCAACCACGGATTAACACGGATGCACACAGATAACTGACTGGAAAAAAATATCCGTGTGCATCTGTGTTAATCCGTGGTTAAAAAAATCAAAGCATGAGCACCCTTCCTGACCTTACCAAAATCTGCCGCGCTGACGGTGAACTTACCGCGCCGCAGGTGTGGCAGGCGTCCGAGGATTTGCTCAACGCCACCGTCAGCGAGACGGAAAAACTCGACTTCCTCCGCGCGCTGACCGACAAGGGCGAGACCGCGCGCGAGTTGCTGGCCTTCACCAACGCCTTCCTGCCCAAGGCCCTCGACCCCGGCCTCAGCGGCTCGTGGCGCGGCCGGCCGCTGCTCGACTGCTGCGGCACCGGCGGCGGCGGGCTGAACACGGTCAACATTTCCACCACGATGATGTTCGTCCTCGCCGCCGGCGGCGTGCCCGTCGTGAAACACGGCAATGTCGGCATCACCAAAATTTCCGGCAGCAGCGACGTCCTGGCCGCGCTCGGCATCCCGCACACGCTGACGCCGACGCAAAACCGCCGCGTGTTCGAGGAGAGCAACCTCGGCTTCTTCCACGCGCCGTTTTACCATCCGACCTTCAAAACCCTCGCCCCGCTCCGCCGCGCCCTCGCCGCCGAGGGGCGCCGCACCGTCTTCAACCAGCTCGGCCCGCTCATCAACCCCGCCCGGCCCGACGCGCAGATGATCGGTCTGTTCAACAAGGATTACGTCAACCTGTTCGGCGAGGTGCTGGAGTTGTTAGGCCGCAAACACCACCTCGCCATCTACAGCGAGGCCGAGGACGGCACGCCCATCGGCGAATACTCCATCCTCGGCCCCAACACCATCCACACCTCGCTGAAGTTCGACATCCCCGACCGCCCGCGCCGCGACCTCGGCGGCTACCGCAGCCTCATCATCAGCGGCCGGGAAGAGAGCGCGCGGCGCATTTGGGATTTGTTCAACGGCGGCGAGGCCGGCCTGTTCAAGGAAATCATCATCGCCAACAGCGCCCTCGGCTTCGTCGTCACCGAAATCTGCCCGACCTGGGACGCCGGCCTCGCGCTGGCCCGTGAAATCATCGACAGCGGCCGGGCGAAGCAAAAGCTGGAGCAGTGGCGCGACTTGTGCGTGCGGGCGTGAACGTCATCGTCCGGGAAAAATTTTCACCCCAAGACACCAAGGCACGAAGTTTTGGTTAACAAACACTTAGCGCCTTGGTGGTTCGGCGTTATTTAATGACCGCTCCAGGGGAAACAAATCCCGCCACGCAGCCATCGTCAGCAAGCCGCGATGATGAAAGAACACGGTTTGGGCGAGGCGTTGGAACAACGGGTTGGCCAGGGCGAAATCGAGCAGCGCGTTCGGCGGGGTGCAGGTCTCGAAGGCGCGGCGCAGCAGGTTTTTCACGGCGTAGGACGGCAGTCGGCGGCGGATGACGCGCCACGGGTCGGGGCCGCCGTCGAGGAGATGGTTGGCGACGCTGACACCGGCGAGCCGCCCAAGTTCCATCGCGGGATGGATGCCGCCCGCCGTCAACGGGGAGACCGTGCCGGCGGCGTCGCCCAGCAACAGCGCCGCTGCCAGTGGCGGATGATGCAGGGTGCCGCCGGCGGGGATGAGGCCGCCGCGCCGTTCAACGCAGGTCGCGGCGCTGAAGTCGAAAATTTTGCGCAGCCGCGCGGTGAACGCGCCGAGGCGCGGGGCGCGGCGGCCGGCGGTGGCGAGGCCGATTTGCGCGCCGTGGACGCCGGGCACCGCCCAGCCGATGTAGCCGCGCGCCAACTCGCTGTCGAGGAACACGTGGAGAAAATCGGGGTCGAGCTTGCGGAGGCCGCGCCATTCCTGTTCGACGCCGATGAGGAATTTGCGGTTGGCGGGCACGCGCAGGACGGATGCCAGCCGCGAGCGCGCGCCGTCGGCGCCGACGAGATAGCGGGCGCTGACGGTGAAGTCGGGCAGCCGCCAGCCCGCGGCGGTTTTTTCGCAGCGGGTGAACGGCGCGCCGCAGCGGAGTTCCGCGCCGCTGTCAGCGGCCCGCGCGGCGAGCCAGCCCAGCAACCCGGCGGTGTCGGTGGCGAGAAAATAGTAGCCGGGCGAGTACAAATCAATGTGGCGCAGGTCGGGGCTGTAGAGCCGGACGCGGTGGATTTTACGGATGAATTTTTCGGGGAAATCGAAACGGTCGGCGACTTCCTTGACGAGAATGCCGGTGGTGTGCGGTCGCGCGCCGATGAAGGGTTTGCGCTCGAAGACCACGGTCCGCGCGCCGCGCACCGCGGCCGCCTGGGCGCAGACGAGTCCGGCGAACCCGCCGCCGATAATAGCCAAGTCAACTTCCCGCATTTGACCGTCAGCGTAACGGCTCCGCGGCACAATTCCAAATCTCAACTTTTTTCTCGGCGGTTAAAAAATTAAAAAAAAACTTGCGCCAGGCAGACAGATTCCATATCGTCCCATCCCGTTATCGGGAAAAACCAATGCTACCTACTACCTACTATCTACTACCTACTGAGAAAGCCTAGTAGCCCAAGCTAAAGTAACACCCCGCTAACCCGCTGAAGATGAGAGACCTAAGTCATAACGTAAGTGAACCGCGCTCACGCGCTCACGCGCTCACGCGCTCACGCGCTCACGCGCTCACGCGCTCACGCTTGATTTTGCGCTAAGGCAGATTTTCAGTTTTTTACAAGTTTTTCTTCCTCTTTTCCCTAAAGAAATCGTCCGTTTCCCCGGAGAAATCATCCGTTTCCCTGGGGCAATCCCCGGTTTCCCCGGAGAAATTGCCGATTTCCTTGGAGCAATGAACGATTTCCTTGGGGAAATCACCCATTGCTCCGGGGAAATTGCCCGTTTCTTCAGGGCAATCGTCAATTTCCTTGGGGAAAGCACTGATTTCTCCGGGGAAACGGGCCGTTTCCCCGGGGCAATCCCCGGTTTCCCCGGGGCAAATCCTTAACCTCAACTAGAAAGAACCTGAATTATGCACCGCAAACGCAAAGACCATGAATTCCTCGACTGGGCCAGAAACATCGCCAACACCTGCCGCAAGCAGCAGACCAACTGGGGCCTCGACGTCCCCCTGGTCGAGCAGTTGATCGCCGAACTCAGCGCCGCCACCAGCGCCTACGGGTACAACACCGACCCCGCCCACAAGAGCCACGACACCGCCGCCGTCAAGCAACTCGCCTTCGCCAACCTGAAGCGCACGCTCTCGGTGTTAATCAACTCCCTGGAAGGTAACCGCAAGGTGCCCGATGACGCCCTCAACTCCATGCAATTGCGTCCCCGGCACCCCGGCAGTCACCAGCCGCACCCCGCGCCCGCCGAGACGCCGGTGCTGACGGTGCTCACCGGCCAGCATCACGACGTGACCGCCTATGTCTCGACCCTGCAATACGGCCACCCGACGGAGTTTCTGGACACCAAGCACTACTACGGCTTCCTGCTCCGCTACCAGTTCGAGGGCGACCCCGACTGGCAGCAACTAGTCTCCACCAAGAAACACAAGACGCTGGTGTTCGCCGATGACCAGGAAGGCAAATACATTAAACTGCAAGCCGCGTGGGTCAACCCGCGCATTGAACCCGGCCCCTGGAGCGAAGTCGTCCGCGAGCTGGTTAACTGAACTGAAACAATAGAGCCGCATTAACGCAAAGACGCCAAGGAACAAAGACGCAAAGATTTTTGTTAATTAAAAAACCAAAGCAAAAAAACTTTGCGCCTTTGTCCCTTTGTTCCTTTGCGTTAATGAAGCTCAAAAAATGAACAACAATCTTATGAACAACAACATTATGAAAACCCTAACTCTGATATTAACCCTCCTCAGCGCCGCCGCGTTGAATTGCGCCGTCCACGCGCAGCAATCTACCTACTGGACCAATACTGGCACCGGTAATTGGGATGAGGACGGTAACTGGAGCAATGGAGTTCCTTACTACAACACTTGGGTAGATTGTAAAGACGCCTATATTGATAACGGCGGCACCGCCATCGTCGAATACGGTAACTTCCAAAACCTGCATGTTGACCAAACCAGCGCCCTGGTAGTTGCAAACGATGGTCAATTGACAGGAAGTTCTCTATTCAACGATGCCGGTACGTTGACCATCCTGAATGGCGGCAAGGTCGAGGTTGATTATCTCATCAATAACAGCGTGACAACGGTGGGCGAAAATGGTGTCGTGGTTATTGATAGAGGTTTGGGGAACTCCGGCTATCTAGGGGGCACGGGCACTATCCAAGGAACTACTAACGTGTATGAGATTGATTTAATGTCCGACAGTCATCTAGCTTCCACGCTGACCATCACTTTAGATTATTGGGTGTTTGAATCCGGGAGTATCATTGACTACGAGAATACCGCATTGCTGGCGACCGACGGTATTGCCATCCGTATCGGCGGGAACATCGTCATAGACTTCAGCAGCCTGACTGAGCTTGGAGAAGTCCAAGTGCTCGACTGGAGCGGCGCGCTCATCATCAGCGGCGACATCAGCGCAGACCAATTCACCAGCGCCGGCGAAGGCGTCGAAGGTACCTTCAGCGTGACGAACAACCAACTTTACTTCAACGCCACCGCCGTCCCCGAACCGTCCACCTGGTTCCTGCTGGGCGCGGGCCTCGGCGCGCTGGCGCTCACCACCCGCCGCCGCCGTTCATGAAACGCTGAAACCACTGGGAGCGCCTGGGAGCGCCGGCGTCCCGCCGGCTGTCAGCCCCAGCCCAGCCGGCAAGATGCCGGCGCTCCCAGTCATGTCATGGTGTTGTTCGCTGGGAGTGGCAACAGCCAACGGGGTCGGGAAGTTGGCAAGCTAGTCGGCGCGTGGCTTTTCCATTGATAGTCAGCGTCACGTACTCGCTGACACTGGGAGCGTCATGCTCGACCACACGCCGAGCCGCAGCACGTTGCTGATGACCAGCTCGGTTTTCATTGCAGACCTTTCCACAGCATCTGCGCCGCGGTCAGCGCGAGGATGATGATGAAGATTATTTTGATCATCGCCACCGTCAGCGGCTGTTCGTTGGGTTCCGCGTCACCACCGCCACGATGAGCAAAATAAAACCCGCTGACAGTGCCAGCAACCCGACCGCCAGGCTGCTGATCATGATGAATAAAAACTTTGGTTTGACGGGGCGCGGATTGGGTTCCGCTTGGTTGATAATCGTGACGGGAGCGGCTTTGCCTTGGTGATCGACAAGCTCCTGCAATTGATCCACGCGATACCGGACATATTGTTCTGCCACCGCGTTGGCGATGGCCGCCGCCTCGTCGGGGTCCGGCGCGGTCGCCGCGATTTCAATCAACCTGGTGTTGCGAAAATTTCGCACCCGCAGATATTGACGGAGAAACAGTTGATAAATTTCAACCGCTGACAGTGATGGCCCGGAGCGTTGCCTGATTTTTTCTTCCAACCCTAACTTTTGCATGACCGGCAACACAAGCGTTTTTGATTTGATGATTTCAAACTCGGTTTGCAGGAACACCGGGTTAAAGTCCGCGTCCGGGCGCGCCGAACGGTCACGGTCAACCTGCACTGTCGCGTAAGACGAATAAAATTTCGGCAACGATTTCCCATAAAGCCATCCCACCATCAGCGTCAGGGGAAACAACAATATCAGCACCACACCGGCGATGAGCAGTTTTTTGTTCATGCCGCCAAACTACCCGCTGACCGTGAAAACACCAGCCTGTTTCACCCCGCCTTGCCGAGAATGAACGACAGCGCCAGCAGCAGCAATACGGCGGCGGTGACGAGGGTGTAGATTTTGTCGCGCTCAACGGCGAACAGCGCCAGCGACGCCGCCACGCGCAGCACTGGCGTGGCGATGAGCAGCACCAGGCCCGCCGTCACCAGCCGCGCCGCTGACGCTGAATCGCCGCTCAGGAAATGCCAGCCGCTGCCGCTGGCAATGAGCGCCATGCTCGACCACACGCCGAGCCGCAGCACGTTGCTGATGACCAGCTCGGTTTTCATCGCAGACCTTTCCACAGCATCTGCGCCGCGGTCAGCGCGAGGATGACGACGAAGATGATCTTGATAATGTTGCCGTGAATGCGGTTCATCATCAGCGCGCCGGTCTTCGCGCCGAGCAGCACGCCCAGCGCCACCGGCGCCGCCACCTCGGCCCGCACCTCGCCGCGCATGAACCATACCGCCGCGCCCGCCGCCGCTGTGACGCCGATCATGAAGTTGCTCGTCGCCGTGCAGGCTTTAATCGGGATGCCCATGAGCAAATTCATCACCGGCACCTTCAGCACGCCGCCGCCGATGCCGAGCAACCCGCTCGCCACGCCCGCCAGCCCGCTGACGGTGAAGCCCAGGCCGACGCGCGTCACGCGGTACGTCACCTCGCGCCGCGCCGCCTGGTCGTAATAAGCGCCGTGCAAATCGAGCCGGTCGGCCAGCGGCGACGGCGGCCAGTCACGGTCAGCGGCGCGCCGGCGCCGCGACATGTTCCACGCGGTGCCAGCCATCAGCAGACCGAACAACACGAACAGCGC
>JAISBF010000190.1 GCA_031266335.1 Verrucomicrobiales bacterium
GCCGACGGCCTCACCGCCCGCGCCGGCGCCGGCCTGGCCTGGCAACTCGACGCGAGCAACCAACTCCACCTCGACTACGAAGCCGCCGCCGGCGACAAATACACGCAACCATGGGGCCTAAGCGCCGGGTATTTGCATCAGTTCTGAGCTAGCGTGAATTCACTTAACATCGGCAGCTCCTGCTATGCGCCGACCAACTTGTCAACATTCCCTGCCCGTTAGCAACTACCATTCCCGGCGCGCAACACCATGCCATCACTGGGAGCGCCGGCATCTTGCCGGCGGTGCTGGGGCTATCTGCCGGCTGGAAGCCGGCGCTCCCAGTGACCGTCAGCAACGCCCAAAGACTCACTACAGAATTAAAATCAAGAGGCGGTCTTATGCGTTTGACAACAACCGCTGACAGGCTTCTGCCCGCGATGGATGGCGACGATGCCGAACGTGTGCTTTTGCCACGCGATATTGGTGTAACCAGCCGCCGCCAGCAACGCGGCCAGACCGTCGGCGTCGGGGAACCTGGCGACCGTACTGGCAAGATAGTCATAAGCGCCCGGCTGGCGGCTGATGATGCCCGCCAGCAGCGGCATGATTTTGCCGAGGTAACAGCGGTACGGACCGGCCAGCCATTTGGCCGGACTGGAAAATTCCAGAATATGCAGCGCGCTGCCGGGTTGCAGGACGCGCCAAATTTCCCGCAATGCCAGCGTATAGTCGGCAAAATTGCGGAACCCGAAGGCGACGGTGACGGCGGCGAAGGATTGGTCGGGGAACGGCATATGCATGGCGTCACCTTGCAACAATTTTTTGACACCCTTTTGTCGGGCCAGCGCCAGCATCGGGGCGCAGAAATCCAGCCCGGTCACGTCGTAACCGGCGCGTTGCAGCAATAACGCCACATCGCCGCTGCCGGTGGCCAAATCCAGCACCGGCCCCGTCCGGCATCGGCCGACGCTGACGATGAGCTGCCGACGCCAGTACCGGTCAATGCCCAGGCTGCACAGACGGTTGATGCAATCATAGGGCCTAGAGATTTTTCCAAACATCTCCCGTACCCTGGCCGGGTCACGCGGCACGGTCTCGCGATTGGTGTTCAAGGCGGCGTCCGGCGCTTATTTTGACGAGGCGGGGGTTTCCGGAGCAGCCTTGATGTCGGACTTGAAGCTCAGCTTGTCGCCGTCCACTTCGATGAGGATGGTTGAGTCCGACTTCAGATTGCCGCGAATGAGTTCCTCGGCAATCGGGTCTTCCAGGTAACGCTCAATGGCCCGCCGCAGCGGGCGGGCGCCGTAAGTCGGCTCATAACCCTGGTCGATGAGGAATTGCAGGGCGGCGGCGCTCACCTTCAGCGTGACCTGGCGCGCGGCCAGGCGTTTTTGCACCTTGTCAATTTCCAGGCTGACGATTTTCGACAAATGTTCGCGGCTGAGCGCGTGGAACACCACGATGTCCGTCAGACGGTTGAGAAATTCGGGCTTGAAGGTCTTTTTGGCTTCCGCCAGCAGTTTGTCCTTGATGGTGGCATAGTCCTGCTCATCCGAGGCAATGCCAAACCCGACCGTGGTTTGTTTGCGCATTAATTCGGCGCCGACATTCGAGGTCATCAGGATGATGGTATTGCGGAAATCCACCTTGCGGCCGAGACTATCAGTGATCTGCCCGTCCTCAAGGATTTGCAGCAGGATGTTCCACACGTCCGGATGCGCCTTTTCGATTTCGTCGAACAGCACGACCGCGTAGGGGCGGCGGCGCACCTTCTCGGTGAGCTGGCCGCCTTCCTCGTAGCCGACGTAGCCGGGCGGCGAACCCACCAGCCGCGAGACGTTGAATTTTTCCATGTACTCGCTCATGTCGAGCTGGATGAGAGCGTCAGCGTCACCGAACACGTATTCGGCGAGACACTTGGCGAGGTGGGTTTTACCCACCCCGGTCGGGCCGAGAAAAATAAACGAGCCGATGGGGCGGTTCGGATCCTTCAAATCGGCGCGGGAACGACGCAGCGCCTTGGCCAGCGCGTCAACGGCAGCGTCCTGTCCGATAACTTTGCCGCGCAACACCTCGGCGATGTTGAGCAGCCGCTCCATTTCCTTGGATTCCAGGCGGGTCAGCGGCACGCCGGTCCATTTCGACACCACCGCGAAAATATCGTCGTTATCCACCAGCACCTCCTGCTCGTCACGCTGCTTGCGCCAGTCGGCCACGGCGGCTTCGTAATTATTCTTCGCGGCTTTTTCCCGGTCGCGCAGGGCGGCCGCTTTTTCGAAATCCTGCTGTTTGATGGCGGTTTCCTTGTCCACGCGGATTTTCTCGATGTCCGCCTCCAGTCCCTTCAAATTAGTCGGCGTCATGGTCGCGCGGATCCGCGCGCGGGCGCCGGCTTCATCCATGATGTCAATGGCCTTGTCCGGCAGGAAGCGGGCCGTCAGATAACGGTCGCTGAGCTTGACCGCCTGCTCGATGGCCTCGTCGGTGATTTTGGCGCGGTGATGTTGCTCGTATTTCGGGCGCAAACCTTTCAAAATCTGGATCGCCTCGTCCACACTCGGCGCGTCAACCTTGACGCTTTGGAACCGGCGTTCCAGCGCGGAATCTTTTTCAATATATTTGCGGTATTCGTTCAGCGTGGTGGCGCCGATGCACTGCAATTCGCCGCGCGAGAGCGCGGGCTTGATGATGTTTGACGCATCCATCGCGCCTTCCGCCGAGCCGGCGCCGACGATGGTGTGCATTTCGTCAATGAACAGAATCACGTTTTTGGTTTTGCGGATTTCCTCCATCACCGCCTTGATGCGTTCCTCGAACTGGCCGCGGTACTTGGTGCCCGCCACCATCAGCGCCAAATCCAGCGTGATCACGCGCTTGTCGCGCAACAATTCGGGCACGTTGCCGGCGTTGATTTCCTGGGCCAGTCCTTCCACAATGGCGGTTTTGCCGACCCCGGCCTCGCCAATCAGCACCGGGTTGTTCTTGGTGCGGCGGCACAGAATCTGGATCACCCGCTCGATTTCATTCTTGCGGCCGATCACCGGATCCAGTTCCCCCTTGGCGGCCAGTTCCGTGAGGTCGCGGCCAAACGCCTTGAGCGCCGGTGTCTTGGCGCCTTTTTTGGCGCCCGCGGACGCCTCGCCGGACCGTTCCTCGCTGTCCAAGCCGCCCTCCTCACCCTCAGCGGGCGTGAAATTGGGATCCAGTTCCTTTAACACCTCATTGCGCGCACGGACCAGGTCAATGTCCAGGCTTTTCAACACGTGCGCCGCCACGCCGTCGCCCTCGCGCAACAGGCCGAGCAGGAGATGCTCCGTGCCGACGTAACTGTGATGCAGCGCCTTGGCTTCCTTGCCGGCCAGGGCCAGGACTTTTTTCACGCGCGGCGTGTAGGGAATATTGCCGCCGATTTTAGTGTCAGGGCCGGATCCGGTCTGCTTTTCCACTTCCAGGCGGACAGTGTCGAGATCCAGGCCCATTTTTTGCAGCACATTGACCGCTACGCCCTGGCCTAGCTTGATCAGGCCGAGCAGCAAATGCTCGGTGCCAATATAGCTGTGGTTAAACCGATCGGCTTCCTTCCGGGCGAGCGCCAGCACCTGCTGCGCGCGCGGCGTGAAGTTGAAGTTGTTCATTGGTTCTTCTCCTGCCATGTTAAATACCCCTCAATCTTTTGGTGTTCGGCGCCGGGATTGACTTGAGTTTGTCCCGCAACAAATCGGCCCGGACCGCGTCCCGCTCCTCCGCGCCCAGTTTTCTGGCGGCGGCCTTTTGCAGATGCGCCGGCTGGGTGTGAATAAACAAGTCGTCAATTTTGGTTCTCAGACTGGCCGGCCAGAATCCCAAGTCAACTCCCAGTATGAGTAAAGATAGCAGATTCAACGCCTCTTTCGAGGAAATCGAATAGGCGTGTGAAATGATGCCATAGGCGCGGCCGAGTTGATCGGCGACAATGCGGTGTTTGTCCTGTACAATCTTTTGCCGGGCGTTGTGCTCGTGCTCGATGAGATGCTGGATGACCTTCAGCAACCGGTTGAGAATATCCCGCTCGCTTTCGCCCAGGGTGATTTGGTTTGAGACCTGGAACAAATTGCCCAGCGCATCCGTGCCCTCGCCATACAGGCCGCGCACCGCCAGGCCGATTTGGTTCACCGACTTGATAACCTGGTTGATTTGGTCGCTCAGCACCAGCCCGGGCAGGTGCAGCATCACCGAGGCGCGCATGCCAGTGCCGATGTTGGTCGGGCAGGCGGTCAGGTAACCGAGCGTCGGCGAAAAGGCAAAATCCAGTTCATCCTCCAACTCGGAATCAATGCGGTCAATGGCCCGCCAGGCTTCCTCAAGGCGGAATTCGGGATAAATGGCCTGCAGGCGGAGATGATCCTCCTCGTTAATCATCACGCTGAGCATCTTGTCGGCGCTGACCACCAGTCCGCTGCCGGAATTTTTCGCGGCATGTTCGCGGCTGATCAGATGTTCCTCCACCAGCATTTGCTTTTCCAGGGGACTGAAGGTGTCCATTACCCGGCTGAGAAACGGCGCCTGCGCTTCCGGCAGGTGATTAATGGCCGGCTGGAGGATGCCGAGCAAATCTTCGCGCTGCTTTTTTTTCAGCCAGCCGGGGAACGGGTGGCCCTTCAGGTTCCGCGCCAGGCGCACCCGGCTGCTCATGACAATGCCGCGTCCGGGCGATTGTTCCAAGGTCAGTGCTTTGGCTGAGGGTTCAGACATAATTTTGTGGATAAGAATACCTGTTATCCACGGGAAATGCAACTCCGGCCACGAAGACGCGAAGGCGCGAAGATTTTTTTTGGGGTCACAGAGGTATGGAGCGCGGGCGTCCCGCCCGCTCCTGCACAACTCTTCCATACTTTAACGGGGCTTCCTTTTAGCTGCATTAACGCAAAGGAACCAAGGGGCAAAGGCGCAAAGATTTTTTTGAGTTTGTTTTTTTAATTAACAACAATCTTTGCGCTGCTTTGCCTCTTGGCGTCAAGGTAACTTATATACGGCGGCGGATGAGTGCCAGCGCGCCGAGGCCGAGACCGATGAGGAACCAGATGGAGGGTTCGGGGACGGCGGTGGCGTTGAAGACCAGTTTGCCGTTGTCCACGTTGAAGGTGCCTTCGACGCCGTCGCCGGCGATGGTGAATTGGTCGTCGCTGATACTCTCGCCGCCGGTCGCGCCGCTCCAGTCGAGCACGGTGTAGTCTCCCGTTCCGGTCAGGTTGCTGAAGTCGATGATGATATTGTCGCCGATGGTGATGCTGGTGGTGACGGTCAGTTCGTCGGTGTAGCCGAGGATGGCGCCGGTGTCCATGATCAGGTTGCTGACGGTGCCGCCGCCTGCGAGCAGCGCGTCCGCGCCAACGGTGAGGGTGATGGCGCTGTTGTTATCCTGAATAAGGTTGCCGCGCAGGGCGGTGCCGGCGTTGGTAAGGGTGATTTGCACGACGGCGTTTTGGGCGCTGATGACCTCGCCGGTAATGGTGCCGCCGTCGCTGGCGGTGACGGTGACATGGCTGCTGCCGGTGGCGGTGAGGCCGCCGCTGAGGGCGCTGTCGATGAGGGTGAAGTCGAGGGTGGCGACTACATAATCGTCAATGGGGGTACTGACGGTGACCCCGCCGCTGATGAGGCTGCCGTTGCTGGCGGTGAGGGTGAGGTTGGTGTCCTCCCCGAATCTGGCATCGACACTGATGCCGTCGGTCACGGTGCTGTGGTTCAGGGTTGTCGTGTTGGTTGGGTTGTAGTAGTGAGTGCTGTAGGCACTAATCCCGTGCGCGTCGCTGCCGGTGGCGTGAATGACGCTGTCGGTCAGGGTCAGAGTAGAGTTTCCCTGCAGTAACACCCCGCTCCCGTTATTCCCGGTGGCCGTGACGGTTACGTTGGTTAGCGTAGCGTCGCTGTAGTCGTCGAGGGAAAGTCCCTCGTTAGCGGCGGTAATGGTGCCGCCGGTCATCGTCAGGGAAGAGCTGTACATCATTATGCCGGTATTCTCGGCCGTGACAGTTACATTGTTCAGCGTGGCGTCGCTGTTATAGTCGATGCTAAGTCCATCGTTAGCGGCGGTGATGGTGCTGCCAATCACCGTCAGGGAAGAGTCGCTATATACATATATGCCGAAACCCTTGGCCGTAATGTTCACGTTGTTCAGCGTGCCGCTACTATGATATTCGTGGAAAATCCCCGCGCCGTTGCCGTCGGTACTATTGATGGTGCCGCCGGTCATCATCAGGTTGTAGGTGTAACTTGTGTGCAAGCCGTCCCTCCCGGCCGTAATGTTGACATTGTTCAGCGTGGCATCACCCCCTTCGAAGAAAATCCCTATGGAGTTAGCCTTGATTGTGCTGTCAGTCAGATTCAGGATAGGGTAGTAGTCGCTGTAGATGTTCACGCCCCAAGCTCCGACGGTATTATTGCCGCCGGTGGCGGTGACGGTGATGTCGCTGCCGGTGAAGGTCCAGGAGGTGTCGATGTTGGTGATGGCGGCGTAGGCGTCGCCGTTGTTTTCGTAATGGGTGCCGCTGACGGTGGTGTCGGAGGTGACGATGAGGTTTTGCGCGAAG
Source organism: Verrucomicrobiales bacterium (assembly GCA_031266335.1). GTDB lineage: Bacteria > Verrucomicrobiota > Verrucomicrobiia > Methylacidiphilales > JAAUTS01 > JAIRPN01. The sequence continues at coordinate 6,552 of JAISBF010000190.1, forward strand.
ACATTCAACGCGGAGACGCTGAGGGCGCAGAGGGTTAGGAGTGTTAGTTTGGGGTTCATGTTGGTTCTTTCGGTTGTTGGTTGGTGGTTGTTTTTTTTGAGCTTCATTAACGCAAAGGCACAAAGGAACAAAGGCGCGAAGATTTTTTTTGGTTTGGTTTTTTAATTAACAAAAATCTTTGCGTCCTTTGTTCCTTTGCGTCTTTGCGTTAATGAAGCTCGTAGTTTTAGTTGGCGCCTTCGGCGT
>JAISBF010000004.1 GCA_031266335.1 Verrucomicrobiales bacterium
CACCTTCAGCGTGGCGAACAACCAACTGACCTTCAACGCCACCGCCGTCCCGGAACCCTCCACCTGGTTCCTCATCGGCGCCGGCCTCGGCGCGCTGGCCCTCATCCGCCGCCGTTCGTTCTAACGGCATCTTGGCCCACAGAGAACACAGAGCAGGCACAGAGAACCACAGAGATTTATTAAACTAAAAAATAAACCCTGTGCTTCTCTGTGCCTACTCTGTGTCCCTTTGATTCGCTACGCTAGGGTCGTTGGAGCGGGCATGGAGTAGCCCGCTGACTTTTAGTGACCCATCCAAAAAAATCCTCCGCGCCTTGGGGTCTTCGTGGTTCTGGGTTTTCAACAGCGCATAATTTTCCACTGGCGCGGCAGGTCGAAGTTGGTAAATTGCCCGCCTTATGTCAACCCGCCAGCCGTTATATCAGGACGCCGCCCAAGCCGTCGAAACCCGCCTGCAAGATTTGCTTTCCCGCATGACCCTGCGCGAGAAGGCCGGCCAGTTGATGGCCATCAACGCCAACGGCAACGGCGTGCCGTGGGTGCGCGATTACCAGCCGGCCTCGCTGTTCCACATCAACGGCAGCGCCCTGAATGACGCGATTGACGAGGCGGCGCGCACGCGGCTTGGCATCCCGGTGCTGTTCGCCGAGGATTGCATCCACGGGCACTCGTTCTGGCAGGGCGCGACGATTTTCCCGACGCAACTGGCGCTGTCGTCGGCGTGGAATCCGCTGCTGGTGGAGCGGGTCGCGCGCGTGACGGCGAGGGAGGTCAAGCCCACCGGCATCCAGTGGACGTACTCGCCGGTGCTGTGCATCGCGCGCGACCTGCGCTGGGGCCGCGTCGGCGAGACGTTCGGCGAGGACCCGTTCATCATCAGCGTGCTGGCGGCGGCGATGATTCGCGGCTATCAGGGGCGCGGCATCGAGGACCCCGACGGCATCCTGGCGACGGCGAAGCATTACGCCGGTTATTCGGAGACCAAGGGCGGGCTGGACGCGAGCGAGGCGGACATCTCCCGCCGCAAGCTGCGCTCGTTTTTCCTGCCGCCGTTCGAGGCCGCCGCGCGCGCGGGCTGCATGACGTTCATGACCGGTTATCAATCCATGGAGGGCGTGCCGTCCACCGCCAACCGCTGGCTGCTGACCGAGGTGTTGAAGGACGAGTGGGGCTTCCGCGGCATCGTGGTCACCGACTACAACAATGTCGGCAGCATGGTCAGCGGCCAGAAAATCTGCGCCGACATCAACAGCGCCGCCGTGCTCGCCATCCGCAGCGGCAATGATTTGATGATGCACACGCCGGAGTTCCGCGACGGCGTCATCGCCGCGGTTGAGGAGGGTTTGCTGCGGGAAGACGAACTCGACGAGCCGTTGCGCCGCGTGCTGGCGCTGAAGTTCCGCATGGGCTTGTTTGAAGACCCGCGCCGGGCGGATTTGGCGCGGGCCGCCGTGGTCATCAAGACGCCGGCGCACAAGGAATTGAACCTCGAGGCGGCGCGGCAAAGCCTCGTGCTGCTGCAAAACAACGGCGCGCTGCCACTGCCGGCGGCGGTGAAGAAAATCGCCGTGGTCGGCCCCAACGCTGACGATGACCTCGCCCAACTCGGCGACTGGTCGCTCGGCGCGTCGCAATACGACCGGAGTTTCGGCAAGCATCCGCGCGAGTGTACCGTCACGCCGCTCGACGGCATCCGCGCCCGCGCCGCGCGCGCCGGGGCCGCCGTCGTGTACAAAAAGGGTTGCGACAATAACGCCCCCGCTGACGCTGACGCCATCGCCGCCGCGGTGCGCGCCGCCGCTGCCGCTGATGTCGTGGTCTGCGTGGTCGGCGACGCGCTGCAATACGCCGGCGAATTCCATTCCACCGCCACCCTGGAACTGCCCGGCGGACAAATCCAGTTGCTCGACGCGCTGGCGCAACTCGGCCAGCCGCTGATCGTGGCGCTGGTCAACACCAAGCCGCTCGTCCTGCCGCCGTCCGCGCGCCGCGCCGACGCCATCATCGAGTTGTTCAACCCCGGCATGGCCGGCGGCACCGCGCTGGCCGAGGCGCTGTTCGGCGACCTCAACCCGTCCGGCAAACTCACCGTCAGCGTGCCGCTGCACGTCGGCCAGCAGCCGGTGTATTACAACCGCACACGCGGCCAGCACGGCAGCTACGCCGATATTACCCAGGAACCGCTGTTCCCGTTCGGCCACGGCCTGAGCTACACAACTTATCGCTACGAAAACCTGCGCGTCGTCCCCGCCGCTGACGGTGGCGCGACCGTCACCGTCAGCGTCACCAACACCGGCCCCCGTGCCGGCGAGGAAATCGTGCAAATCTATGTCAGCGACGAAGTGACCAGCGCGACCTGGGTAAGCAAGGAACTGAAGGGCTTCGCGCGCGTGGCACTGTCAGCGGGCGAAACGCAAGATGTGACCGTGGCCTTGCCGTCGGCAGCCTTCAGCTTCGTCAACGCCGCCGGTGAACGAGTAATCGAACCGGGCCAGTTCAAAATCCACGCCGGCGGCAGCTCCCGCGCGGCAGACTTGCTGACGGCGGAGATGACGTTAGGGCAACGGGGTTAACCCTGTAAGGGCGGTGCAGGCAGCTAGGAAATGCACCGCCCCTTCGGGAAAATTTCAAACTCCAAACTTCAAGTTCCAATTAACTTCCAACTTCAAATTTCTAAACTTCCAAAACAGATGCCGCCGCCCCTGCGGGGCTAAAACTGGGAGCGCCGGCATCTTGCCGGCAACTAAGCGGGCGAGACGCCCGCGCTCCATAGGCCAATCGCCCAGCCCAACTCAATCGACACCTCCTACCACCTATGGTGTCCCGTTGGGGCTGCTGACGCGGAACCCAACTTTAGGCGTGGCGTTTGTTTGGAATTTTGAAATTGGGTATTGGAAGTTAATTGGAACTTGGAGCTTGGAATTTCCCCGCAGCCATCACATCACCCGGTTAGTCAACTCCCGGCCGGCGGTGAAGTTTTTGAAATTATCAAGGAAGTGCCGGATGACGGAGAACACCTCGCGGTGATGCCCGCCGGCGGTGTGCGGCGTGACGTGGCAATTGGGGCAGCGGCGCAGCGGATGGCCCGCCGGCAGTGGCTCCGGCTCAGTCACATCCAGCCACGCGGCGGCGAGCCGGCCCGCTGACAGTGCCGCCGCCAACGCCTCCTGGTCAACCGTGCTGCCGCGGCCGATATTGTAAAACACCGCGCCGGTTTTCATTTGCGCGAAGCGGGCGCTGTGCATGAACTTCCGCGTTTGCGGGCTGTCGGGCAGGATGTTGATGACATGGTCGGCGGCGGCGAGCGCGGCGGGCAGTGCCGGCGCGGTGATGACGGTCACGGTCAGCGGCTCCCGGCCGGTCGGGCGGCGGCGCAGGGCGAGGGTTTTGATGCCCAGCGGGACGAACAGCGCGGCGAGTTGCTCGCCGATGGCGCCGTAGCCCAGAATCAGCGCCGTCTGGCCGCGCAACGGGCGGCAGGAGTCGCGCAGTTCGTTCCACTCGGCGCTGCCGGCGGCGCTGGCACTGGCCAGCGCGGCGGGCAGGTTGCGGCTCTGCGCCAGCATGAACGCCAGCGTGTGTTCCGCGCACGGCCAGTCGTACACGGCGGAACTGTTGGTCACCGTCAGCGCCTTGGCGCGCGCGGCGGCGCGGAACTCCGGCGTGTCGTAGCGCGTGTAGCCGGCGGTGCTGATTTGCAGCCAGCGCAAGTGCGGCGCGGCCAGCACGTCGGCGGGGGCGGGCTGGCCCACGGCGACATTCGCGGTCAACAGCAGCGGGTCGGACTGCGCGGCGGCGAGCACCGACGCGGCGCTCGCGGCGGGCAGCACCAGCCGGTGCGGCGCCAGTTCGTCAATCAGCAACTTGCGGCCTTCGTCCGGCATGGGCAGGTTGCACCAGATAGTCAGCGGTTGGTCAGTCATGGCGGTTCAAAGTTCGCGGCGCCGCTCACTGGCGGCGGTCAGCAATCGCGCCAGCGCGGCGCGGTCGTCAGCCGCCAGAATGTCCCGCGCGCGCGCGACGGCGGCTTGGAATTTTTCCAGCGCGCTGACGGTGGCGGCGCGGTTGGTTTGCAGGATTTCCAACCACAGCTCCGGCGGGCCGGCGGCGATGCGCGTGGCGTCGCGGAAGCCGGGGCCGGCGAGCGGCAGACTGTCGCCGCTGACGGTGTTCACCAGCAACGCCGCGAGCAGGTGGGGCAGGTGACTGATTTCCGCGACCAGCTCGTCGTGCCGCGCCGGGGTGAGCGTCAGCGCGCGCGCGCCGAGGGTTGCCCAGAAATCGCGCAGCCGCGCCACGGCGTCACGGTCAGCGTCCGGCGCGGGGGTGAGGATGGTGACGGTGCCGGCAAACAAATTGTCGCGCGCGGCGGCGAGGCCGGACTGTTCCGCGCCGGCCATCGGGTGCGAGCCGATCCAGTGCGCGCGCCCCGCCAGCAGCGGCGCGAGCGCGGCGTGGACGGGGGCCTTGACGCTGCCGACGTCGGTGACAATCGCTGACGGTGCGAGCGCGGGCAGTAGCTCTTCCACCACGCCGCGCATCGCGTGCACGGGCGTGCAGAGAATGACCAGGTCACTGTCAGCGGCCGCCTCGGCGGGCGAGTCGCTGACCGTGTCGGCGAGGCCGGTATCGCTGACCGCGCGCCGGGTTGCCGCGCGGCGGGCGTAAACCTTGAGCCGCGTCGTCGGCGCCGCGCGCCGCAATGTTTTCAATATCGAGCCGCCCAGCAAGCCGGGGGCGATGACGGTGACGGTGTTCATAAGTGCCAGCTACATTAACGCAAAGGCGCGAAGACACAAAGACGCAAAGGTTTTTTATTTAAAACACATTTTTACAACGAGGACATGGAGGAATTGGAGGGGGCAGTTTCGATAGGGCCAACCTACTCCATTAACTCCATGTGCTCTTTGTAAAAAACTTCCAAAAAAATTCTTTGCGCCTTTGTGTCTTCGCGCCTTTGCGTTAATGTAGCTGGCGTTAAAGGCATTTAATCAGCGCCCGCTCGAATTTCTCCATTTCCGCCGGCGTGCCGATGGTGACGCGAATCCATTCCGGCAGGCCGTAGCTGCTCATGCAACGGACGATGACGCCGTGTTTTTGCAGTTCGACGAACACCCGCTGCGAGTCGCCGACCTTGAGCATCATGAAATTCGCGTGCGAGGGGACGCTGACGATGCCGCGGGCCTTGGCGAATTTGGCCAGTCGCTCCAGCCCGGCGAAATTCAACTCCCGCGTGCGCCGCTCATGCTCAGCGTCGCCGACGGCGGCGAGCGCGGCGGCCTGCGCCATGGCGTTAATATTGAACGGCTGGCGGCAGCGTTGCAGGACGCTGATGGTGTCCGCGTTCGCCATGCCGTAGCCGATGCGCAGGCCGGCGAGACCCTGGATTTTCGAGAAGGTGCGCAGGGCGACAATGTTGGCGCCGCGCCTGATCCAGCCGAGCGTGTCGGGCGGGTGCTGGCAAAATTCGTAATAAGCCTCGTCCAGCACGATGACCACATTCTTCGGCACACTGAACACGAACTGTTCTAACTCATCGTTGCTGACGCGGGTGCCGGTGGGGTTGTTCGGGTTGGTGACAAACACCAGCTTGGTGTCCGGCCGGATGGCCGCCCGCATGGCGCCGAGGTCGTGGACGAAGTCTCGGTCGGGGACCTCGATGAAGGCCACGTCGAACAATTCCGCCATCAGCTTATACACGGCGAAGCTGTAACGGCTGGCGATGACGCTGCTGTTGCCGCGCCGGGTGAAGCCGTGAAACAAAAATTCGATGATTTCGTTGGAGCCGTTGCCGAGAATCAGGTTGTTATATTCGACGCCCTGTTTTTTGGCGATGGCGGTGGCCAGCTCGAACGAGGCGCCGTCGGGATAAATGTGCATCCGCCCGGCGGCCTGCCGCATCGCCGCGACCGCCAGCGGCGAGGGGCCGAGCGGGTTTTCGTTGGACGCCAGCTTGACGATGGCGGCCGGATCGAGGCCGAGTTCGCGCGCGACTTCCTCAATCGGCTTGCCCGGCTCATAGACGTGCAGGTTTTTCAGGTTCGCATTGGCAAAATCCCAGACAGACATGGGGAAAGGTTAAGGCAAAAAACAAAATGCAAAAGGCAAAAGTAAATTGACGCGCACACAGCGGTGTGTATTTTTTAGCTTCCGCGTATGACAAATTACCTGACCAATTTCGGCGTTGACCCGCTTGGCCGCTTGGCCGCTTGGCCGCTTGGCCGCTTGGCCGCTTGGCCGCTTGGCCGCTTGGCCGCTTGGCCGCTTGGCCGCTTGGCCGCTTGGCCGCTTGGCCGCTTGGCCGCTTGGCCGCTTAAGCTGAAGAAAGAAAAACCCTTCTACTTAGCGAAACACGCTGACGTTGTCGAGGGAAACTTCCCGTCAAATCACCCCCGCACTTTGCCTCGTCATTCTGAGCGCAATGACGCGCAGCGGAATGAAGTCGAAGAATCGCTTTTATCCAGCGCCGCGCCGCCGCTCGCGTCGGCGTTTGAGAACAACAACATCGCCGTGGTCTTCGCCGCTGACGGTGGGTACGGCAAATATCTGCTGGTCACGCTCACGTCACTGGCAGCGCACGCGGCGCCGGAAAACAATTATGACCTCGTCATCCTCGACGGCGGTCTCAGCGCGACGTCGAAGCAATTCATCAACCGCCTCGCGCGGGAAAATATTTCCATCCGCTACTTCGACATCGGTGCGTTCATGCAAGCGCACACCGGCGCGTTCCCGCTGACGGTGTCGCACATCTCGCTCGCCACTTACTACCGGTTTTTCATCCCGGAAATCCTGCCAGACTATGAAAAAATCGTTTATCTCGACTGCGATTTGGTTTTGGAAGGCGATGTGGCGGAATTATTCAACTTCGATTTGCGCGGCAAAATGCTCGCCGCCACGCGTAATCCTGATGTCGCTTTTATCACGGACCGCGCGGATTTTGCGATTTACGCGCGGGAAGAATTGGGGCTGAAAAATGCGGATGATTATTTCAATGCCGGCGTGATGGTAATGAATATCGAACGCATGACTGCGGAGAGTTTTACCGAACAATGTATTGCTGGCGCCGCCCGGCTTGGCGCGGTTCTAAAATTTCAAGACCAGTGCGTGTTAAACGCCTTGTGCGCCAATCATGATTTGATTCATTTGCCGGAAAAATATAACATGCTTTGGTATTACAGTTTGGCGGTCAACAGTAAGCGCATGATTCCTTCAGACGCGTTGCGGGATTATCAGAACAAATATACGCGGGAGCCGTTCATCATTCATTACGCCACGGCTAAAAAACCATGGTTCATAACACCGTCCGACACCGGCGACTGGCCGGGAGTCGAACGTTGGTGGAAATACGCGCGCCTGACGCCGTGTTATGAGTTTTTTCTGTCCCGCATCCTGAAAACGTCAGCGCCGCCGGCGGTGAACCAAAAAATAAAATTGTTCGGTACGCTGACCGTGCTCCGTGTCAAAAGGGAAAAACAAAAGTTGAAAATCTATTTGTTAAATTTCATCCCGTTCATCAGCGTCAAAAAAACTTCTTTCATCAAACGGCATGTTTCCCTGTTCGGGGTGCCGCTAATCACGATTAAAAATTAAAAGTTATGGGCCAGCCCGTCGTCAGCGTCATTGTTCCAGTTTATAATGTGGAAAAGTATTTGCCCAAATGTCTGGATTCATTGGTTGGTCAAACCTTGCGCGAGATTGAAATTATTTGTGTCAATGACGGCAGCACCGACCACTCGCAAAAAATTCTGGAAGTCTGCGCTGACCATGACAAAAGGGTAAAATTATTATCACAAAAAAACCAAGGGCAAGGCGTGGCGCGTGATGTGGCACTGTCAGCGGCAACGGGAAAGTATTTGATGTTTTGCGACGCGGATGACTGGTTCGAGCCGTCCATGTGCGAGGAAATGGCGGCGGCGATGGAACAATCGGGCGCGGACTTGGCGGAATGCAAATCCAACGCGGTCATGGAAAATGACGCCACCACGTTTACCGCCCGTGCCCGCTGGCACGAAAAGGCACGCAATCAGTCACTATCAGCGGGCATGGTTGAACTGACGCCGCAAATTAAGAATATTAAGCGCGTCAACATGGTGCAATGGAACCGGATTTTTAGAAAAGACCTTGTGAACCAATACAACATCCGCAACGTTTGCACTTACTACGCCGAGGATGTCGCATGGACGGCGCAATATCTGTTGGTGGCGAAAACCGTTTTTGGCCTTGACCGGCATTTGCATAATTATTTGATTCGCGCCGGCTCAACGTGCGAGGAAATTCCCAACAACCGGCGATATCTATTGGAAACAGTTGATGCTTTTCGGGCGGCTTTTGAATTGGCGCGTTCGCATAACTTTGAGGCAAGTCACATCCCGGAATTTTTGGCACCGTTTGCGGCGTGGAGAATTTACGAAGCGCGCAAATTAAAACGCCGTGACGCGCTGACAGTGCTGGAATACGCGCAAGAAAAACTGGCGCCGCTGACGGTGAACAGTTTGGTCGAGGAAAAATCCCCGTGGCTGGCGATGGTCTTGCGCGGGGAAATAAAAGCGGCGTATGACCAAGCCCAGCACTGTCAGCGTCGTGAATTTCTCGGCATTACGGTACACCGTTCGCAAAAGCAATGGGTTAATCGCGTCGAAAAAAACAAAAAATGGCTGTTCGGCGTGGAGTATTACAAGAAACTTGCCTCCGCCGAAACGGTTAGAAAATACTGGCTGGGCGTGCCGGTTTATGTCTCCAAAAAGAGCAACGGCGTGACGCGGCGTTACCTCCTCGGCGCGCGCGTGTGCAAGAAAACCGGCGGCACATGCAGTGTGGAGGATTTGATGAAGGAAGCGCGCAAGTTTTCCCTTCATCACAAACTCCAAATCGAGGCGGCGGCGTTGCATCCGAAAACTTTCGGCGAATTCAAAAACTCCCTCGCCGGACGTGATGTCGTGCTGGTCGGCGCCGGGCCGACCATGCGCGATTACCGGCAAATTCCCGGCGCTGTGCATGTTGGCTGCAACCGCGCGTTTATGCTTGACCACCTCAAGCTGGATTTTTTATTTGCCCAGGATGTGCGCGGCATCAACAGTTTTGTTGAGGAATTTATCAATTATCAAGGGAACCGTTGCGTAAAATTTATCGGCGACGCATTGGAAAAGGAACATCAGATTCCAGAGTCATGGTTTCTGCGAACCGACAACGCGCGCAAATACAAGACCGCGTATTGGCCGCCCAGCGCCGACTTCTACCACGCGCTGCCGTTGCACATTGACACGCTGCCGCTGTTGAATTCCTGCACCGTCGCGCATCCCGCCATGCAATTTATTTTATTCACCAACCCGCGCCGGATTTTCCTGGTCGGCTGCGATTGCACGGTCATGGCACAAGGCCATTTTATCAAGGGCGGCAAGGATGATGAAAACTTGCAAACCGACATGTCTTCGGATGCTGACATGCTGAGAAACTGGGGTTTCATGAAAGATTTCGCCACGCTGTTTTACCCGGAAACCAAAATCATTTCCGTCAATCCCGTCGGGCTGCAAGGCATGTTCATTGACTGGAACCAAAAGGAAGGCGAGCCGTGTCCAAGCCCGTAATCAAGGGTCTCATCCCCGCGCGCAGCGGCAGCGTGCGCGTGAAAAACAAGAACATGCGCGTGTTTGCCAACGGTGAGACGCTGCTCGAAATCAAAATCAAACAACTGCTGCGGGTGCCGGAACTGGACGGCGTGATTGTCAATTCCGACGACAACGAAATGTTGCGTTGCGCGAAAAAACTCGGCGCGGAAACGGTCAAACGCAAGCCGTATTTCGGCACGGCGACGGTTTCCAACAACGAGGCCTACCGGGAATTCGCGCGCACCGCTGACGCTGACATCATCGCGCTGTGCTTTTGCACCAGCCCGCTGCTGGAGGACGACACTGTCAGCGAGTGCATCCGCCTGTATCTGGCCAACCGCGAGCGGCACGACTCGGTGAACACGGCGGACGCGGTGAAGGCGTTTCTGTGGCAGGACAATCATCCCATCAACTATTCGGAACTGGACCGCCCGATGAGTCAGGATTTGCCGGACATCGTGCAACTGAACTTCGCCGTCAACATCGTGGCGCGCGCGCGGATGTACGAAATCGGCAACTTCGTCGGGCGGACGCCGCTGCTGCACACCATCCCGCGCGAGCAGGCGGTGGATATCAACGACCCGCTGGATTTTGCCTTCGCGCAGTGGCTGTATCAAAAACGCTGTCCGGCGAAATGAGCGATGCGTCAACGTCAGCGCCTTTAAATTTTTGCCGTTGCGGTTTTGGGTTAAGCCAAAAATTTTCCCGGATTCAAAATTCCATGTGGGTCGAGGGCGTGCTTGATTGTTTGATGCAAGGCGCGGAGGTCACGGTCAGCGGCGAGTTGCCACCACGGTTTTTTCGCCAGGCCGACGCCGTGCTCGCCGGTGATGCTGCCGCGCCAGGCGAGGATTTGTTTGAACAAGGCGTCCAGCGCGCGCCGGTTGTTCGCAGTGTCAGCGTGGCCGGGCGGCACCATCAGGTTGACGTGGATGTTGCCGTCGCCGGCGTGGCCGAAGCAGGCGACGCTGACGGTGAATTTTTTTTGCAGCTGCCCGGCGAAGTTGAACAGGTCAACCAGCCGGCCGCGCGGGACGACGACATCCTCGTTCAGCTTGGTCAGGCCGGTGGCTTTCAGTGCGTAGGAGAAATCGCGGCGGAGGTCCCAGAGTTTTTCGGCCGTGGCGTCGGTCAGCGCTTTTTGCACCGTCAGCGCGCCGCAGCGGTGGAGAATTTTTTCCAACGCGCGGGTCTCGCCGGCGACGGAATTTTTTTGTCCGTCGATCTCGACCAGAATCAGCGCGTTGCCGGGCAACGCCCCGGGCCGGTAGGCGCGGGCGGCGGCGAGGGTGAACTGGTCGGCGACTTCCAGTGCCGCGGGCAAAAAACCGGCGCTGATGATGGCGTTGACCGCGGCGGCGGCTTGCGGCGCGCGCGCGAAGTTGGCGACGAGGACGGCGCGCGCGGGCGGCAGCGGGATGAGCCGCAGCGTGGCGCCGACGATGACGCCGAGCAGTCCCTCGCTGCCGATGAACAGGTCGGTGAGATTGAAGCCGAGTTTGTTTTTGTGCGTCCGCCCGCCGCAACGGACGAGGCGACCGTCAGCGAGCACGACGTCGAGGCCCAGCGCGTAGTTGCGGGTGACGCCGTATTTCAGGCAGCGCGGGCCGCCGGCGTTGGTGGCGAGGTTGCCGCCGATGGAGCTTTCCTTCGCGCTGGCGGGGTCGGGCGGATAAAACAGGCCGAGTTTTTTCACCGCGTCCTGCAAATCGCTGGTGATGACGCCCGGCTCGACCACGGCGACACCGTCAGCGGCGTTGATTGCGCGGATGCGGTTCAATTTTTTCAGCGACAGCGACACGCCGCCGCGTACCGGCACACAGCCACCGACGTAGCCGCGCCCGGCGCCGCGCGGTGTGACGGGAATTTTCCGCGCGTGGCAAAAGCGCATGAGTTTTTGCACCGCGCTGACCGTGCGCGGCGTGACCACGGCGTCCGGCATGGCGTGCGCGAACCAGGCGTCGCCGCCGTGCTCGCGGCGGACTGCGTCGCTGACGCTGACCGTGGCCGGGCCGAGCAATTTGACCAGGGCGGGAATCCATGATTTGGCATTCATGCGAAGACGATGTTAACGATGCGGGGTTGAAAGTAAAGAAAGGCAGATTAACCGCGGAGACGCAGAGACGCAGAGAAAATGCACGACGAGGGGATTGTCGAGTGCGGCGACATTCTGCGAGCAAGCGGATTGCCGTTGGCAACTTGGGAGAAGGTCTATGCCGCGGATTATGTTCGTGCGGTGATTGACTTGCTAAAACTGACGCCACAGCAAGATGGGGAAACAGTTAATCTGCCCCCTGATAAATTCGTCGTGACTTTTCCTCAAATAGGTGGTATGTTTCTTAAAGCGTGACACATGATTTGATAGATCAACGAAGTTTGGAACTACACCGCGAGGTGGTTGGGATGTTACGCCGCGATCCGAGCTTGCTATCAATCGCCAAAGATAATATTAACCGGTGGCTGGCTGCACGGGAAATAGGCGAACGAGATCCGATATTGGAGTGGAAAGAAATCCTTGGATATCCATTTCAAGCAATTATTAAATTGCTAGAATCCGAAGACGAGGAAGCCTGTCGCTTGCGCCAGTCATCACCGTTTGCCGGTGTTTTGCCGGAGAACGTGCGACGGGAAATTTTTCACCGTTATGCGACGCTCAGAACTTGAACATATTATTCGTGCGGCAAGCGAGATCACTAAAGAGAATGAATTTATCATCGTTGGCAGTCAATCTCTGCTTGGAGAAAAACCTGATGCCCCGCGTAGTTTGCGAATGTCCATAGAACTTGATATTTATCCGAAACACAATCCCAGACTGGCGGATTTTATTGACGGGAACATTGGAGAACTGACGGCCTTTCACCAACAATTTGGTTATTACGCACACGGCGTCGGCCCGGAAACGGCCATTTTACCGGACGGATGGGAACAGCGGTTGGTGGCGGTACAAAACGAAAACACGAATCGCGCGGTTGGTTGGTTTCCTCTTTAATCTAGACTTGAACTAAGATTTTTTTGGGGTTAGCTACAGTTTCCGCGATAGCTGCCGGGATGTTCCTCCGCGTCTCCGCGGTTAAGGTCTTACCCACCGCGTTTCAGGCGATTGCTGATGGCGCGGCGGATCTCACGGTCAGTGTCGCGTTTCTTGATGTCCTGCCGTTTGTCGCCGTGCGTCTTGCCCTTGCAGATGCCGAGCAGAATTTTGAGGCGGTTGTTTTTGTCGAAGTACGCCTTCAGCGGGATGAGCGTTTTGCCCTCGGTGGCGACCATGCCTTGCAGCTTGAAAATCTCGTGCTTGTGGAGTAACAGGCGGCGGATGCGTTTCGGCTCGTGGTTCTCGCGATTGCCCTTGTCGTAGGGCGAAATGTGGAAATTGTACAACAGGGCCTGGCCCTGCTCGATGCGGGCGAAGGCGTCGCTCAGGTTGCCCTGGCCGCCGCGCAGGGACTTGACCTCGGTGCCGCGCAACTCAATGCCGGCTTCCAAGGTATCGAGAATGTGATAATCCCGCCCGGCCTTGTGATTGTGGATCTGGATTTCCGGCGCGCTCATGGTCAGCGGACGCCCGCCGATGTCAGATTACCGGTTCCTGCGGAACCTGGTTTTCCTCATCGAGGTACTTGTAAGTGAGCTTGCCGTCGGCGATTTCCTGGAGCGCGACATCCATGAAGGTCATGCGCGGCCCGACCTGAATGAGCGGGCGGAGACCTTGGCCGAGTTGACGGACGCGCTTGGATACCATGTTGATCAGAATTTGCGGATTTTCCGTTTTGCCGAGGGCGGTCTGTACCAGTTCGTTCTTTGTCATAAATTGATTGCCTTGAAAAATTGGCTATTCACAATGCCAGCCAGTCTGATAAGGTGCAAGGGTTATTTTCATAATAATAACGGAGCGTAGCTTAGCTTGGTAGAGCGCGTGGTTTGGGACCACGAGGTCGCAGGTTCAAATCCTGTCGCTCCGATCTTTTAAACACTTTTTGACAAAGAGAACACGGGGGAATTGGAGAAGGGTTTTGAGTTTTGCGCCATGAGTTTTAAGTGTAGCCAGCCGGATTTTGCTTTGTTATCGCGCTACAACGTGGCCGGGCCGCGCTACACGAGTTACCCGACCGCGCCGCAATTCACCGAGGCTTTCACCGGCGAGGACTTGCTGTGCGAAATCGCCGACACTGACGGTGCCGCCCGCCCGCTGTCGCTCTATTTTCACCTGCCGTTTTGCGCGTCGGTGTGTTTTTATTGCGGCTGCAATGTGACGTTCACCACTGACCGGTCACGGTCAGCGGCGTATCTGCGGACATTGTATCGGGAGATGGACTTGCTGCGCCCGCGTTTATCCGCTGACCGTGCGGTGGCGCAATTGCACTGGGGCGGCGGCACGCCGACGTTTTTCGCCCCGTGCGAACTGGCGGAACTTATCGCGGGCATCAAGGAGCGCTTCCGTTTCGCCGCTGACGCTGAGCTTGGCGTGGAAGTTGACCCGCGCGTGACGACGGCGGCGCAGTTGCGCGTGCTCGGCGCGGCGGGCTTTAACCGGCTGTCGGTGGGCGTCCAGGATTTCGACGCCGACGTGCAGCGGGCGGTGCACCGCATTCAGTCGGTGGAGCAGACGCGGGCGGTGATCGCGGAGGCGCGGGGGCAGGGGATGCGGAGCGTGTCGGTGGATTTGATGTACGGACTGCCGCGGCAGTCGCGCGACTCATTTGCCAGGACGCTGGAACAGGTGCTGGCACTTACCCCCGACCGGCTGGCCTTGTTTAATTTCGCGTATTTGCCGGCAATGATTCGCCGCCAACAGGCCATCAAGGCGGCGGAGCTGCCGCCGCCGGCGGTGAAGCTGGCGATTTTTCAACTGGCGGTGGAACGCTTGTCAGCGGCAGGCTACGAGTATGTCGGCATGGACCATTTCGCGCGCGCTGACGATGACCTGTGCCGCGCGCAACGGGCGGGGCAGTTGTGCCGCAACTTCCAGGGCTATTCCACCCACGCGGATTGCGACTTGCTGGCGTTCGGCGTGTCGGCCATCGGCTCGCCGGGGCGCGTGTACGCGCAGAATCACAAGAGCCTCCGCCAATACGCCGCCGCCATTGACCGCGGGCGGCTGGCCACGGCGCGCGGCTGGCGGTTGAGCGACGACGACCTGTTGCGGCGCGAGGTGATCATGCGGCTGATGTGCGATTTTGCCTTGCGCCCGCTGGCGGTGGGCCGGAAATTTAACGTCGATTTTGCCACTTATTTTGCCGAGTCACTGTCAGCGCTACGCCCGCTGGAGCGAGACGGATTGCTCACCGTCAGCGACGAGAAAATCACCGTCACCCCGACCGGCCGGTTTTTGATTCGCAACATCGCGATGTGTTTTGACGCATATTTGCAAGGCGGCACGAACCGGTATTCCAAAACGGTTTGAATTTTTTTACAGGGAGATCATGGAGAACGTGGAGAGTGTTTTGATTCATGAGCTGAAGTTTGCCGATCCCTTGACTCCGCTCGGGATGACGGAGGAAGGAACTTTGCACCACCAAGACACCAAGGCACGCAGGATATTTTTAACAAAACTTCGTGCCTTGGTGTCTTCGTGGTTCGTTTTTTGGACCGCAATCGCGGGGAATCATAAAAAAGCAGGCGGTCTTGCGACCGCCTGCGGTAAACCGACTAACTTGTAATTCCTGGATTAGAACGAATACACCGCTTCCACCGCGACGGTGTGCGAACTGCTGTTGCCGCTGTCAGTGGCGTAATTATACACCACATCGTGTCCAGTGTCGAAACGGTATTCCGCGCGCAGGAGCAAATTCTCCGCGACGTTGAAGCCCGCCGTCAGCGTGAACGACCAGTAGTTATTCGTTTCACCGTCGTTGGCGTTCACGTATTCACCGCGTCCCGCGAGGCTGAACAAGTCGGTGAACTGATATTTCGCGTACAGCGCCGCCGAGGCAAAGCTGCCTGGGAAGCGCGTCACCGACGGGTCAAGGTTCGACGCATACCAGTAAGAGGTGTTGAGCGCCAGCAGCAGTTTGTCGTCGGCGAATTTCGGCGACCAGGTTGTCCACCAGTTCACGCCATAGACGGTCACGTTGTCGTTGGTGTAAGCCTCGTCGCCCCACGGCTCGATGCTGCCGGTCAACTGCGATTCAAAATTATCGTGGTGAAAATTCAGGCCGCCGACAAACGCGTAGCCGTCGTTGCTGGTGTCCAGCCCGGGGTTGTAATCCAGGCCGTTGCCGTTGTTGACGCCGAACAACACATCAACGCTGTCAGTGACGTGATAATTCGCCAGCACGCCGGCGGACGGACCGGGGTCAATGGTCGCGTTAAGCCCCTGCGTGATATTCAAGTTCGCCGGACGCTCATCCGCCTCGAAGCCCAGGATGGAACCGATTTTGCCGAATTGCACATCCAGCCCGTTGCCCACCGGCACGCGAACCTCGACATAGGCTTGTTGCAGGTACAGCGTGCTCGCATTGCCGCCGGGTTCGCCGTTGGCGGGATCGAAATCCGACCAATCCTTGCCGATGAACGTGTCCACGCGGAAGCCCGCCTGAAACTCGTTCTTCTCCGTCAGCGCTTTTTCCAGCGTCAGCTTGACCGCGTTGACGTTAAAATCGCCGCCGGAATGGCTGTCCGACCCGTTGTAACCGCGCGTCACGGCGTAGCTGCCCTTGCCGATGAAATTATAGATGTAACCCACATCCATATAGCCGGATAATTTTACCCCGGCCGTGTCGGTTTCCACATAATTGACCTTTTCGATTGCCTTGCCCAGGTCTTTCGCACTTGGAGCCGGCGCGCCGGAATCGGCAAAAGCCACTCCCGCGGTCAGCGCCATGCTTAGCAAGCCAGCCGCCCATTTTGTTGTTATTAATTTGATATTCATTTTATTTTTATTCATTTTTTAAGTGTCTTTAATCAAGACTGATTCACTATATCAATATTGAGACTCAGTATCAACAAAATATTTTCAGCTTATTACCTGTTGGAATACAGCAGGTTAGCAACGGGGCCATTAATTTTCAACCGGATACAACGTCTCGATATGCTCCAAAATCACGTGCATGATCCACGTGTGCAATTCCTGTGCCCGGGCGGTGTTATTGGTCGGAATGACGATGGCGTGGTCGGACAGGTCTTTCGCCTGGCCGCCGGTTTTGCCGAGCAGGCTGACGGTGAGCATGTCGCGCTGTTTCGCCGCGGCGATGGCTTTGACCAGATTCGCGGAATTGCCGCTGCCGCTGAACACCACCAAAATGTCCCCCGGCTGGCCGAGGCCCTCAATCTGGCGGGAAAAAATCGCGTCGTAGCCCCAGTCGTTGCCGATGCAGGTCAGCGCGGTAACATCCGCTGACAGTGACACGGCGGGCAGCGAGCGGCGGTTGCCGCGGTAGCGCCCGATGAATTCCTCGGCCATGTGCAGGGCATCGGCAGCGCTGCCGCCGTTGCCGCAAGTCAGCACTTTATGACCGTCCCGAAAGCATTTGGCGAACAGCGGCAACAAAGCCTCGACCCGCGGCAGAAAACTCTCGAAACTGGCGGTGACTTGTTTAAGCTCGGCGTATTGTTGTTGGACTAGCGACATAAGATCGGGAATACTAACGCGCGCCACGGATTTGTCATGAAGATTATTGACCGTTACTTGCTCAAGCATTTGCTGCTGCCGTTCGTGTTTTGCTTCGTCAGCCTGTTTTGCATTTTCGTGCTGATTGACTTGTTCGACTCCATCGGCGATTACGCCACCGCGCACGCGCCGCTCAAGGACATCGCCCGCATCTACGTCATCATGCTGGGCCAACGGGCGCCGCTGATCATCCCGTTCGCCTTCTTCCTGGCCTGCGTGTACCTGCTGACCTACCTGTCGTCGCACAAGGAACTGGTGGCGCTGATGGCCGCCGGCGTCAGCCTGGCGCGGCTGGTCATCCCGTTCGTCTGCCTGGCCGTCAGCCTGTCCGCCGTTGAATATTACCTGTATCTCAAGCTGGCCCCCACCGCCGCGGTGCGCCGGGAGACGCTGATGCGGCAATGGTCGCACAAAAGCAAGCCGATGGAAGTGTTCAACGGCGTGGTGTACAAGAATCCCGCCACCAACGTGATGTGGTATATCCACCAACTAGACACCAAAAAAGGCGCCATCTCCCAGGCGGAAATCTGCGTGCCCAACGACCGCGGCGGCGACCTGGAGAAATACTTCGTCGCCCAGGGCAATTACCGCGGCCGCTACTGGGACCTGGTCGGCATCCGCAAAATCGCCTTCCATGACGGCGTCGCCAGCCCGCCGGAAAACCTGGGCCGGCTCGACGCCCGCTTCCTGACCGAGTCGCCGCGCCAGATTGCCGCCGTGCTGTTGCAGCCGGACGGCTACCCGTGGCCGGAATTGTACCGCTTCATCACCGCGCCCTACCAGCCCTCCGCGCCGCGTATGGCGCCGTACAAGACCGAGCACTTCCGCCGTCTGACCGACCCGCTGCTGGCGCCGCTACTGTGCCTGTTCGCCTTCGCCCTCAGCGTCGCCCACGACCGCAACAGCCGCGCCGGGGCCATCGTCAACTGCATGTTGATACTGGTCTCGCTGTTCATCGTCGCCAAAATCTGCGTCGCCATGGGCAATCGCAGCCGCCTGACACCGGAGATGGCCGGCTGGTTCCCGATCTTGGTGTACGGCGGCGCGGCCATCGGGCTGTTCATCTATCGCGTGGGCCTGTGGTGGGAATTCGTGTACGTCATGAAAACCAACGGCCTGTGGTTCGGGCGGGAACAATGGCGAAAACTGTTTCACCGCGCTTGACCTGCCGCTGCCGCTGACCTTATCATGGCCCACCGTCAGCGGGCTTGTGGTGAAATTGGCAGACACGCAAGACTTAGGATCTTGTGCTTTACCGCGTGCGGGTTCGAGTCCCGCCAAGCCCAGGCCGCCAGCGGCAACCAATCCCAACCTCCGCACCCCCAACAGCAGCCGCTGACCGTGCGATCAACCACCTGCTGATTTTTCAACATTCGGCCTTGACAACCAGCGGCCTGGCTGCTGAAATTTCAACACCATGAAAAAATCCTATCCGCACGACCGGCTCAGTCGCCGCGAACGGCAGGCACTTGACATCATCATCCGCCTCGGCAGTGCCAGCGCGCGCGACATCGAGCGCGCACTGCCCGACCCGCCGACGTATTCCGCCGTCCGCTCCATCCTGCGCGTGCTCACCGAAAAAAAACTGGTCATCAAACAAGCGGACGCTGACCGTGACCTCTACACCAGCGCCGTGCCCGCCAGCCAGGCCAAGGTCTCCGCGCTGAACCTGCTGGTCAGCCGTTTTTTTGAAAATTCCGTCGGGCAAGCCGCCTGCACGCTGCTGAGCCAGCAAGAGGCGTCGCTGACGGCCGGCGAGGCGCGGGAACTCATTGCGCTGATCAACCAGGCGCGAAAAAAAGGACGCTGATTATGCACTGGCAAACCCTCCCCGCGTTGTGGCTCGACTTGGAGTTTTATTATCCGCACTTGTCCTGGATTGCCGGCCTGCTGTTAAAAAGCGCGGTGATTTTTGGCGCGGCGCGGCTCGCCGCCGGACTGTGCCGACGCCGCTCCGCCCGCGCCCGCAACTGGCTCTGGCGCGTGACGCTGATGGTCATGCTGGCGCTGCCGTGCTGGGATTGGGCCGCGCGACACCTTGATATTTTCGACACCGCGCCGGTCGTGCCGCTCGCCGTCGAGTCACGACCGGCGCCTCATGAAATCTATCAAAAACTTTTCATCATCAACAGCGACCTTGAGCGCGAGAATTTGTTACGCGCGGACGCCATCCGCAAAGACAGTCCGCCGTGGCACGCATTTGGTTACAACGCCAGCGATTGCAAGGAATTTCAGCGCGCGCCGTGGCGCTGGCTGGAAAATATTCTTCCGCCGCTGTGGCTCACCGTCAGTGTCGCGCTGCTGCTCGCGCAAGTGTGGCGCGCCCGCGCCGCCAAACGCTGGCTCCGCCGCCACGCGCGCGCCGCTGACATTCAACTGGCCGCCAACCTGCCGCTGACCGCCGACGTATTCCTGCACGGACAACTGAAATCCCCGCTGATTGTCAGCGGCAAAGTTCCGCGTATTTATTTGCCGGCAGACGCCCAACACTGGAGTCGCGACGAGCTGCGCGCCGTGTTACTGCACGAAATCGCCCACTGGCAGCGCCGCGATTTACTTTGGCAAAAAATCGGCAACCTCGCCCGCGCCGTGTGGTGGTGGAACCCGTTCGCCCGCCGCGCCATTGCGCACCTGGCGCGCGAGGCCGAACTGGCCGCTGACGATGCCGTGCTGCTCGCGCAAGTCCCCGCGCCCGCTTACGCGCAAACGCTGGTGTACATCGCCGCGCGCGCTTCCAACTTGCACACACCCGCCGCTGGCATTCCATTTATCGGCAAACAACCGCTCCAGCAGCGTATTCAAACCTTGCTGTCGCCCAACCATTGGCGCGGAAAAATCGGCCGGCTGGCGCTGACGCTCATTATATTCTCAGGCATCTTCGCGTTGCTGACTGTCAGCGTCAAAGTCATGTGGCAAAGCCAAATCCTTTCGCCGGAAAAATTTCAACAATGGCAGCGGGAATTGGACGAAAGATGGATTCGCGCTCCCGCCGCGTTCAGCCCTGAACAACAGCGGCTCGCCACCGAGACTCTCGCCGCGCTGAAAGCCCGCCTCACCGCGCAACGCTACGTGCATCTCAAACACGAGGTGCGCACACGCAAACAGGACAACGTCAGCGGCGAAATTATTTTTGCCAGCGCCACGCCTGGACGGCTGGAGTTGTGGCTTGACGAGTGGCGGCAAAATTACCGCGCCGACATTCAGCCCGAACGTGACGCGCGCGGCAACACCATTTTCCTCACTACCGACACCGTCATCATCAGCGTCGGCAAAAGCACTTACTATCAATGGCACCAGGGTGACTTTCACGTTGCTTCCAGCCGTGAATTGAGCTTTGGTTTCGAGCGGCTGCCGATGTTCCGCCTCGCTGACGAAGCCACACAACGGTTGCAAACCTTTCTCGATTCCGTCGGCAAAAATCATTATTCAAACATCAAGTATGAAATCGGCCTGACCGAGTGGCGAGACCGCCCGCTGATATATTTCCGCGTTGCCAGTTATGACCGCAAAGACCGGCCGCCCTTGACCCAGGAGACCTACCTGTTTGACGCGCAACAAAATTACGCGTTGGTCGGCCATCAAAATTTCGACCGCGCTGATTGGGAACTGCTGGCGTCAGGCACGGACGCTGACGGTCAGCCCTATCCGCAAAAATACCGCGTTACCGAAATTGACCGTTACAAAAAAACCACCACCGTCAGCGACTACGAGGTGACGCTGTTCGAGCCGCTGAAAAAACTGCCGAAAAATGTGCTCGCCAGGCCCGCCAAAGTCATCGTTAGCCCCCCGTCCCGACCAAGCTGGTGGGCGGATTTGCTCAGCGGCTGTACCGCTACCGAATTGTTAGGCTACCGCCGCTTCCCCGATTGTCCCCCCATTCCCGCCACCGCAACCTTGCAATGGCCGCCAACCACTGTCACCGTCGGCAATGGCATGTAATCTGGTGGCAAACCACGGCCGCTGATGTTGAACCGCACTATCAGCGGCAGGTTCTGAAAATCACAAATGCTGCGACTCGGCGACCACCGCGCGATAATGCCGCAGGATGGAATGCAGAGTCACCCGCTGCGCCAGGATTTGTTCCCTGGCCGGTGTCGCCTGCGGAATTTTCACCGACAGCTCAAACGGCTTGGGGTGCAAGCCGCCGCCCGCAGTCAGGCTCAGGCGGCGCGAGGCCACCCAGTCGCCGGGCCGGGCGATGGGATGGAATTCCGCGGCGTCCGCCAGCACTGGCAGCACCAGCGATTCCCGCAGGCTGCTCCACGAGCCGTGCAGTTGCACCGACAGACCGCCCAGACCTTTCAAGGCGAACAACGCGATGACGCCGTGGAATTGCACCACCGCCAGTTCGCGTTCAATCAAATACGGTTCCGGTCGCGACGAGTCTTGCCACAAATCCACAAACAGGTCGCGCCCGGCGCTGACGGTGGCCGCCGGGTCGGCGTATTGCGTCGGATGCGCCACCGGATAAAAATACAGGTGGAACCCCGTGGCCAGGCCGGGCTGATTAATCAAATCCCGGATAAACTCCGCAATCGCGTACGGGCTGAACCGGTCATCCCCGCGCAAGGCGCCGAAAACCGCCAGGCGGAACGGCTGATGGGTTGATTCCGGGCCGATGAAAACATAGCGCTCGAGTTGCACCCGCCGCCCGTCCTGCACGGTACTAACTGGTGAATATTCCACCCCATGATCAGCGGTTGCCAGCGCGCGCAATAAATCGTGCATGGTCAGCGGCGGATGAATGGCGGGGTCAAGGTCAGCGCCACCCAACGCGGCGCGCGATTCGATAAAGTCAATGCTCATGGTCAGTGTTTCTTTCTAAATGGGGCGACGGATTAACCGCAAAACCCCGTTGATTTTTACCAAAAGCTCCAGTGTACCGGTTGCATTTCCTATTTAATCTATAGGAATAATAGGAAAATGGAAGAAAAAAGTTTTGTTTTTTCATTTTATTTGAATCTCCCTCAATATCAGCGGGTTAGATATGGTCATTTTAACGCGAAGACGCGCTCGGCAAAATTATGCCTCGCATTTTTCAAAAATCCCCGCCACCCGCCGCAAATCCTCCGCCGTGTCCACACCAATGCTCTCGAACGCCGTCGGCAACACCTGAATCGCGATGCCATTCTGCAACGCGCGCAATTGCTCCAACTTCTCCACCCGCTCCAGCGGACTGGCCGGCAGCGTCACCAGCCATCGCAACGTCGCCGGCTGATAAGCGTAAATGCCAATGTGCTGCCAATACTCCGGCGCCGCGCCATCGGCGTCGCGTCGAAACGGAATCGCCGCGCGCGAAAAATACAACGCCCGCCCGTCCAGCCCGCTGACCACCTTCACCACATTCGGGTCGCGCGCCGCCGCACTGTCAGCGGGCAACCGCCGCGCCAGCGTCGCCATGCCGAATCGCGGCGACAGGCGCGAAATAAAATCATCCAACACCTCCCCACGCAACAACGGCTCATCGCCCTGCACATTCACAATCCAATCCGCTGACAGTGACGCCGTCACCACCGCCGCGCGGTCCGTGCCGCTGGGCAGCGCCGGGTCAGTCATCACCGCCTCCGCCCCGAACTTGCGCGTCGCGGCGAAAATCCGCTGATGGTCAGTCGCGATAATCACCCGCGAAATCAACGCCGACGCCGACACCCCTTCCCACACCCGCTGAATCAGCGGCTTCCCCGCCACATCCGCCAGCATCTTCCCCGGCAACCGCGTGGAGGCGAAGCGGGCGGGAATTACCGCGATAATTTGTTGCTTGGTCATTTTATCTCCAGAATTGTTAGGGCCATCCACGTCAGCACACTAGCCAGCCCAAGCACAAAAGAAAACACTGATTAATGCCTCCCGCCGCGCCTTCCCCCAGCCGCACTAGAATCCCAAACAAACATATGTTTTCACAATAAAGCCGCGCGGGGGCGCATTAGTCTCGGCTCCCTATGGACGAACAACATCCGTTAACTCAGGCCGTCATTCGCGGCCGCCGCAAGGAAATCCCCGAACTCGTCAAACAATGCGTTGACGCCGGGGAGGACGCTAAATCAATCCTCGAAAATCGCCTCGTGCCAGGCATGGCCATCGTCGGCGAACGGTTCAAGAAGAATGAAATCTTCGTGCCGGAAATGCTGGTCGCCGCCCGCGCGATGAAGGAGGCGGTCAAGATTCTGGAGCCGCTGCTGGTGGCCGCCGGGGTCAAGCCGGAGTTCACCGCCGTCATCGGCACGGTCGAGGGCGACTTGCACGACATCGGCAAGAACCTCGTCGCGATGATGTGGAAGGGCGCGAACATTGATGTCATTGACCTCGGCGTGAATGTCGCCCCGGCGAAATTCGTCGAGGCGGCGCAGCAGCACAAGCCGCATCTCATCGGGTTGTCCGCGTTGCTGACCACGACCATGCCGTCGATGAAAACCACGGTGGCGGCGCTGAAGCAGTCCGGTTCCACCGCGAAGGTGTGCATCGGCGGCGCGCCCATCACCCAGGCTTACGCGGACGAAATCGGCGCGGACGGTTATTCCCGCGACGCCGGTTCCGCCGTGGACGTGGCGCTGGCGTTGTTGCGCGGCACGGCCTTGGCCGCTTGAAGTATTAACGGGGCCGCGCGCCTTCCGCTCCAGCGGCGGCGCGTGGCCACCAACCCTCCGACCATTCAACCCCTCCTCTTCAGAAAAAATTTATGAACCGTGATTTCTACCTCACCCTGGCGAAAAACGGACAGGCCTTTCCCGTGGCCACCCATTTGACTTTGCACGAGCAGCCCGCCGCCGATTTGCCCGCGATTTTATTGGACGGTCAGCGGTTGGGACAAGTCCTGGCCACCAGCGCCCGGCGCTATCGCAATCCGCTGGCGGTGCCGTTGATGGATTTGATGCTGGAGAAACAATCGCTGTTGCAATCCCTCGGCATTCCGGCGGAGTTGATTGACACGTATCATTTTACCGCGCCGCCCGCTGACGGTGCGCCGGCGTTTACGTTCACGCCGCGCATGACGGCGACGTGCGCGGCGCTGCGTTACATCGCGGCGGAGACGGACTTGGTGCCGGTGGGCATGTGCATCGGCCCGTTTTCGTTGATGACGAAGTTGCTCAGCGACCCGATTACGCCGGTGTTTCTCGCCGCCGGCGGCGCTGACGGCGAGGAGGAGCCGGAGGTGGCGCTGATGGAGACCTGCCTGCGCCTGTCGCTGCGCGTCATCACGGAATATGTGACCCGCCAAATCGCCGCCGGCGCGCGGGCGCTGTTCGTGTGCGAACCCGCCGCCAATCTCGTTTATTTCTCGCCGAACCAACTCGCCGAGGATTTCGGCATCTTCGAGCGGCTGGTGATTGAGCCGAACCGGCAACTCCGCGAATTGCTGCGGCAACACCACGTGGAGTTGATTTTCCACGATTGCGGCGAGTTGACCGACGGCATGGTCAGCCGCTTCGCCAAGCTGGAGCCGGTGATGCTCAGCCTGGGCAGTTCCCGCAAGCTGTGGGAGGACGCCCGGCTGGTGCCGGATAACATCGTGTTGTACGGCAATCTGCCCAGCAAACATTTCTACTCCGACGAGACTTACCCCGTGGCGCGGGTCCGGGCAATGGCGGCGGAGTTGCGGGAAAAAATGCGCGCGACCGGCCATCCGTTCATCCTCGGCAGCGAGTGCGATGTGTTGAGCGTGCCCGGCAGCGAGCAAATTATCCAGGACAAGGTCAACGCCTTCACGGCTTGGAGCGGCGCGCCATGATTGATTTGCACGCCAACTTGCGGCTCAAGGAGATACTCGCCGAGCGGCACCGTTTCCCCGTCGGGGTGGAATTGGTCTCGACGCGCGGGACGATGTCGCAGCGGCAGACCTTGAAAGCCCGCGAGTTCGCGGAGGCGCTGACGCACAGTCCGCGCGTGGATTGGGTTTCCATCACGGATAACGCGGGGGGCAACCCGCAGCTCGCGCCCATCGCGCTGGGCACGCCGATTCTGTACGCGGGGAAGGAAGTCATCATTCACCTGACCTGCAAGGACCTGAACCGTTACGCCTTGGAAAGCCAGCTGTGGTTGCTGGCCAGCCAGGGGTTTCACAACATCCTGGCGCTGACGGGAGATTACCCGATTGAGAGTTTCGAGGGCCGGGCCAAGCCGGTCTTTGACCTCGATTCGGTCTCCCTGCTGACGATGATTGAAAAAATGAACCGGGGGCTGGAGATTACCTCCGGTCAGGCCCAAGTCACCACCCGCCTTGATTCGACGCATTTTTACGCGGGCGCGGTGACGAATAATTTCAAGTGCCGCGAGAACACGTTGCTGCCGCAATATTACAAGCTGGCGAAGAAGCTGGCCGCCGGCGCGCGGTTTGTCATCAACCAAATCGGGTTTGATTCGCGGAAGAGCCACGAGTTGCTGGAATATCTCCGGCTGCGCGGGCTGGCCGGGACGCCGGTCATCGGCAATGTCTATGTGCTGAGTCCGTTCGTCGCGCGGCTCTTCAACGAGATGAAAATTCCAGGCGTCACCCTCACGGACGAACTGAACGCGCTATGTCAGCGTCAGCGGCAATCCCCGGATAAAGGCCGGAAGTTTTTCCGCGAGTTCGCCGCCAAGCAACTGGCCGTCTGTCGCGGACTGGGTTACGCGGCGGGGTACATCGGCGGGGTACACAGTTATCGGGAAATCGAGGAGATTCTGGATATTGAAAAATCCTTCTCGCCCGATGACTGGAAGACGTTTGCCAGGGAAATTTCCTTCTCGCGCCCCAACGAATTTTTCCTGTTCGACCGGGACGAGCGCACCGGCCTGTCCCAACCGAGGCGGCTGAACCCGGCCTGGGAAAAAAGTTTGCGCCAGCGGCGGGCCACCAAAAACGTCACCTGGACGTACCGCCTCTCCAAGCATTTCCACTCGCTGATGTTCACCAAGGGACGCGGGCTGGCTCCGTATGGCGAAAAAATCTGCCGACGGTCAGCGGCGCCCGGACAGATGCCGCCGTGCCTGCGCCTAATCGAGCGCGCGGCCAAAGCGGTCTTGTACTCCTGCCAGGACTGCGGCGATTGCTCGTTGAAGGAAACGGCCTTCCTGTGCCCCGAATCCCAATGCGCCAAAAACCAGCGCAACGGCCCCTGCGGCGGGACGCGCAACGGGAAGTGCGAGGTCTTTGAGTTCGATTGCATCTGGTCGCGGGCCTACGACCGCGCGAAGTACGAGGGGCGGTCCGAGCACTTGCTCGACCACGCCCCGGTCGTGCAGAACCAAGGACTGCGCGGCACATCAAGCTGGGCGAATTTCTGGCTGGGTAAAGACCACTCGGCGGATAATAACAATAAACCAAAGAAAAAACATGACTGACCAAAAAATTCAAATCATCGG
>JAISBF010000099.1 GCA_031266335.1 Verrucomicrobiales bacterium
AATCTGTCTGCCTGGCGCAAGGTTTTTTTCATTTTTTTAACCACAGATGGACACAGATAAACACGGATAAAAAAACCAAAAAAATAATCCGTGTGCATCCGTGTCCATCCGTGGTTAAAAATTTCTTTAGAACTAGTGGCGGTGGTCGGCGGTCAACAGCACCACGGCGCTGTCGCATTGCCTGGTCAGCGGCACGGTCAAGCCGCCGGCCAGCAACTCCGCGCCGGTGAGCCGGGCGCCGTGGGCGGGCAGTCGCGGCGCCAGGCCGTCCGGCAGCGACACTTCGCTGATGGTGTAGGTCTTGGCGGCGTCCAGGCCGCGCAACGGCACGGTCGCGCCGTCAGCGGCACCGTCAGCGGCGTCGGCAGTCTGGTAAACGAACAACACCGCCCGGTCGCGGGCCGGCGTGACCGACAGCGTCGCGGCGCGCGGCCCGGCGTAGGGCGAGACCAGCCGGTAATATTCCCCGCCGCTGGTGACCGGGCGGAGGTCGCGCTTGTATAACGCGATGGTTTGCCGGAAAAACGCGCGTTCCTCCGGCGTGACGCGGGAGATGTCAAGGTCGAAGCCCAGCGCGCCGGCCAGCGCCACGTCCACGGCGAACTTCAGCGGGCGGTGGCCCATGCGCGTGACGTGCGCGGATTGCGTTTCCGGCGGGAAGAAATAGGAGAACCCCCACTGGATGAACACCCGCCGCAGCGGATCGGTGTTGTCGCTGAGCCAGAAGGAGGTGAAATTCGCCAGCGCGGCGTAGTCCGCCCGCCCGCCGCCGCCCGCGCACAACATGCCGGGAATTTGCGGGAACTCCCGCGCCATGCGCCGCATCACCGCTAGCAGCGCGGTGTTGTAATCGAAGTCCAGATTTCCCTGCCGCCCCGCGCCGAGCCAGCGCGAGCCGGGTTGATAGACGCAACTGTTGGCGTCCCACTTGACGTACTTGACGGGGTGCGGCCGCAGCGTGCGCTCCACCGCCTGCCACACGAAGTCGGCGACCGCCGGATTGGCGAGATCCAGCACCATCTGCCAGCGCCCCAGCACCGGCGCGCGGCCCGGCGCGCCGAGCGCCCAGTCGGGATGTTGTTCGTACAACTCGCTGGCCGGGCTGATCATCTCCGGTTCCAGCCAGATGCCGAAGTTGAAGCCGCGCCGTTCCGCCTCCGCGCACAAATGGCCGAGGCCGCGCGGCAGTTTCCGCCCCGCCACCTCCCAGTCGCCGAGACCGCGGCGCGCGTCGTCACGCTGGTGCTTGTTGCCGAACCAGCCGTCGTCGAGCAGGAAGGTGTCGAAGCCGATGCCCTTCGCGTCCTCAAACAAACCCTCGAGCCGCGCCTCGTCGAACTGCATGCCGGTCGCCTCCCAGTTGTTGAGCAGCACCGGGCGCGGCAGCGCCGGCTGGCGCACCGCGTAACGCCGCGCCCAGCGGTGCAACGCCCGCGTCGCCGCCCCCGCCCCGTCGGCGCTGAACAGCCACAGCGTCAGCGGCGTCTCCAGCGTTTGGCCCGCTGCCAGCGCGTAATCGCCGCCGACGCGGTGCGCGCCGCTGACGATGCGTAAATTCCCCGTGGAATCCACGTCGAAGCCGAATTGGAAACTGCCGGGCCACTGCAAGCCGCCGATGACGACCTCGCCGGTCTCACCGTCAGCGGCGGCGTCCAGGCCGAGCAAGAACATCGGCGCCCGCATCCGCGCCGCGCGGGTGAGCAGGTTGGAGCCGAGCACCTTCGGCCGGGCGTCAGGCGCTCGCTGACGATGTTCGCCTCGTTGGCGTAGGCGCCGCAGCATTGCGCGAGGTGGTAGGCGTCGGCGCGCCACGCCGGCGCGGCCGAGGCGTAACGGTGCAGCGTGACGGCCCGGTCGGCGCCGTTGCGAATGCGCGTCCAGATTTGCAGCACGTCCTCGTCGTGATAAGCGCGGAGGCACAGCGTCACCGTCAGCGGCTGCAACGGGTCGCGCAGCTCAATCTCGGTCAACGCCACGTTGGGGTCGCCGTCAGCGGCGGCAGCGGTTTTGACCCCGCTGACCGTGAGGCGCGTGGCCGTGTCGCCGTCGGCGTGCGTCACCATCAGCGCCGGCTCGCCGAGATAGCCGTCGCCGTAAGTCGGGTAAAAATCCAACTGCCGCACCTGCTCGTCGCCCTCGCGCGGCGCGCGCGGGTCGCCGCCGATGGCGCCGTAGCCTTTTTGCACCAGCAGGCCGTCGGCGCTGACGCCGAGGGTCAGCCGGGTGCGGGCGGTGTCGATGACGAGGTCGGGAAACGGTTGGTTCATGCACCTGGCATAGCAATTTATCCCCGCATGGCGAGGGGGAAAGTTGGTTAACGCAAAGCGCAAAACACCACGCGCAAAACCGCCAGGCCAAACTTGAACCGCGCCAGTGGCGCTCGCCAATTTCCCCGCGCGCGCCGCGGGGTGGCGCGTAAATAGCAGTTGCCGGCGGCGGCGGCTTATGGTTTTCTGTTGCCGCGATGAAATTGAAATTTTACCGTCGGTTGCACCGGGCCGGGTTGTCCCGCGGAAAATTGCGGGGCGGTTTTTTGCACGGCTGGCTGGGGGATTGTTTGCTCAACAAGGAATTGTGGCTGTTGCGCAAGGACCCGGTGGCGCGGGCTTGTTTCATCGGCCTGCTGGTGACGCTGTCGCCGTTTTTCGGTTTCCATGTGTTGCTGTCCACGCTGCTGGCGGTGATTTTTCGCGCCAATCTCCCGGTGACGTTCGCGATTCAGTGGCTGACCAATGTGTTCACCGCGCCGTTTTATTACCTTGGGGCCTACCTGTTTGGCTGCCGGGTGTTGGGGATTCCGGGACACCACGCCGCGGTCATCAAGGATATCTGCGACGATTTCTGGGATTATTTTCTGTTGCGCCGAAGTTACCATCATATTCCGGGGTCGGCGGAAAAATTTTTCGGCGAGGCGGTGTGGCCGCTGTTGCTGGGCTGCGCCTTGCTGGGGCTGCTGTCGGCGACGCTGGCTTATCTGTCGGTCAAATTGCTCTGGCGCAAAAAAACTCCCGCCGCCCGGACGGGGTCAGGGATTTAACATCAACCAGGCGTAGTGCCGTCCGGCGCGGCCGTGTTCCCGCCGGTGGGAGTAGAATTGCGCCAGGTCGCCGGCGGTGTTCAGCCCGCAGTCGTAATAATGCGTCACGCCAGCGTCAGCGGCCTGCCGGCCGATGGCGGCGGCAAAATCAATCTCGTAATCCGGCGGACGGATGCAGGGACCGAGCACGACAATCAAGTCCCGCGGGCGGCTGCCGAAGGCCCTGGTCATGGCGCTGACGGTGGCGGCGGTGATGTTCAGCGCCGTGCCCCGGTTCCCGGAGTGCGCCAGGCCGATGGCGCGGCGCGCGGGATCATACAGGTAAACCGGGCCGCAGTCGGCGGCGCGGATGGTCAGGGTCAGCCGCGCGCAGTTGGTGACGAGGGCGTCCGCGGCGGGCATGAGGCGGTCACGGTCAGCGGCGGTGACCGTGACGACCAGCTTGCCGTGCACCTGCTCCGCCTGGACCTGGCCGGCGCCGGCGAACGGGCAAACCGGCGGCTGGGACCGCCCGCCGCGCAAGCTGAAACGGTGGGACAACGCCGGCACGGTCAGCGGGATAAATTCAAGATACGGCGGGTCGGCGCCGGAATTTTTTCGGACTAACGCTTGCTTTGTTTCCGGGCGCAAAATTGGTAGATT
This sequence comes from Verrucomicrobiales bacterium, assembly GCA_031266335.1. Taxonomy (GTDB): domain Bacteria; phylum Verrucomicrobiota; class Verrucomicrobiia; order Methylacidiphilales; family JAAUTS01; genus JAIRPN01. Next base: position 3,680 of record JAISBF010000099.1, read on the forward strand.
GAGTTGTAAATCCTGCTCCAGGCTTCCTGGTCCTCGGTTGACAGGGTTTGCATGACTTCGTCCATGGCCCTGGCAATGTCGAGTTTAAACTCACCCACCAAGGCGATGCCCTGTGGGGTGATTCTAACCAGCACTTGACGGCGGTCGTCCGGCGTGGCGAAGCGTTCCACCAGGCCGGCCTGCGCCAGGCGATCAACCAGGCCGGTGGTGGCCGGCGTGGTGTGGCCCATCAGCGCGGCCAGTTTGCCCATATTGAGAAATTCGTTGATGGATAAAAAACCGAGCAGCGTGAACTGCGGCACGGAAATTTTATTGACGGTGACTTTCTTGGTGACGTGGACGAGGAAATGCCGCTGGATAAACATGGACAGCTCGGCCAGGCGCTGAACTTGCGGTGAGTATGCTACATCGGTGTTAACTGCTTCCATAATTTGATACTTGCTATAGGTTACACTAAAACTAACCGGAATATACCTTCGCTGTTCCCCAAACTCCAGCCAATCTTTCTTTTGATTGGAAAATTGCCTTCACCGCAATATTCACCCCGTGATATTTACTTATAAGATTAATATATCATTAAAACGGCGCAATCAACCGGCTATTTTCATGATTTATTGCCGTCGGGCGCATGATACGGGCGGCGCGGCCGGCCCGGCTTTGGCCAATTCAGCGGTTAACCGGAGGTAAGTCTTGGGCTGGCGCGGGTAAGCGTGGCGGCGCAATTGGGCGATGGATTGCTCGCCGTGATGGAGGCCGAGCAGGTCGAGCAATTTGCGCTCGAAGCGCTCCACCAGCAGCGGGCTGGCCGGCCTGGTTTGCAGGTAATGCAGCGCCCGGCGGTACAACTCGTAGATTTCCGGCACCGGATGCTGCGGCTCGACTAGCAATTCAATGACTTCGTAAAAATAAGTCGCGGCCAGCAGGCTGGCGTAGGACCGGGCCAGCTCGCGGTTGGCCTGCTCGACAACCACTTCCTTTAAAATATGCAGTGGCGACCGCGCCGACGGCACCCAGCACACGCGCCCCTGCGAAAAAATATCCGTCCGGCCGTGCAACGGCTGCCCGGGCCGGGTCGCGCCCTTGGCGATGGTGCGCAGGAGGCCGTGGTGCGCCGTCAGCCAGCTGATGATGAGGCTGGTCTCCGCGTACGGCAGGCGGCGCAGGATGATGCCTTGGTCTTCCATCGTTGCCGTCAGTGTAGCCGTGAAAAAATGCAAAGCAATCTCGCGCCGAGACGCAAAGCCGCGGAGAAAATTTAGTAAAAAACTCCGCGGCTCTGCGGCTCGGCGCGAGGTTCAAATAAAAAATCTTTGCGCCTTGGCGGCTTTACGCAAGAATTTTCTCATGTCCAACCCATCGTCAGCGTTGCCGATTTACGAGGTGGCGGCGGCCATTGTCAGCGGGGTGAAAAAATTTCACCGCGCCGTGGTGCAGGCGCCCACCGGCAGCGGGAAGTCCACGCAAGTGCCGCAAATCCTCGACCGGGCCGGGCTGGCCGCTGACGGTCAGATTTTGATTTTGCAGCCGCGGCGACTGGCGGCGCGCCTGCTGGCGGCGCGGGTGGCCGAGGAAATGGGCGTCCGGCTCGGCGCGGAAGTCGGCTACCAGATTCGCTTCGAGGACCGCGCGACCAGGCAGACCCGTATCAATTTCGTCACCGAGGGCGTCCTGATGCGCAAACTCATCGCCGACCCGTCACTGTCAGCGGTGTCCACGGTGATTTTCGACGAGTTCCACGAACGGCATCTGTACGCCGACTTGTCGCTGGCGCGCTGCCGGTTGATTCAGCGTCAGCGGCCCGGCCTGAATTTGCTGGTGATGTCGGCGACGCTGGACGCCGACCGGGTGGCACAATTCCTCGACCCGTGCGCGGTCATCACCTCGGCGGGACGGCAGTTCAATGTCAGCGTCGAATACCTCGAGCGCCCGCTGGCGCCGCGCGAGCACATCTGGGACGTGGCCGCCGAGTCCTGCGCGCAAGCCGGCGCGCGGCGCGCTGACGGTGACGTGCTGGTGTTCATGCCCGGCGCGTATGAAATCCAGCGCACCATCGCGGCGCTGGCGGCGCAGCGCGTCGCGCGCGACTGGACGCTGACGATGCTGCACGGCGAACTGCCGCCGGAGCGCCAGCACGAGGCGCTGCGCCCGTGCGGCGGCCGCAAGGTCATCGTCGCCACCAATGTCGCGGAAACCTCCATCACCATCCCCACCGTGCGGCTGGTCATCGACAGCGGCCTCGCGCGCGTCAACCGCTTCGACCCGCGACGCGGCATCAACACGCTGATGGTGGAAAAAATCAGCCGCGCCGCGGCGGAACAGCGCGCGGGCCGGGCCGGGCGCGTCGCCGACGGCCATTGCGTCCGGCTGTGGACGGCGGCGGAACAAACCGCGCGCGCGCCGGCGGAATTGCCGGAGGTGCATCGCGTGGATCTGGCGGAGGCGGTGCTGTTGCTCAAGGGCAGCGGCATCGCGAACCTGCGCGAATTTCCGTGGTTCGAGCAACCGGACGCCGCCACGCTGGGGCGTGCCGTGCGGTTGCTGGAGGATTTGGGCGCGCTGCATGAGACGGCCGGCACGCTGACGGCGACCGGGCGCGAGTTGCTGCGTTATCCGGTGCACCCGCGTTACGCGCGGATGTTGCAGGAGGCGCAACGCCGCGGCTGCGTGGCGGCGGTGTGCGCGGTGGCGGCGCTGGCGCAGGGGAAAAACATTTTCCGCCGCAACGTGTCACGGTCAGCGGAGGAGTTGCGCGACGATTTGCTCGGCGGCGAGGAAACATCCGATTTCTTTTTGCAACTGCGAGCGTGGAAATTTGCCGAGAACAAGAATTTTGACTTCCACGCCTGCGACCGGCTCGGCATTGACGTCACCGCCGCCCGCCAGGCCTCGCAACTGACGCGGATGTTTCAAGGCATCGCGCAGAGACGCGGAGACGCGGAGGAAGAAAATGCAAAGGAAACTCCGCGTCTCCACGTCTCCGCGCGAGAACAAGAAGCCGCTGACGGTGGCGCCATCCGCCGCTGCATTCTGGCCGGTTTCGCCGACCAGGTCGCGCGGCGCATCGACCAGGGGTCGCTGCGTTGCGAAGTCGTCCACGGGCGCAAGGGCGAACTGGCGCGCGAATCGGTGGTTAGGAAGGCGCCGCTGCTGGTGGCGGCGGAAATCAGCGAAATCCAGCGCGGCACGGGCGAGGTGGTGACGCTGCTCAACCAAGCCACCGCCGTTGAGGAAGCGTGGCTCGCCGAGGTCAGCGACGACGCCATCGTCAGCGGCAGCGTCGCCGCGTGGGACGCGACGCAGCGGCGCGTGATTACCGAGCGGCGCGTGAGTTATCACGATTTGCTGTTGCGGCGCGAGACAACGGCGGCGGCGCCATCGTCAGCGGCGGCGGAAATCCTGGTGGAGAAAATCCTCGACGGCACGCTGACGCTGAAGGGCTGGAACGATGACGCGGACAAATGGCTGTTGCGCGCGCGGTTTCTCGCCGCGCACGCGGCGGACCTGGGCTATCCGCCGTTCACCGCCGCCGACCGCCGCGCGGTGCTGGAGCAATTCTGTCTCGGTGCGACGGCGTACAAAGACCTCAAGGAAAAACCGGTGCTGCCGTTTTTACGCGACTGGCTCAGCCCGGCGCTGTCAGCGGCCATGGCGACCCTCGCGCCGGAGCGCGTCGAGGCGCGCGGCAAGAGTTGGAAAATTTCCTACGCCGCCAACGAGCCGCCGTCACTGTCAGCGACGATACAGGATTTGTACGACCTCACCGAAACGCCGCGCATCCTCGGCGGCAAACTGCCGCTGACCGTGAAAATCCTCGCCCCCAGCCGCCGCCCGGTGCAAGTCACGCAAGACCTGGCCAGCTTTTGGCGCGAAGGCTATCCGCAGGTCAAGCCGGAGTTGCAGCGCCGTTATCCGAAACACCTGTGGCGCTGATGTTTTTTTAACCACCGATGGACACGGATGGACACTGATAAAAAAAACAAAAAAATAATCCGTGTTCATCCGTGTCCATCCGTGGTTAAAAAAAATAAAAAAAACCTTGCACCGGTCAGCGCAATTCTATAACGTCCCATTCCGTTGCCGCAGACAGGCCACTGGCAATAGCCGGAGACCGTCAGCGACAAAATGTTGAGCATGAGCACCTTCCGACATAACAATCTCGATCCGCGCAACGCGCAACCTTAACTCGTTTTTCCCTGGCGGAGCTGTGTCTTGAATTTGCGTTAACCCCGGCCACTCTCACCGCCTCCACTCCCGCCAATATCGCCCATCTTCCCGCCGAAAAGGCGGTTTCTTCCATCGGCAGAGCCTTCTCTTCCACCGGAAGAATGCCCTCTTCCGTGGGAAGAGCGGCTTCTTCCACGGGAAGAACCGCTTCTTCCGGCGGCAGAACCTCTTCTTCCACGGGAAGAAACCTATTCTTCCATCGGCAGAGCCTCCTCTTCCACCGGAAGAACGCTTTCTTCC
>JAISBF010000131.1 GCA_031266335.1 Verrucomicrobiales bacterium
GCTGCCGACGTTTAGCTGTTGGCCGTAGCTTCTGAGCCAGATGTTTTCGATGAGGCTGTTGTATGGAACGCGGACATCCTTGTCCGCCAGCGGGCGGGACGCCCGCGCTCCATAGCGCAATTCGCCCATGCGTTTGAGCAGGCTGTTTTGCTGGGCAAACCACATGGCTTGTTGGATGGCTACGCTACTGTTCAGGACGGCGCCGGCGGGGCTGGTGCCTTGTTTGACGAAGTGGTCGCCGTCCTTGATGATGGTGTCGATGCCCCAGTCGATGGGATCCCATTGCCAGTGTTCCGTGCCGTCGCCGCTGACGATGCCGGGCAGTACGTCGTTGGGATTGAGTTGGCCGTTGCCGGTGGTGTCGATGTGAACTATGCCATCACCGTCAGCGGTGTCGGTGACGGTAATGGAGCCGCCTTCGCCGGTGTCGCTGTTGACGCTGAGGTTGACGGTGCCGGTGTGGAGCATGTTGTCGAAGATGACTTCGTAATCGCCAATGTTCCACACGCCGTTATTTTCGCCGTAGTTGCCGTGGCTGTCTTTATCGAAAGTCCACGCGCTGTCGCCGCCGGTGATGAGGTTGCCGCCAGCGAAGCCGCCGCTGCCGGTGGCGCCGGTGTCAAGGATGACGGTGATGGTGCTGTCGTCGTGTTGCGCGATGTCGCCGGTGAAGCTGCTGCCGGGGCCGCTGACGGTGAGGTCGATGACCGCATTATCGTTGCCGGTCAGTGCGCCGGTAATGACCGAACCGGCGCTGCCGGTGATGGCGACTGAGCTATCGTCGCCGGCAATCGTGTTGCCGGTCAGGGTGGAGGCAGCCAGGTTAAATTCCACGGTTGAGCTCCCGGTGATCAGCATGGCGTCGCTGTGCATGGCGGAACCGTCGCTTAAATTGACCGTGGCATGGGTGGCGTCGAAAAACTCGGCGGTGCCGCTAAGCGTGGCGGTGCTGATCAAGTTGATGGTCGTGTCGTTGCTGCCGGAGGCGCGTAGCGCATAATTCCCGTCATGCCTGACTTGCACCTGATCCAAGGTCAGGGAGTTCGTCCCCCCGGTCACATAAATCAAGCCCTTCTCATCTTCAGCGCGGAACGTCACTGCCAATGCGCCGCCGGTGACGCTGATGGTGCCGCCAGTCAGGTGAAAAGCACTGCCTGCGCGTACCGTCGCTTGCAAATCGGACAATTCAAGCACGCCGCCCTCGGTGACAGCGCCGATGGCCCCGTTGGCGATGTCAACGAGGCAATCCGCGCCGTTCAAGTAAGAACCCGGCCCATTCACACGAAACCCATTGACCGAAGACCCCGATGAAGTGACCGACACCCCGGTGGCGCGCATGGTCGAACTGTTGTTCACTGACAAGCCATATCCAGACACTCCTTGCGTTATGATGGTAACGCGGTTGACCGTCGCCAACGAACTGCCAGTCGCATACACGCCGTAACCGTTGCTGCCGGTGGTGGTGATGGTGCCGCCGGACAAGGCCAGCCGGGCCTGGCCACCGACAATGGCGCCGTATCTGCCGTTAGCCTCGCTGAAGGTGGAACTGAGGGTGAGGTCGGTGCCGCTGTAGGAGCCGAGGCTGCCGGTGACTTGCAACGCCGCTCGGTTGGAGATGGCTGCGTAGGTGCTGCCGGATTCCATCACGGTGCCGTTGGTGACGTATTTGTTCTGCGCGAAGACATTCAACGCGGAGACGCAAAGTAGCAACGCGCAAATACACGTACGTTCCAGTGACTTTAGCGGAGCGGAACAAAGGGCGCAGAGGAGTAGGATTGGTTTTAGTTTGGGGTTCATGTTGGTTCTTTCGGTTGTTGGTTGGGTTGTTTTTAATGGCCACAAAAAAGCACAAAAAACACAGAGAGATACTTTTTAAAATAAACTTTGCGTGTTCTGTGTTTTTTTGTGGCCAATTAAATTAGTGGGCGTTCATGTGTGGCGTGTCAGTGCTCACAGTTTGGTTTCCTCGACGGAGATGAAGAAGTCAAAGATGCCGTCCCAGGTCTTGTGGATGTATATTTTGACGCTGAAGGCGCCGGTGTTGTTATGATTTCGCATATTATTCCTTGTGGTTGATTGGGTTATGTTTTCTCAGGCGACGGGGCCGCCGTCGAAAGGGGTGAAATCTGCCGCGCAGGTGGCGACACATGCGCCGCAGGTGACGATATCTGCAACGCAGGTGACGACACATGCGGCGCAGGTGGCGATACCTGCAACGCAGGTGGCGATACATGCGGCGCAGGTGACGATACCTGCAACGCAGGTGATGACACATGCGGCGCAGGTGGCGATACATGCAGTGCAGGTGGTGATACCTGCAACGCAGGTGGCGATATCTGCGGCGCAGGTAGTGTCACCTGCAACGCATGATTCGCCCCCCGCGTTGCCGGAAACCATCCTCGCGGCGCAAGGGGTGTCGCTGCCGGTAATGATGTCGTAGAATGCCGGGATACTGCCGGATTAGGAATGAAAAGGGTAAAACTCGGCTGGGAAATTAAAGCGTCGGGGCAAGAGTCATACTGAGCGCGTGAGCGCGTGAGCGCGTGAGCGCGTGAGCGCGTGAGCGCGTGAGCGCGGCTCACCTTGTTTATGACTTATCTCTCTCATTTTCAGCGGGTTATCAAGAGTTAGTAGATAGCATGTAGTAGGTAGCAGCTATTTATTCCCGATAACGGGATGGGACGATATGGAATCTGGCGGCTTTGCGCAAGGGTTTTTTTCGTTTTTTTATCCGTGTGCATCAGTGTCCATCCGTGGTTAAAATAAATCCCATGCCATCCATCACCACGGCTTTTGTCCTCGGCGCGGGCTTGGGTACCCGACTCCGGCCGCTGACGGCGGATTGTCCGAAGCCGCTGCTGCTGTTGCGCGGGAAGCCGATGGTGGAATATGTGTTCGCGCATCTCGCTGACAGTGGCGTCCGGCGTTTCATCGTCAACACGCACCACGCGGCGGCGCGCTGGGCGGAGCGGTTCCCCGACGGTCAATGGCGCGGGCTGCCGCTGCTGTTCCGCCACGAGCCGCTGCTGTTGGGCACGGCGGGCGGGTTGAAAAATGTCGCCGACCTCATCGGCAGCGAGACCATTTTCCTGCACAGCGGCGATGTGGTGACGGATTTGCCGCTGGCGCCGCTGCTCGCCGCGCACGCTGACCATGACGCGGAGGTCACGCTGGCCTTGCGCGACAGCGCGACCCGGGCCATCGGCATTGACGCTGACGGTGTGGTGCGCGGCGTTGGCGCCGCCGACCCCGCGCTGGCGTGGTATGATTACGCCAATGTCGCCATCGTCAGCGCCCGGTTTTTGCAACGCCTCCCCGACACCAGGCCGCGCGGTTTGGCGGAGGTTTGGCGCGGCATGACCGGCAGCGGCGCGTTGCGCGGCACGGTCATCAACAGCGGCGAGTGGCAGAACATTGGCACGCCGGAGGAATATGCAAAATTCAATCAATCTTAAACTCCTCGGAGCGCTTGCAGTCCTGACGTCAAGAGCTTTCGCCCTGCCCGCCATCAACGACGCCGAGGCGTTGGCCATCGGGGAAAAAATCTGGCAAAACGAATGCGGCGGCACGGTCAGCGGGTTGACCGCGTGGAACGCCGGCGAGGATTTTCCGTCGCTGGGGATTGGCCACGCGATTTGGTACCGCGAGGGGCAGCGGGAGAAATTTTTGGAAAGTTTTCCGCTGCTGGTGGATTATCTCCGGCAACACGGCGCCAAGCTGCCGCCGCTGTTGGTGACGCACCGTTACAACCCGTGGCCGACGCGCGCGCAATTTCTCGCCGCGCAAGACTCCGCCGACATGACGGCGTTGCGGGATTTTTTGCGCGACACCGTGGCGTTGCAGGCACGGTTCGCCGCCGCGCGGCTCGAACAGGCGCTGCCGCAAATTCTCGCCGCCGCGCCCGCTGACACTCGCGCGACGCTGACGCTGCGGTTCAACGCCGTCGCCGCGACGCCGCGCGGGATTTACGCGCTGGTGGACTACGTCAACTTCAAAGGCGAAGGCGCGCGCGCGGAGGAATGTTATCACGGACAAGGCTGGGGTCTGTTGCAAGTCCTGCAAGAAATGCGCGCCACCCCGCCCGGCGCCGCCGCCCGTGAGGAATTCGCCCGCGCCGCCGTCAGCGTCCTGCGTCGCCGCGTGCAAAATTCCCCGCCCGCCCGCCATGAACAGCGCTGGCTGGCGGGTTGGGAAAACCGGTGCGCGACGTACCGCTGACGGTTTGATTGTTTAACGCGCAGGCGCCAAGGAACACCGCGCGCAAGGAATTTTTTAATAACGCATGGTATCGCCTGGAGCTGACGGTCAGCGGGACGCAGTGGCGGCCGCGGGCGAAATTGGCGTTTGTGTCGCGGCGGTTTTTCTCCTAGCTTGAAACCGTTATGCCCCAAACCACCTACCGTTTCGATACGCTCCAACTCCACGCCGGCCAACGCCCCGACCCGACCACCAAGGCCCGCGCCGTGCCGATTTACCAGACCACCAGTTACAATTTCGACAACGCGCAGCACGGCGCCGACCTGTTCAGCCTCGCCAAGCCGGGCAACATTTACACCCGCCTGATGAACCCGACCACCGACGTGCTGGAACAACGCCTCACCGCGCTGGAGGGCGGCGCCGCCGCGCTGGTGGTCGCCTCCGGCGCCGCCGCCGTCACCTACAGCGTCCTGAACCTCGCCCAGGTCGGCGATGAAATCATCGCGCTCAGCACTTTGTACGGCGGCACTTACACTTTGTTTTCCCAGCGCATGGAACCGCAGTTCGGCATCAAGGTGCGGTTGGTCGCGCCCGATGATTTTTCGGCGCTCAAGGCCGCGATTAACGACAAAACCAGGGCCGTGTTTCTCGAAACCATCGGCAACCCTGACACCAATATCCCCGACTTCGAGGCCATCGCGGAAATCGCGCACGCCAACGGCCTCCCCGTCGTCGCGGACAACACCTTCGGCACGCCCTACCTCATCAAGCTGAAAGACCACGGCGTTGACTTCATCGCCCATTCGCTGACCAAATACATCGGCGGCCACGGCACCAGCCTCGGCGGCGGCCTTGTTGACCTCGGCACCTTCAACTTCAAAAACCATCCGCGCTTCCCGCAATACAACACCCCCGACGCCGCTTATCACGGCCTGGTCTATGCCGACCTCGGCCCCGGCTGCTTCGCCATTCGCGCCCGCGTGTGTTTGCTGCGCGACACCGGCGCCGCCATCAGTCCCTTCAACTCCTTCCTCATCCTGCAAGGACTGGAAACGCTGAGCCTGCGCGTCGAGCGCCATTGCCGCAACGCCGAGCAAGTCGCCGACTTCCTCGCGCGTCACCCGGCGGTTGCCTGGGTCAAATATCCCTGGCTCAAGACTGACGCCAACCACGAGCGCTACCGGAAATACCTGCCGAAAGGCTGCGGCGGCATCTTCACCTTCGGTCTCAAGGGCGGCAAGGCGGCGGGCATCGAATTCATCGACCGCCTGAAACTGTTCTCGATACTGGCGAACGTCGCCGACGCCAAGAGCCTCGCCATTCATCCCGCCAGCACCACGCATTCGCAGTTGAGCGAGGAGGATTTGCAAAAAGCGGGCGTGCCGCCGGAGATGATCCGCCTGTCCGTCGGCATTGAGGACATCAACGACATCATTGACGACCTGTTGCAGGCGCTGTCAGCGGCACGATGAACCCGGAGACGCGGTTTTTTTTCACCACTAAGACACAAAGGCACGAAGGCTATTTTTCAAACAAACCTTCGTGCCTTGGTGTCTTCGTGGTTCGAATTGTTTTTAGAACTGGTGGCGGTAGCCCGCCGTCAGTCCCCACGGTTTGTCATACTTGTCGCCGAAGGAGGCTTCGTAATCCAAGTGCAACTGATTGTCAGCGTCGAGTTGCCAGATGAGGCCGGCGCCGAGTTCGGCTCTGACGCCGTCGGTGTTGGCGCGGGTGTGTTGGTAGCCGTTTCTGATGGTGCCGCCGGTGCAGATGGTTTC
>JAISBF010000202.1 GCA_031266335.1 Verrucomicrobiales bacterium
ACGCCGCTCATGACGTGCTTGATGGTGCCGTCCTTCCCCGCCGCGTCCATCGCCTGAAAGATGAGCAACAGCGCCCAACGGTTTTGCGCGTACAATTTGTCCTGCCACTTCCGCAACTCATGCGTGGCCGCGGCCAGGCGCGCGGCGAAATTCTTGCCCGGTTTGAACCCGTCAATGTCAGCGGGGTCAAAGTCCGCCAGCCGGAATTTTTTGCCGTTGGTGACGCGGTACGGTTGGGAAAACTTGCGCGGATTCATGGTTGGCAGGTTATTCACGGTCAGCGGAAACGCGAGTAGAAAAATGGCGCTGATGATGACCGGTGTTAGGCGCTAACCTTGCCGCGTTGGCCGCTTCTTGATTGACTTTCCGCACGGTCAGCACAACCATTAAAGAAGAAAAACCCATGCTGCATAAAATCAGACTCTCCGCCGGCAGCGCGCTCTTCGCGCTGGTCACGCTGTTGTTCCTCGACTTCACGGGAACGCTACACCAGTGGTTCGGGTGGCTCGCCAAAATACAACTCGTGCCGGCCATCCTCGCCGTCAACGTCGCCGCGCTCGTGTGCCTCGCGGCGCTGACGCTGCTGTTCGGGCGCGTCTATTGTTCCGTCGTTTGCCCGCTCGGCGTGTTGCAGGACGCCATCTCCGGCCTCGCGGGGAAATTCAAGAAAAACCGCTTCCGCTACTCCCCCGCGAAAACATGGTTGCGGTACGCGATGCTGGGCGTGTTCATCGTCGCCGCCCTCCTCGGCGTCCACTCGGCGGTGGCGCTGCTGGAGCCGTACAGCGCTTACGGCCGCATCGCCGCCAACTTGCTGGCGCCGTGCTACCAGTGGGGCAACAACCTGCTCGCCTGGTTCGCGGCGCGCGCTGACAGTTACGCTTTTTATTCCGTGACCGTCTGGCTGCCGGGGCTGACAGTGCTGGTCGTGGCGGCGCTGACGCTCGGACTGATTGTCACGCTGGCCTGGCGCGGCGGGCGGACGTATTGCAACACGCTCTGCCCGGTCGGGACGGCGCTCGGCTTGCTGTCGCGCTGGTCAATCTTCCGGCCGATGTTCGACCCGGCGAAATGTAAAAAGTGCGGCCGGTGCGAGCGGAATTGCAAGGCGTCGTGCATTGACGCGAGCAATTTCACCATCGACCACAGCCGCTGCGTGAGTTGTTTCACTTGCCTGACGCACTGCCGGTTCGGCGCGCTGCGTTACGCGCCGGTGAGCATCAGCGCCCGGCAAGGCGCCCGGCGCGCGGCGGCGGATGAAAAAAACGGCGCGACCGGCCGCGTGTCCCGCCGCGGGTTCCTGTCGTTCGTGGGCCTGCTGGCGTTGACGCCGGCGGCGCGGGCGCAACAGCCCAGGGGCGACGGCGGGCTGGCGGACATTCAGGACAAACAAGCGCCAGCGCGGAAAACGCCCATCGTGCCGCCCGGCGCCGGCGGCGCGCGCAACCTGGGCCGGCGCTGCACCGCCTGCCAGCTTTGCGTGTCCGTGTGCCCGACGCACGTGCTGCGTCCGTCAACGCGGCTCGCCACCTTGATGCAGCCCGAGGTGACTTACGAGCAAGGCTACTGCCGCCCCGAATGCACCAAATGTTCGCAGGTGTGCCCGACCGGCGCCATCCGCGCGATTACCCCGGCGGGCAAGTCCGCCATCGCCATCGGCCAGGCCGTATGGTTAAAGGATAATTGCATCGTGAACCGCGACGGCGTGCAGTGTGACAGTTGCGCGGTTAATTGTCCGACCGGCGCGATTACGCTGGTGGCCGTCAACCCGGACGACCAGAAATCGCTGAAAACCCCGCTGCTCGACGGGGCCTTGTGCATCGGCTGCGGCGCGTGCGAAAACCTGTGCCCCGCGCGTCCGTACAGCGCCATTTACGTGGAGGGCAACGTGGTACATCACTCGGTTTAACTCATCATGAAAAACAGCAACAACATCACGCGCAAGGATTTTCTCAAGCTCGCCGGCACCGGCACGCTGGCCGCCGGCGCCATGCTGACCGGCTGTCGGCCGCGCCACCGCGTCACGGACAGCGCCGCTGGCGCCGGCGAGGTGCCGACCGACCGGATGACTTACCGCGTCAACCCGCACACGGGCGACCGCGTCTCGCTGCTGGGCTACGGCTGCATGCGTTTTCCCCTGCGGCAGAAAGCCGACGGCAGCGGCGAGGAGATTGACCAGGACATCGTGAACGAGTTGGTGGATTACGCCATCGCCCACGGGGTGAATTATTTCGACACCGCGCCGGTGTACATTCGCGGCTGGTCGGAAACGGCGATGGGCATCGCCTTGAAACGTCACCCGCGCGACAAATTTTTCATCGCCACCAAACTTTCCAACCAACGCGACGAACCCGGCCTGCGCTCCTTTGCCGGCTCCGTCAACCTCTACCGCCAGTCGCTCAAAAACCTGCAAGTGGATTACCTCGACTACTACCTCCTGCACACCGTCGGCAACGGCGGCCTGAAGACCTGCAAGGAACGCTTCATTGACAACGGCATGGTGGACTTCCTGCTCAAGGAAAAAGCGGCGGGCCGCATCCGCAACCTGGGCTGGTCGTACCACGGCGACATCGCGGCGTTCGATTACCTGCTGGCCCAGGACATCCAATGGGACTTCGCCCAAATCCAACTCAACTACCAAGACTGGCAACACGTCGCCAACCCCGACCGCGACACCAACGCCGAATACCTCTACGGCGAACTGGTCAAGCACAACGTCCCGGCGATAATCATGGAGCCGCTGCTCGGCGGTCGCCTGGCGCGCGTCCCCGCGCAAGCGCTGGCGCTGATGAAAGCCGTCCACCCCGCCGCGACGCCGGCGCAATGGGCCTTCCGCTACGCCGGCACGCCGGAGCACGTGCTGACCGTGCTCAGCGGCATGACCTACCTGGAACACTTGCAGGAAAACATCCGCACCTACGCCCCGCTGGTGCCGCTCAACGAGCAGGAATACGCGACCTTGGAA
>JAISBF010000021.1 GCA_031266335.1 Verrucomicrobiales bacterium
CGTTCAGCGTTCAGCGTTCAGCGTTCAGCGTTCAGCGTTCAGCGTTCAGCGTTCAGCGTTCAGCGTTCAGCGTTCAGCGTTCAGCGTTTCTAAAAACGCTGAGGTTAGCGTAAGCGGAATCGCAAGTAATTTCCTCTCTCTTTTTTTTGTTAGTGTTGCCGGCGGTTGCCGCCCGGCTGCGCTTGAGGTTGCCGTCGTGCCGGGCGCTGACGGTCAGTCTGTGGCAACACCAATGGAGAAACTATTATGAATACCAATAAAACCATCAAAGGGCTGGCCGTGGCGCTGTCACTGTCAGCGGCAATCATGGCCGGCGTACCGTCAGCGTCAGCGTGGGTGTCGTGGAACGGCGGTAATTACACTTGGCCGGATGGCGGCGTGGTGTATGAACTGGGTTCCGGTGATGCGCCGGCCTTGGGTGCCAATGGCTTGGAGGTTCGCAATTCTACCACCGGCACGATGAGTACGTTGGACGACGTGGTCAACATCGGCTGGATTCGCTTGCAGGAGAGCGCGCGTAATCTCAACTTCACCGGCACGGGCGCGTTGGTTTTTGGCGGTGACGCTTACCAGCCCGGCGCGGCGAATTCGGGTATCTTTCTGAAAACCAGCATACTGGCGGCCAACCAGGTTTTCAGCTTCAACACGGACATTTACGTCGGCGGCAATTTCAACGGCACGACCAACAGCGGGCTGGTGATCTTTGGCAACATCGACGCGCCGCAGTTCAACAACACTCTCGTCTTTGGCGCGACCGACGCGCGCAAGACCATCGCCGGCTTGCAAACCAACGTCAGCGGCACGGCCGAGCTGCGGCTGTTCGGCGTCGGCGGCGGCATCATTCACGACTATCTCGCCGACGGGGTGAATCAGGCGAGCGGCACACAGACGCCGTTGACTGGCACGACGACGCTGGGGCTGACGATGCTCTCCTCCGCCACCTGGACGCTCACCGGCAGCGGCGCTTACACCGGCGAGACGAAGGTCATGGGCGGCGGGCGGCTGGTGCTGGACAACTCCTCGCTGAACGCGGAGAAAATTTCCGACCGTCTGGTGCTCGGCGGCACGACTTGGGGGCCGGTCGCGAACGGCGTCCAAATCTGGTTTGGCGGTGGCGGCGCGACGGTGGAACTCATCGGCAGCGACACGGCGGACAGCGCGGAAACCCTGTCCACGCTGACGCTGCTCGACGGCGGCCACCGCCTCATCGCCACGGCCAACGGGCACGCCACGATTTTCAATCTCGGCACGATTACGCGCGGCAGCGTCAGCACCGGCGGCGCGACGCTGGATTTGCAGGCCGACGGCGCGGGCGCGGCGTTCAAGACCGCCAACGCTGACGGTGACCTCGGCGCGTGGGTGACGCTCAACGGCAGCGACTATGCCAGCGCCAGCAGCGGCGACGTTGTCGCGGCGACCTACGCGGGCTGGGGCGCGGGGAACAACGTCAGTATCAGCGCCGACGAATCGCAGTCCAGCGGGACGGCGAGCAAGCTGAAAATTGACGGCGGCGCGACGCTGACGCTGGACGGCGACAACACGCTAAGCGACGGCGGCATTCTGGTTGCGAAAAATTCCGGGCCGGGGAATGCGACCATCATCGGCGGCACGCTGACGGCGGGCGGCGACGAGTTCATCATCCAGCAGCACAATACCGACGGCGCGCTGGAAATCGCGTCGGCACTGTCAGCGGCCACGCTGACCAAGAGCGGCGCGGGCGATTTCATCCTGTCCGGCGCCAGCAGCGCGAGCACCGTCAACGTCAACGCCGGCAGCCTGAAACTCGGCGCTGACAATGCGCTGGCCGGGGTTGCCGCCAGCACGGGCGTGGTCAACGTGGATGTCGGGGCGACGCTGGACTTGAACGGGCATTCACTCACCGTGTGGAGCCTGCAATCGCGCAACGCCTACCAGGGGCAGGTCGCGCTGGAATACGGGCGCTCCGCCGTGGTGGGCAACTTCGCGGCGGGCACCGAGGCGACGCTGATTATCAACCGCGCCGACAATCCGGCGACGATGGTTGACGCTTTCTATGGCGATTTTGCCACCGGCGACGGCGCGGTGATGAACATCGTCAAGACCGGCTCCGGCTACGCCCGCATGTTGTGGGGCAGCAATGGTGACGGCAACCATACTGGCGGTTATGTGGGCAACACGATGGCGTATGTATATGACCTCATTGCCGGCAACGTGAGCGTGGAACAGGGCACGCTGGCCCTCGGGAACAGCCTGTATGTGTATGGCGGCCTGAACGTGGCGGCGGGCGCCGTTTTTCGGGTCGATGGCAGCGGCCAGTATGGTTATGGCCTCCCCGCGTTCACGGGCCTGACCGGCGCGGGCAACATCCAAAGCGGGGCGCAGGGGCAGGGGGTGCTCATTCATTTGGACGGCTCCGCTGACGCTGACGTGTGGACCGGGCAGTTGAACGGCAACACCTCCCTGATTTTCAACGGCCAGGGCGCGCAGTTGGTCGGGCAGCAGACCATGAACAGCGCCAACGGCATCTTCGCCGCCGGCAAGGCCGTGGTGATTACGCCGGGGCTGACGCAGGCCACCGGCATCGCCGGCCGGTTGGCACCGCTGAACGTGGCCGGGCAGGGCGTGATTAAAGTGACCGGCACCGACGGCGTGGTGGCCGGCGCGGGCGGCAACGGCCCGGCTGGCATCTCTTTCGCCGGCGGCACGATTTGGATTGCGCCAGCAGGGAGCGGGCAGCAGGTCACCGTCAGCGGCCAGACCGCCGCCGCCAACAGCACCATCGCCTACGGGCGCGCGGCGAGTGTCAACACCACCGGCAATCTCACCGCGCTCGGCGGCAACAGCGCGCTGTTGCTGGACCGCGGCGCCAACACCAGCCTGGACTTTCAGTATGGCAACGCCGCCTCGACCACCGCCGCGTTCACCCGCACCTTGAACGGCACGCTGGTGCTGAAAGCCGCGCACGGCCTGGCCGAGTTTGGCGGCCAGGAAAAATTCACCGTTTTCGGCGACAGCACGGCGCTGCCGGTGCTGACCAACGGCATCATGAACACCAGCATTGTCACCAGCGACACCAATGGCGTCGGCTCGTTCCTCACCACCAGCACCGCGGGTGTCACCAACGGCGTGTTCTTCAAGGAGGCGACCTATACCACCGGCATCAGCGCCACGACCGCGACCTCGGTCATCAAGCACACTGGCAGCGTTGACTTGACCACTGACACTGCGGTCTATGCGCTGCGCAACGACGGCACCATCGCCAACGATTACACGCTGACGCTGGGCACCGGCGGCACCGGCGCACAAGCCGGCTTGATCATGAACAACGCCGCCATCACCGGCAGCGGCGCCCTTGCTGTTGGCGAGAGCGAGCTGACCGTCTATGTCAGCGGCAGCAACCGGTTGGAAAACAAAATCGCCTACACCGGCGCGACCAATGTCGTGGGGTTCACGTTGTTCGGCGACGGCCTGTTGAAAATCACCTCGCCGCAAGACTTCGCGCAAAGGGTGTATCTCAACAGCGGTGTGCTGGAAATCAACAACATGACCACGGCCAGTTGGAACGGTTACAGCAGCATTTGGTTGGAAGGCGGCGTGTTGCAAACCAGCGGCAATTTCACCCGCAATCTTGCCGGCGCCAACTCCAACTCGTTCATGTGGTATGACGGCGGTTTCGCCGCCACCGCGTCCGGGCTGACGGTGAACGTCAGCGGCGACGCGCGGACGCTGACTTGGGGGATGAGTGGGTTTATGAGCGATTACAGCGTGATGAAACTTGGCTCCGCCTACGCCCAGGGCGCCGTGACGCTGGTGAACAACATTGACCTCGGCCTGTCCAACGCGGGCGGCTGGTGGGGGCAGGATCTCAACAACGTGAACGGCTTGGAGGACGCGACTGCCGGCGCGCTGTTCCGCATGATTGAGGTGACGGACAATCCCGATTCGGGCGCTGACTACGCCATTATCAGCGGCGTCATTTCCAGCACGATGGGCGACTACAAGGGCATCCAGAAATCCGGCGACGGCCTGCTGTTGTTGACCGGGGAAAATACTTATACCGGCCCGACCTCCATTGCGGAAGGCGTGTTAGGCATTGTCGCTGACAGTGGTTTGGGCGCGGCACCGTCAGCGGCGGCGCCAATCACCGGCCACGTGAACCAGGGCACGGTGTTGATTAACGGCGGCGCGACCTTGCTGGCTTTCGGTAACGTGACTCTCAGCCCCAACCGCAACATCCTGCTGGCCTCCGGCAGCGACGGATCGCGCGGGGCGCGCATTGCCACGGCGGAGAACGGGATACTGACCTTCGGCGGCAAGCTGGGCGATTCGGTCGGTGAACAAGGCTCGCTGCTGGTCAGCGGCGCGCTGCGGCTGACCGGCAGCTCCACCATCAGCGGCTTCACCGAAGTGGAAGAAGGCACGCTGCTGGTGGACGGCGGCCTGACCACCGCGCATGTTGTCGTTGATACCGGCGCGAAACTCGGCGGTTCCGGTCTGTTGACCACCAGCACCGGCGGCATCAGCGTCAGCGGCATCCTCGATGCTACTGACGATTTGATGTTGAGCTTGGCGGCGGGACAGAAACTTGACTTCGCCATCGATTCGGTGCTGTTGGTGGACGCTGACAGTGCCTTGAGCTTCGCCAGCGTCGGCGACTGGCTCAGCGGCAGCGGCAACGCGACGCTGGAATTAACCGGCAACTTTGATTACGCCACGCAATACACCGTTTTGACCAACATCACCACCAAGGACTTCACCTTCGCCACCATCAGCGGCTACGACACCGCGAACTACGAGGCGCAATGGGGATTGTCGGGCAACAGCTATATCCTGTCCTTCGACGTCATCCCCGAACCGAGCACCTGGGCGCTGATCGTGACTGGCGTTGCGTTACTGACCATACTGCGCCGTCGTCGCTGACCCACTGGGAGCGCCGGCTTCCAGCCGGCAACAGAGCGGGCGAGACGCCCGCGCTCCATAGGCCGGCAAGGATGTCGGCGCTCCCAGTGTCAGCCCCAACGGGGCGGCGGCATCACAACCTAGGTAGTGTTAACACGACCTAGTGGTGCAAAAAAGAAACTTCCTCCGCGCCTCAGCGCCTCCGCGGTGAGTTTTTAGTACTCACCCCACGGCTTCTCAGTCTTGATCGTCCAGACATTGCACAGATCGCGCGGAAAATCGCTCAGGAAGCGCGACGGCTTTTGCCAGGTCTCGCCATAGTTGGCGTTGCTGCGGATTTGCGGGTAGAGCAAGTACAACTCCTCCTGCGCGCGGGTGACGGCGACGTAGAACAAGCGCCGCTCCTCTTCCTCGCCTGCGGTGGTCTCGACGGCGCGGTTGGACGGAAACAGGCCGTCGCACAGCATGATGACGAACACCGCTTTCCACTCCAGTCCCTTGGCCTGGTGGATGGAGCTGAGCTTGAGCGCCTCGTGCCCGGCGTCTGGCGCGCCCAGGCCCTGCTCGGTTTCCATGTTGGTCATCAGTGACAGTTGGGCGAGAAACTCGCTGGTTTCCTTGAAGCCGTCGGCAAACTGGATGAGCTGGTGCAAATCCTCCAATCGATTGTTATAGTTGGGATAACGAACCTTGAGGAAGTCCTCGTACACGGCGTCGAGAACGTGCTGCAACTGGCGGCCGGGCGTGTCGGTCTTGATTTTCTCCAGCAATTGCCGGTGTGTTTCGCCCCATTGCCGCCATTCCTTCACAGCCTTGGCGGGAACCTTCACCTGATCCCAGGGCACGCCCCTGGCGACGGCTTCCCAGGCTTTGTGGGCGGTCTTGCCGCCGACGCCGGGCAGCATGGTGGCCAGTCGCTTGAACGAGACTTCGTCATTGGCGTTCAAGGCGTACTTCAAATATGCCGCCGCGTCCTTGACGTGGGCTTGCTCGAAGAAACGCAGGCCGGAGGTGATTTGAAACGGGATGTTGCGCCTGGTTAGCTCCATCTGCAATTCCATCGAGTGAAAATGCGAGCGGTACAATACGGCGATGTCGCCCAGCCCCGTTCCCTCCTCGCGCAATTCCAGCGCGCGCTGGGCGACGAACACCGCCTGTTGGCGGGCGTCGTCGAGTGAAATCAAAGCCGGTTTCGCCCCGCTCTTGTTGACCGCGCGCAATTCCTTGGGAAACTGCCTGATGTTCTGGCTGATGGTGACATTGGCCAGATTGAGGATTTCCGGCGTGCTGCGGTAATTGGTCTCGATGCGGATGATTTGCGTGCCGGGATGGCGATCCGGGAACGACATGATGTTCTCAAAGTTGGCGCCGCGCCACGAGTAAATGCTTTGCGCGTCGTCGCCCACCACCATCACTTGATGCTGCCTGGCGGCCAGCAAATCCACCAGGTCGGCCTGGATTTTGTTGGTGTCCTGATACTCGTCAACCAGGATGTGCTGGAACTGGTGCTGGTAAAACTCCAGCAGGTCGGGATGACTTTTCAGCAATTGCACCGTCAGCGTCAGCAAATCGTCGTAGTCCACCCCACCGCTGCGCTGCTTGCGCTTGACATAGGCGCTGCCGATGGCGCCGATCTGGGGGGCAAACTCGCTGAGATGCGGGTAATGCGACTCCAGCACCTCGCTGACACTCCGCTCGGTGTTCGCGCCAAAGCTGTAGATGTCCTGCAACACCTCGGCCTTGGGAAATTGCTTGTCCTTCGGGTCAACGGTTGATTCCGCCAGACAGGCCGCCACCAAATCCTTGGCGTCTTCGCGGTCGAGAATGTTGAAATTGCGATTGAGACCAAGCAACTCGGCGTGACGGCGAATCAGGCGGTGACCGACGTGATGAAAAGTCCCGCCCCACAACCGCGAAATATCGTGCGGCAGCAAATTCTCGACCCGGCGCAACATCTCCTTCGCCGCCTTGTTGGTGAACGTCAGCAACAGAATATGCTCCGGCGCGACGCCGTGCTCCACCAGGAACGCCACGCGGTACGTCAGCGTGCGGGTCTTGCCGCTGCCCGCCCCGGCGATGACCAGCAGCGGCCCCGGCGGGGCGCTGACGGCGGCATATTGCTCGGCGTTCAGCAACGACTGATAGTCAATCCGCGGCCCGTCCTGCGGATGCGGGGTGCTGGTTAGCGTGTAGTTCATGTTTTTTTGAGTAGTTAGTAGGTGGTAGATAGTAGGTAGTAGATGGCATTCGCGGAAGTGATGTATTTATGCTACCTACTATCTACTATCTACTATCTACCACCTACTTCCTCAATCGCTTCCCGCAAATCCACCTTTTTGTCATACAGCGCCTTGCCGACGATGACCCCGTACAAGCCGTCGAGTTCACCCAGCGCCCGAAGGTCGGCCAGGGAAGCGACGCCGCCCGAGGCGGTCAGCTTGGCCTTGGTGGCGGCCAGCATGGCGCGTTGCGCGGGGAGATTGGGGCCGGTGAACATGCCGTCGGTGCCGATGTCGGTGTAAATGATGTTGCCCGCGCCGAGGTCGGCGACCGCCTTCGCCAAGTCCAGCGCGTCCCACGCGGAAATCTTCACCCAGCCTTGCGTCGCCACCTTGCCGTCCTTCGCGTCAATGCCGACGGCGATCCGGTCACCGCCGAATTCCCGCACCGCTTCCTTGATGAAATCGAGGGATTCGCAGGCCCGACTGCCGATAATGGCGCGCCGCACGCCCGCCGCGAAAGCCGCTGACAAGGCGGCCATGTCGCGCAGGCCGCCGCCCAACTCGCATGGCACGCTGACGGTGGCGCAGATGTTTTTGACGTGCGCCAGATTGCGCTGCTCGCCGCTGAACGCCGCGTCCAAATCCACCAGATGCAGCCACGTCGCGCCGTCCGCGACCCATCGTTGCGCGAAGGCCGCGGGATCGGCACTGTACACCGTTTTGCGATTGGCCTGCCCTTGCTCCAGGCGCACCACCTCGCCGTTCATCAAATCAATCGCCGGCAGAATAATCATGCGTTTGAGACTAGCTGGCCCGTTTCCTGCCGCAAGGCGAAAGCAAGTGTTCCGTTTGAAACTCCGGCCACGAAGACGCGAAGGCGCGAAGGAATTTTGCACCGCTAAGGCACCAAGGCACGAAGGCTGTTTTTTAAAACAAAACTTAACCGCAGAGGCGCGGAGACGCGGAGATTTTTAACCACGGATTAACACGAATGGACACTAATGCAAGAGGCAACCACGGTCAGCGGTTGCCTCTTGCATGTTATTCGTGTCAATTCGTGTTCATTCGTGGTTTAGAACTGGTAACGGTAGCCCGCTGTTAGGCCCCACGGCTTGTCATACTTATCACCAAAGCTCGCCTCATAATCGAGATGGAGTTGGTTGTTAGCGTTTAACTGCCAGATGATACCGCCGCCGAGTTCGGCTCTGGCACCGTCAGTGTTGGCGCG
>JAISBF010000207.1 GCA_031266335.1 Verrucomicrobiales bacterium
GCCTACGAACAACTCATCTACGGCGTCGATCTCGGCACGGATCACAAGTTCACCATCAGCGCTGACAGTGACTTGTACTTGGGCGTGTACGCCGGCTACGGCAGAAGCGACCTCGACTATCGCACCCCCGGCACTGACGGTGAGATTAACAGTTACTACGGCGGTCTCTATGCCACTTGGCTCCACTCCAGCGGCTTCTACATCGACGCCACCTTCAAAGCTGCCAGTGTGGATAACGACTTGAAAGCCCCCTACGGAACCACCCAACTCACCGCCAACTACAGCGACGTGAATATCGGCGGCAGCATTGAAATCGGCAAGAAGTTCACCTTCAGCGATGCTTGGTTCATTGAGCCTCAGTTCCAAGTCAACTACCTCCACATCCTCGCCGAGGATTATCATGCTGGCCCGATGACCATCAACGCCCAAGACCTCGACGCCCTGCAACTCCGCATCGGCAGCATATTCGGCAGAACCATCAACCTCACCAACAGCGGCGCACTCCAGCCCTACGTGAAGATCAGCGGCGTCGAAACCATCAGCACCGGCGGCACCATCAGAAACGGCTACCAATCCACCCGCGCCAACACTGACGGTGCCAGAGCCGAACTCGGCGCCGGCCTCATCTGGCAACTCGACGCCAACAACCAACTCCACCTCGACTACGAGGCGAGCTTTGGTGATAAGTATGACAAGCCCTGGGGCCTAACCGCCGGCTACCGCCACCAGTTCTAAAAACAATTTGAACCACGAAGACACTAAGGCACGAAGGTTTGTTTAAAAAAACAGCCTTCGTGCCTTGGTGTCTTGGTGGTAATCAAACTTCTCGTTCTTCGTGGGCGGATTCTTTGTGGTTGAACTAACCGGCCCGGCCCCGTTAGTATGCCTTCCCGATAAAATCAATGACCAAACTGCCGCCATCTACCGCCGTTGATCTGCTGGAACTGATGTTCCTGAGCCGTGAAGTTGACCGGCGCGAGGGAATTCTTGCGCGGCAGGGCAAGGGTTGGTTTCAAATTTCCAGCGCCGGTCATGAGGCGCTGGCGGCGCTGGCACAGCAGCTCGAGGCCGACGATTATACGTTTCCGCATTATCGCGACCGGGCGCTGGTGCTGGGGCGCGGCGTCAGCGTGTATGACATGGCGCTGATTTTCCTCGGCAAACGCGATTCCTCCAGCGGCGGCCGGCAGTTGCCGGGGCATTTCAGCGACCGGCAGCGCAATATCTGGAGCATGGCCTCGCCCACCGGCAGCAATTTGCTGCCCGCCTGCGGGGTGGCGTGGGGGTTGCAACTGGACGGCAAACGCGCGGTGGCGGTGGCCAGCGTCGGCGACGCCGGTATGCGGCAGGGCGAGTTTTTCGAGGCGGTGGCGTTCGCCATTGAAAAAAATCTGCCGGTGATTTTTCTCGTCGAGGACAACGGCTACGGCATCAGCACGCCCACCCTGGCCAGCAACCCGCTGCGGCGCGGCTTGTTCAGTGACAAATATCTGCTCCAGTTCGACGCCCGCACCGTCAGCGGCGTCCGGGCGGCGGCGACAACGGCGCTGGCGCGCGCGCGCGGCGGCGGCGGGCCGGTGATTTTGTGGGGCGAACTGGACCGCCTCACCAGCCACTCCAGCAGCGACGACCACCGCATTTACCGCCCGGCCGCGGAACTGGCGGCGCTGGCGGCGCGCGATCCCCTGGCCTGTTACACGGCGCAACTCGCCGCTGACGGTGAACTTGACCCCGCGTGGTGGGAACGGCGCAAGGCCGAGCTGGCGGAGTTCGTCGAGCGGGAATATCTCCGCGCCGCCGCCGCCGCCGACCCCGCGCCCGCCGAGGTTGAGGCGCAGGTCGTCGCCCCGCTGGAGGAAAATTTTTCGCCGGCCAAAATCACGCCCACGGTCAGCGGCGACTCGTGGCGGATGCTCGACGCGGTGAACGGCGTGTTCCGCGCCGCCCTCGCTGACAATGACCAATGCATCTTTTTCGGCGAGGACATTTGCGACCCGCTGGGCGGCGTGTTCAAGCTGACCAACGGCTTGTCCAACCAATTCCCCGCCCGCGTGTTCAACTCGCCGCTGGCGGAAGCCACCATCGTCGGCGTCGCCTGCGGGCTGGCCGCCTACGGCTACCGGCCGGTGTTTGAACTCCAGTTCGTCGATTTTGCCGGGCCGGCGTGGAACCAGTTGGCCAACAACCTCGCCACCCTGCGCTGGCGCACCTGCGGCGCGTGGACCGCGCCGGCGGTGATTTACGCCCCCAGCGGCGCCTACCTGCCCGCCGGCGGCCCGTGGCACAGCCAGTCGAACGAGGCCGCGTTCGCGCACGTCCCCGGCCTGCGCGTGGTCGAGCCATCCACGCCCGAGGACGCCGCCGGCCTGCTGCACACGGCGTTGCGCGCCGCCGACCCGGTGATATTTTTACTGCCGAAACATTTGCTAAGAGTGCGCCGGCCGCTGCCGGCGACGGTGACCGCCGTCCCGCTGGGCCGCGCGAAGGTCACGCTCAGCGGCGACGACCTCACCGTCGTGGCGTGGGGCAACTGCATGGAAAAAGTCGCGCAGGCGGCGGCGGAACTCGCCGGCAGCGTGTCGGTGGAAGTGATTGATTTGCGCACCATCCAGCCGTGGGACCGCGCCACCGTCAGCGCCTCCGTCGCCAGGACCGGCCGGCTGCTGGTGGTGCAGGAGGACAACCGCAGTTGCAGCGTCGGGCAAATGATTATCAGTGAAATCGCCGCCGACGGCGCGTTGTGGCCGGGCTTGAAAACCGCCCCGCGCCTGCTCTCCCGCGCCGATGTGCATATCGGGTTCAACCCGATTTACGAAACCGCCTGCCTGCCCTCGGTGCCGCAAATCAAGGCGGCGCTGCGGGCGCTGACCGAGGAATCATCATCATGAGTACAGAATTAATCCCCATCAAGGTGCCGGCCGTCGGCGAGGGCTTGGAAGAAGCGCGGCTGTTGCAATTTTTCAAACAACCCGGCGACGCCATCGCCAAGGACGAGCCGATTTACCAGTTGGAAACCGACAAGGCCGTGGTGGACATCGAGTCGCCGTCGGCGGGCGCGCTGGAGTCCTGGACCGCCAAGGAAGGCGGCATCGTCGCCATCGGCGCGGTCATCGGGTACGTCAAACCTTAAACTAACCGCCGAGACGCGGAGGCGCGGAGTCTGGTTAATTTTTCTCTCTGTGTCTCCGCGTCTCGGCGGTTAATTGTTATGAAATTCCTGCCGGTCATCCTCAGCGGCGTCGCGTCGGGGCTGTTGCTGACGCTGGGCTACGCGCCGTTTGACCAGGCGTGGGCCGGGTGGGTGTGCCTGCTGCCGCTGGCGCTGACGATGACGCTGTGCCGCTGCCCGTGGCGCTGGTCGCTGGCGGCGGGTTACTTGTTCGGCGTCGCGCATTTCGCCACCAGCCTGCATTGGCTCACCACCGTCAGCGTGTTGGGCTGGGCGGCGCTGACGCTGTACCTCGCGCTGTACTTCGCGGCGTGGACGGCGTGGTGGCGGTGGCTCGCGCACCCGCTGCCGGTGACACCGAACTCGGCGCGCAATTTTTCCCTCATCCTCGGCGGCGCGGCGGCGTGGGTGGCGCTGGAATGGCTGCGCGGCGCGCTGTTCACCGGCTTCCCGTGGAACCAGCTCGGCGTCACGCAGCACGCGGTCGTCGGCCTCGTCCAGTCGGCGGAATTCGGCGGGGTGCTGCTGGTTTCCTGGTTAGTCGCGCTGGGCAACCTCGCCGTCGTCATGGTCGGCGTCCGCCTGTGGCGTGAACTCAGGCGCGGCCAACCGGCGCGCGCGCGCTGGGAATTCACGCTGACGCTGGCCATCATCGGCGTGACGTTCGCGCTCGGCGCGCGCGGCTTGTTCAAGCCACCGGCGTATGCCGGCGCGCTGCGCTATCTCGCCGTGCAACCGAATTTTCCCAACGACCCGTGGCGGGCCGACGTCACCGTCGATGAGGCGCTGGCGAAAATGTACGTGCTCAGCGTCAGCGGCCTGGCGCGGGCGCCGGGGCCGGTGGACCTGGTGATTTGGCCGGAGACGCCGGTGGGCGACGAATTGTACCTCGCGCTTGATTTCCCGCGAGTCCGGCGGGCGCTGACGGTGGCACGCGGCGGCGCGTGGCTGTTCGGCTCCAATATTTACACCGCCGGCGGGATATACAACGGCGCGCTGCTGTACTCCGCCGACCACGGGGAACCGCAAGATTATTACAAAAACCACCTCGTGCCCTTCGGCGAATACACGCCGTTGAAAAACGTCCTGCCCTGGCTGTTGCAACTGACGCCGGTCAGCGTGGACTTTTCCGCCGGCGCGGACACGGCGCCGCTGACGCTGGCCAACGCCGCGCCGCCGCTGCACATCGCGCCGCTGATTTGCTTTGAGGACGCCTTTGCCGCGCAAGCCCGCCGGGCCGCGCGCCACGGCGCGGAGCTGTTCGTCAACCTGACCAACGACGGCTGGTTCAAGGACAGCGCCGCGCCCGCGCAACACCTGCACAACGCCGTGTTCCGCGCCGTGGAGAACCGGCTGCCGCTGCTGCGCGTCACCAACAGCGGCGTCACCGCCGAAATCAGCGAGCGCGGCGTGACGCGCAAAGTGTTGCAAGACGCCGCCGGCAAAACATTCATCGACGGCGCGCTGTACGGCGCGCTGCCGATTCCGCCGCGTTACGAGACGGTTTACCAGCGCTGGGGCGACTGGATCGCGGGTTTGTCAGCGGTGATTTTGCTCATCGTCAGCGCCGGGAAAATCTTCCGCAAAAAACTTGTCCCCGCCTCACCTCCGCCCCGTTAAAACCGCGCCAACCAAAAAATTTTTAATTTCCCCCTTGACCTTCCCTACCAGCCCGCTACTTTCCGTTCCATGATTTCCGAGCTTGACAACGCGGCCGCCGGGCGAGTAAGTTACTCTCGCTCTCTCGCTCTCTCGCTCTCTCGCTCTCTCGCTCTCTGAGCACGACGCTTGCCCCGACTCCTTAATTTCCCGGCAGAATTTTAACCGCTTCATTCCCGATGTGGTTAACAACTCCCATCACGGATTGACCAAATCCACCAACAGAGAGGTCTTCTCCGTCGTCAGAGAAGACGTCTCTGTCGTCAGAGAAGGCTTCTCCGTTAACAGAGAAGACCTCTCTGCTGTCAGAGAAGGCTTCTCCGTCGTCAGAGAAGACGTCTCTGTTAACAGAGAAGACCTCTCCGTTGCCAGAGAAGATGTCTCCAAACCCGTTTTTACCCCTTTCAACCCCATATCAACCAACAACTAAAGGAACCCAACCATGTCCACCCAATTCATTAAATCCCTCACCCGCAACTACTTGCCTGCCAACGAAGACCAAGCCTTCCTCTGGCTCCTCAACTTCAAGACCGAGTTGCCGCGCTTCTCCAGCATCTACAAACTCGACCCCGACCTCATCCAGCAACTCTCTTTTTCCACCACCGTTTACGAACACACCCGCGAATACGCCGCCAACGCCTTCGATGTCTATCACGAGCGCATCGCCAACA
>JAISBF010000217.1 GCA_031266335.1 Verrucomicrobiales bacterium
TTCCAGCGTTCCAGCGTTCCAGCGTTCCAGCGTTCCAGCGTTCCAGCGTTCCAGCGTTCCAGCGTTCCAGCGTTCCAGCGTTCTCTAACAAACGCTTGGGTGAGCGTAAGCGGAACTGCAAGTGGTTTTTTTCCTGTTGTTCTTGCCAGTGTGGCTGGCGTGTCGGACGTCGGCGGTCAGTCTGTTATAACCCAAATGAAGGAGTGTTATGATTACCAATAAAACCATGAAACTGCGGAGAAATGCCATGAAAACATTGAAACTACTGGTTCTTGCGGCGGCGCTGCCAATCACTGCCCACGCCGCTTCGATCTTGGGTTCTCTTGACGAGATGCCGCGCAACATCACCGTCAACCTGAATGAGGCCGATGCCTTTGCGTATTACGGCATCATTGGCGTCGCCGATTATAACACGGATACTTATGGAGCCGTGACGACTGACAGCGCCAATATCGGTGAGTTCTCCCGTTTGACTCTAACGCTAACTCCGAGTGGCGTTCAGGGCGGCTTTCGCACCACGTCCTCCCTCCCCATGACCATCAGTTACAGCAACGCCACTTACGACGGTTCCAGTCCCACCTACAACAGACCCGCCCAAACTGATGTCGCGGGAACCAACGTGGGCGCCTATATTCGATACGGCCAGGATGGTTACATCCTCTCGTTGACCACTGTCTTGTTCGCGCCCGAGGAGACCATCAGTTTTTATCTTTTGAACTATAATTCAAAGTCGAATTTTTCGGTAACCTTGAACGGAACAGACGGTGTCAGCGCCGAGTATTCCTTGAATGGCCAGGTTTTGCCCACACATAATCCCAACGCAGACGATACGGGAGCCGGCAATACTTTTGGGATTCTGACGCTGACCGTCTCGGGCAACATAGGTGACACGCTGACATTTAGGAATGAGATAGAGACATTGGATGTCTCTGCCATCTCAGATTGCAACGTAGGCATAGCGGCGATCACGGCGTGGGCCATTCCGGAACCGGCAACTTGGGCGCTGATCGTGGTCGGTCTCGGCACGCTGATCGGCTGCCGCCGTCTGCGCGGGTAATTTTTCACCGTGAGTGCATGGAGAGCATTGCAGATTATCTGCTTAAAACCTTCATGAACTCCCGGTAAAAAATTCAAACAGTCCGTTTTACCTTGCGGCTATCAAGTCATACCCGCGCCAGCCGCTGATGGTGACCTCGGCAAACTCGCCCACCGGCAGCGTCCGATCCACGAACACACTGCCGTCGATGCCGGGCGCGTCCCATTCGGTGCGGGCGATACCGGGCTGCTCGACCAGCACGCGCCGGGTTTGACCGACTTGGGCGCTGCTGGTGGCCTGATAGATTTTTTGCAATTGCGCCATCGTCCGGTGCCGGCGCGCGCGGCGGGTGGCGTGATGCACCTGGTCGTCGAGCCTGGCGGCGCGGGTGCCTTCCTCGCGTGAGTATTCGAACACTCCGGCGCGCTCGAATTTCGCTTCGTCGAGAAATGCCAGCAATTCGTCAAAGTCAGCCTGGGTCTCGCCGGGAAAGCCAACGATGAAGGTGGTGCGGATGGCGAGGCCGGGGATGCCGGCGCGCATTTTTTGCAGCAGGCCGCGAATGTAGGCACCGTCGGTCTCGCGCTGCATACGAACCAACATGCGGTCGCTGATGTGTTGCAGCGGGAGGTCCACGTAACGCGCGACGTGCGCACTGTCAGCGACGGCCCGGATGAGTTCGTCGCTCCAGTGCGCGGGGTGGGTGTAGAGCAGGCGCAGCCAGAACTCACCGCTGATGGTGTCCAACTCGCGGATGAGCGACGCCAGCGATTCGCCGTGCGCGCTGTCCACGCCGGAGCGCGGATTCGGGCGCGCGCCGGCCCACTGGTCCATGCCGAAATATGTGGTGTCCTGCGAGATCAGGTTGATTTCGCGGACGCCGCTGTTGATGAGGTCGCGCACCTCGCGGACGACCGATGCCTGCGAACGGCTGCGGTGCCGGCCGCGAATTTGCGGGATGACGCAGAAACTGCAAGTGTGATTGCAGCCCTCGGCGATTTTCACGTAGGCGTAGTGGCCCGGCGTGAGGCGGAAGCGCGGCGTGTCGTAGTCGGGGATGTAGCGCGGGCTGGCCGTCACGAAATCGCGGCTGGCGGCGGCATCGTCAGCGGCGAACAGGTCGCTGACGATGGCGGCGATGCGCGGGATTTGGTCGAGGCCGATGAAGGCGTCCACTTCCGGCATGAGCCTGGGTAATTCCTGCCGGAAGCGTTGCGACAAACAGCCGGCGACGATGATTTTCTGCCGCTGCCGGTGACCGGCGGCGCGCTCGTCCACCGCGCCGTGAATGGCGGCGATGGATTCCTTTTTCGCCTGGTCGATGAACGAGCAGGTGTTGATGACCAGCGCGTCTGCTGACGCTGAGTCCGGTGTCAGCGTCATCCCCGCCGCGCGCAAATGGCCGGCCATCACCTCCGCGTCAATGAGGTTCTTCGCGCAACCGAGGGAGATGAGGCCGACTTTGATCACGCGGGGAGGATAGCGGTTCCCGCCCGCGCAAGGAAAGCTCGGATTTTTTTAACAGGGAGACCACGGAGTTCATGAAGATTTTAAGCGGATAATCGTGCAAGATTTCACTGTCAGCGGTCGCGCCGGGCGCTAATGTCGCTGCCGATGACCTTACGGGATTCGTTAAAACTGGCGGGCCGCGCGGCGCGGGCGAACCTGCGCCCGGGGCTGGTGTTGTGGGCGCTGCTGGTGGTGTTCCTGACGGCGTGGGAACTGTCCGCCGGTTTTCGCGCGGCGTTGCACGCGGTGGCCGACCTCAAGGCGCGGTCAGGCTACCCGTTCGGGTTTGTCAGTTACGCGCTGTCAGCGGCGTTGTTGCCGGAACTGTTGCGGGTGGTGTTTTTTCAGCACTGGCGGGTGACGGCGCGTAACGCGCACAACCTGTGGTTCGGCGCGCTGGTGTGGGGGCTGCACGGGGTGAGTTCGGACTGGTTCTACCGCCTGCAGGCGCAATGGTTCGGCACGGGCGGCGACTGGCTGACGCTGGCGGAGAAAGTGGCGGCCGACCAGTTCGGGTACAGTTTTGTGGAGAACGGCTGGATTCTGGTGGTGTTCGCGTGGCGGGACGCGGGCTTTGCCCGGCGGGTCTGGCGGGAAATCGGTTCCGTGCAGTTCCTGCTGGAACGCTATTTCCCGCTGATCGTGGCGGTGTGGTGCGTGTGGATTCCGGGCACGGCGGTGGTGTATTTCATGCCCGCCGCGCTGCAACTGCCGGTGGCCGCGTTACTGACATGTTTCTGGGCGCTGATTTTCACCTGCATGAGCCGGCATGGGGAGCTGGCGTGAACGTCAGCGGCAGCGCGGATGTTTGCGCGGTTGGTGAATGCTGAACAAAGTTTACGCGCCGCCCGTTGATTCCGACCGTCAGCGTGTCCAACCTTGGCGGCAGCATGAAAGCAATCGTTGAGTTCAGCCAGATTGAGAAAAAGATTTTGCCAATCCGCAATCAGCACGTGCTGCTGGATAGTGATGTGGCGGTGTTGTATGAGGTGGAAACCAAGCGGGTCAATGAGGCCGTGAGAAACAATCCCGACAAGTTTCCCGCGGGTTATCTGATGGAGTTGACCCGCGACGAAAAAAACGAACTGGTCGAAAATTTCGACCACCTCAGACAACTAAAATATTCACCGGTCTTGCCAGTCGCCTTCACCGAAAAGGGCCTGTACATGCTGGCCACCATCTTGAAAAGCGCAAAGGCGACGCAAACCACCCTGGCGATTGTGGAGACCTTCGCCAAACTTCGCGAGTTGTCCCGCACGGTTGCCTCATTGTCAGCGGTGCGGGAAAAAGCCGGGCAAAAATCGCTGATGCAGAAAAGCGGCACCATCCTCGCCGATTTGCTCGATCAGGGGCTGCGGGTCACGGACGCGGAAACCAGCATGGAGATTGATTTTGCCGTGCTGAAGTTCCGGCACACGGTCCGGCGGAGGAAAGCCGCTGACGGTGACAAACGCTGACCGTCAGCCCGCGCCGCTCGCCAACACTGTCAGCGGTCGCGCCGGGCGCTCATGTCGCTGCCGGCGGTCATGTTGCCAACATGTTTCTGGTCGCTGATTTTCACCTGCATGAGCCGAAACGGGGAGTTGACGTGAACCTCAGCGGCAGCGCGGATGTTTGCGCGGTTGGTGAATGCTGAACAAAGTTTACGCCGGTTCTGTTGATTCCGACCGTCAGCGCGCCCAACCTTGGCGGCAGCATGAAAGCAATCGTTGATTTCAGCCAGATTGAGAAAAAGATTTTGCTCATCCGCGACCAGCAGGTGTTGCTGGATTATGACGTGGCGGCGTTGTACGAGGTGAAGACCAAGGAGGTCAACCAAGCGGTCAGGAATAATCCTGACAAATTTCTGAAGGGATACCTGATGGAGCTAAGAGCCTATCCGAATAACTCTTTCTGTACAAAATACGAGTTGGCGGGTAGAACATCAGGATGAGCAGCAAGTTAGGCTATCGGTTACCGGATGAGTTATGGCAGAAGCTGGCGGCGGTG
>JAISBF010000024.1 GCA_031266335.1 Verrucomicrobiales bacterium
GGGCAGGAGTCATAATGAGCGCGTGAGCGCGTGAGCGCGTGAGCGCGTGCAGTTTACTTTATGGCCTATGTCAATCATCTGCAAGGTGTTGTCGCTTTTCTACTTTGGTTTAACCTCCCTGCTGGCGAGGCTTGCACTATCAGTCGTTTGCGGCAACGGGGCGCGACTGTATTACAATCACTGATTAACCGCAAGTTTTTTTTTAGCTTCATTAACGCAAAGGCGCAAAGGGGCAAAGGCGCGAAGAATTTTTTTACAGGGAGTTCATGGAGAACTTGGAGGGGGGGGGCGGTTGAGTGCAGCTAATCTTTCTCCATGAACTCCATGTTCTCCTTGTAAAAAAATCTTCGCGCCTTTGTTCCTTCGCGTCTTTGCGTTAATGTAGCGGTGGTTTTGAGTTATGCGCTTTGCGATTTGAGTTTCCAAAAATCCCCCCCCCGCGCTAACCTCCCATCCCATGTCCACCAACCTCACCGCCTCCCCCGCCTGGCAAGCCCTCGCGCAACACCGGCAGACCGTCGCCGGCACCCAACTCCGCGACTTGTTCCGGCAAGACCCGCAGCGTTTCAAGAAATATTCCCTGCAATTCGAGGACCTCCTCGTTGACTTCTCCAAGAACCGCCTCACCGACGACACCCTGCCCCTGCTCCGCCAACTCGCCGCCGCTGCCGATGTGCGCGGCTGGACGGAAAAGATGTTCACCGGCGAGAAAATCAACTGCACCGAACACCGCGCCGTCCTCCACATCGCCCTCCGCAACCGCGCCAACCGCCCCATCAAGGTTGACGGCCAGGACGTGATGCCGGAGGTCAACGCCGTCCTCGCCCATATGCGCGAGTTCACCGACCGCGTCCGGTCCGGCGCCTGGCGCGGCCACACCGGCCAGCCCATCACTGACATTGTTAACATCGGCATCGGCGGCTCCGACCTCGGCCCGGCGATGGTCTGCGCGGCACTGCAACATTACGCCAAGCGCGACCTGCGGGTACACTTCGTCTCCAACATCGACGGCACCCATATCGCCGAGACCTTGCGCATCGTATCGCCGGCCACGACGCTGTTCATCATCGCGTCCAAGACCTTCACCACCCAGGAAACCATCACCAACGCGCTGACGGCGAAAGCGTGGCTCCTCGCCGCCGCCGGTGACGAGCGCGCCGTCGCCAAACACTTCGTCGCCCTCTCCACCAACGCCAAGGCGGTCGCCGCCTTCGGCATCGACCCGGCTAACATGTTCGAATTCTGGGACTGGGTCGGCGGCCGCTACTCCTTGTGGTCGGCCATCGGCCTGAGCATCGCGCTGAGCATCGGCTTCGATAACTTCGAACAACTGCTCGCCGGCGCGCACGCCATGGACGAACACTTCCGCACCGCGCCGCCGGAACAAAACATCCCGCTGACCCTGGCCCTGCTCGGCGTGTGGTACCGCAATTTCTTCGACGCCGCCAGCCACGCCATCCTGCCCTACGACCAATACCTGCACCGCTTCGCCGCCTACTTCCAGCAAGGCGACATGGAAAGCAACGGCAAGTCGGTGGACCGCCACGGTCAGCGGGTGAATTACCGCACCGGCCCGGTCATTTGGGGCGAACCCGGCACCAACGGCCAGCACGCCTTCTACCAACTCATCCACCAAGGCACCGCGCTCATCCCGTGCGACTTCATCGCGCCCGCGCAAACCCTGAACCCGATCGGCAACCACCATCCGATCCTGCTCTCCAACTTCTTCGCCCAGACCGAGGCGCTGATGACCGGCAAAACCGCCGCCGAAGTACGCGCCGAGCTGGTGCAAGAGGGCCTGTCCGGCGCGCCACTGGAAGCCCTCATCCCGCACAAAATCTTCGAGGGCAACCGCCCGACCAACAGCATCCTCGTCAAACGCCTCACCCCCTACACCCTCGGCACACTCATCGCCATGTACGAACACAAAATCTTCGTCCAAGGCATCATCTGGAATATCAACAGCTACGACCAATGGGGCGTGGAACTAGGCAAACAACTGGCCAAGAAAATCCTCCCCGAACTGACCGCTGACCATGCTGTCACTACCCACGACACCTCCACCAACGGCCTGATCAACTGGTACAAACAACACCGCTAAAAAAATCTCCGCGTCTCCGCGCCTCCGCGGTTAAATCTCACGCGCGTCAACCGCCGACAACAAATACCGCGCCGCCCGCAACGCCGCATCCGGTCGGCTAAGTCGCGCCAAATTCGCCCGCAACTCGCGCCAGCGCCCCGCGTCATGCGCGAAAATCTCCCGCACCACCCCCGGAATCCGGCGATAATCCACCTCCAAACACCCCGCCCCGGCCCGGCGCAACAACTCCCAATTCCCCTCCTCCTGCCCGGGGATCAGCTGATTGAAAATCACCGGACAACCGGCCGCAATCGCCTCCTGCGTGGTGGCCCCGCCGGCCTTGGTGATGACCAGATGATGCGTCATCAGCAGCTGCGGCATCCGGTCCGTCCAGCCGAGGACGCTCACCCGCGCCTCCTGCCCGGCGGTGAGCCGCCGGAGCCGCGCGCCCAGCGCCGCGTCGCGACCGGCGGTGACCGTCAGCGTGATGCCGTCCACGGCGAGCAAGCGCCTGACCAGCGCCGGCGCGACCGCGCGGCCGGCATTGACGATATACAACACCTTCCGGTTGCCGTCGGCCGGCGCGCCGGCCGTCAACCGCCGCGCCGGCAGGGCGAACACCAGCGGCACCGGGAACCCGCACACGCGCAGCTTGTCACGCGGCACCCCCTGCCGCGCCATCACCGCCGCGGTCGCCTCGTCCGGCACCATAAAGACATCACCAGCGGCGCGGTGCCAGATGGAATTGATGGAAATGGAGTCCGTCACCATGGTGGCGTGAAAGAACCTCCCGGCCAGCCCCGCCATCGCCAGGCGCGCCAGCAAGTAATTGTAACCCGGATAAGTGCAGCACACCGCCGCCGGCCGCAGCTCCGTCAGCGTCCGCGCCAGCGTCTGTTGCGCCCGGCGTTGCAGAAACAGCAGCCGCTCGAACCGCCCCGGCCGGTCCAGCCAGCGGTAAACCAGCCGCCACAGGCGCGGCGTCCGGTTGATGGCGCCCAGATACAGCCGCCGGGCCAAGTCATTGACGCGACCGTAAGTCGTCGCGTACAAATCCAGCACCTCGACCTTGACCCCGCCGGCGCTTTCATGCAGCAGCGCGTCGCGCAAATTACGCGCCGCGCTATTGTGCCCCTCGCCGAATCCCGCCGTCAGTATCAGTATGGTTTTCAAAACCGCCAATCTAGCCGGCGCCTGTTACAATCCCGTGACCCCGGCCGGAAAATCTCACCACCAAGGCGCGGCAGTTTTTTTACAGGGAGATCACGGAGTTCATGGAGGTTTTTTAAAAAATAATCTCCATGTCCTCCATGATCTCCCGGTAAAAATTCTTTGTTCCTTTGAGTCTTTGCGTTAATGAAGCTAAAAAAATCCGCGTAATCCGCGGATTATCTCATTACCTCCCGGCATGGCGGGACACGGCAAACGGACAGGCCGGCGGCCGGTCGTCCGCGTTCGGTCGCACCAACGTATGCACCCCGAACACCAGCGCCCCCGCCACCATGGCGGCCACCAGCCACGCGCCGAGGCTGGCCAGATAGCCGGCGCGGAAGATACCGCGGGTCAGCGGCACCACCAGCACCAGAAACACCAGCGCCACGGCGCCGATGACCAGGCTCGCATCATGACTGTTGCTGGAGATAAACGGCGTCACGTACAACTGCGCCAGCGCGCCGCCCGCCAGCAGCAGGCAGACGCCGGGGATGACCGCAAACGCGCCGGCAAACGCGGAGGAACGGGCGACATTGCCCAGCGAGTGCGCCTGCGCCAGGCAGACGGACAGCAGGATCAGGCCGACGCTGCACGACAATAAAAACTCCCGCATACTTTGCGGCGTGAACAGCGCCTGTTGCAGCAAGTCCCAGGCGATAAGCAGAAACTGGTCGAGATCGAAGGGGCGGAAGGTCGGCATCAGGCTAATATAACGCAAAGACACAAAGGAATGAAGAATTTTAACAGGGAGATCATGGAGAACGTGGAGATTATTTTTTTAAAAACCCCCGTGAACTCCGTGGTCTCCCGGTAAAAAATCCTTCGCGCCTTTGTTCCTTTGCGTCTTTGCGTTAATGCGGCTTCGTTATTTACGGTGGCGGGTTCGGGGACGACGACCACCTTGGGAGAAAAGCAGCCGAGCAGACGCTCGGCACGCCCAGGAATTTTAGCCCCGAAGGGGCGGCGGCATCACAGCCTAGGGCAACGCCCTAGGTAATGGGTCGGGGGATTGATCCAGCCCTGTAGGGGCGGGGCAAGGTGCCGGGGGCTGCGCCGCCCCTACAGGGCTACCCCCGCCACCCTAACAAAACCTAGGGCGTTGCCCTAGGCTGTGATGCCCCCGCCCCGTTGGGGCTAATGCCCCTGCGCAGTGTACAGGTTTTGCGTCCAGACGACGAGGTCGTTGAAACAGGCGGGGATGTAGTCGGTATTCATAACTGATTGTCTTTCATTTGGTTATAGGTTTTGGGAAAGTTGACTGGGGAGCAAAATAAGGAGGCATTCCGCCGTGGAAAGTTGACTTGGAAGCAAAGAAAGTGGACTTTCCGCCGTGGAAAGTTGACTTGGAAGCAAAGAAAGTGGACTTTCCACCGTGGAAAGTTGACTTGGAAGCGCGGAAAGTGGACTTTCTACCGTGGAAAGTTGGCCTCAGGACTGACCTGGGGCAAACATTTTTTTACCGGGAGAACATGGAGTTCATGAAGGTTAAAAAAAGAATCTCCACGTTCTCCATGTTCTCCCGGTAAAAAAATTCTTTGCGTCTTCGCGTTAATGAAGCTCTCTTGCCCCACCCCCGCCGGGCCGCTATAACTACCCCCATGCCGCCCGTCGCCAGCATCCGCCACTACCGCTTCGTCCAGGACGCCTGGGACGACGGCATGGCGGCCTGGTTGCGCGCCCAGGCCGCGGCGGCCTTGCGCGGCGAGCAGGCGCTGGTGGTGGTGGCCGACCCGGCGCAGGCGGCGTGGTTGCGGCAACAGTCACTGTCAGCGGGGATTGCGTTGCTGGGCGTAAAATTCCTCACCGCCGGCGAGTTGCGCCGCGAACTGGCCGTCGCCCTGGACGAGCCGCACCGGCTGCTGGGCCGGGAGAGCCTGGAATTTTTGCTCAAGCTGGCGGCGTTGGCGCGCCGGGATTACGCGACCCGCTCGGTGGCGCTGGCCCCGGCCCAATGCCTGCAAGCCCTCGACGACCTCGGCCGCGCCGGCTGGTCCGGCGAGGAAGCCGACCTCGGCGCCGTGCCCTCCCCCGCGCGCGACTGGCTGCGCGTCCTGGCCGCCAGCGGCGCCTGGGCCCCCGAAATCGACCGCCGCCTCAACGCCAAATTATCAATCATCAATCATCAATTAAAAATTCCACCCACCCACCTCTGCTGCTGGGCGTGGGACCGCGAGCTGGGCGCGGAGTGGCGGCTGCTCTCGGCGGCGCTGACCGTGGCGCGCGACACCGTGTTCTTCGTCCCCTCGCCGCTGGAGGATTTTGAATACGACTGGCTCGCCGACCTGGAGCGCCTCACCGGCGCGACGGCGCAACCCTGCGCGGATTCCGGCTTCGTCTCCGCCAACGACGGGCTGACCGCCTGGCTGTTCCAGCGCGACGGCGCGCCGCCCGCCCGCCCGCTGCCGGTGACGCTCATCGGCGCGCGCGCGGACGACGAACTGGCGCTGCTGGAGCGCGCCGTGTGGCGCTGCCTGGAGGACGGCGGCGGCGACGGGCCGATCGGCGTGGTGTTCCCGCGCCGCACCGCGCTGTCGCGGCGGCTGCTGGAGCGCCTGACCGCGGCGGCGCTGCCGGTGACCGACCGCATCCGCGACCCGTTGCCGGCGGACTGGGCCGCGGTGTTGCAACAACAGTTGGCAGCGTATTACTTGCGCGGCTGCCAGGTGGACGAGTTCCTGGCGCTGGCGGCGGCCTGGCACCTCGCCGACGGCGCGTTGGCCCCCGCGCGGCTGCGGCAAAAACTAACGGCGCTGTTCGCGCGCCGCCTGACCCGCCACACGCCCACCCTGCTCGCCGCCGCCGCTGACCATGACGCGACGCTGGCCCCCGCGCGCGAACTGGCGCTGACGCTGGGCGAGTGGCCCGCCGCCGCGCCGTGGGAGGAATTGAAAGCCCGCTGGCAGCGGGCGGTGAAAGTGTTGCGCGTCACCACCGACGCGCTGGAGCCGCTGTGGTCGCGCCTCGATGCGGTGCTGGCCGGGCGGGTGGTGGACGGCGCGGCGTTCCTGGAATACGTCCACGGCCTGCTCAAGCCGGCGCGGCTGTCACCGTCAGCGTCGCCGGTGTTCGCCAACATTGAGCTCGTCACCCTGCGGCAGGCGGCGGGCCGCGTCTGGCGGCGCCTGATTTTCGCCGAGTCCAACGAGGGCGGCTGGCCGCTGCCCGCGCGGGAAAACCCGTTCCTGCCCGACCCGGCGCGCGCGCAACTCAACCGCCGGCGCGGGACCGGCCACGGCTGGCTGTTCACCGCCCGTCAGCGGCAGCGGCTCGAGGACAAGCGGCTGCGCGACGCGCTGGACAATTGCGCCGGCGCCGTCATCTTCACCGCGTCGGCCGCCGACCCGGCGCGGCCCGGCCAGCCGTCGCACCCCAACAGCGTGCTGGCGCAACTGCTGCTGTTGCAGGGCGGGCCGGGCGTCTCGCCGCTGGACACCTGGCGGCGGCAAGTGGTGACCGTCAGCGCGCCGCCGGCCGCCGACGCACTGGACGCGGCGGAAACCGCGCGGCTGGCGGACATCGCGGCGCGCCGCAACGACCCGGCGCGGCCGTTCGACGAATATTCGTTTTGCTACCCGGCCGCACTGTCAGCGGGCGAGCCGTGGAGCGTCACCAAACTGGAAGGCGTGCGCGACCGCGCGGCAACCACGGCGCTGACGTTGCTGTTCAAGGCCGAGGCCGCCGCCGCCGCCGATTTCCAGCGTAACGAGGCGCTCGCCGCCGGCACGCTGACGCACCGCTGGATTGAGCGTTACCTCGCCGGCGGCGTCCCGCCGGAGTCGGCGCTGACGGCGCGGCTGGCGGCGCTGGAGCGGGAGTTGCGCCGCGAGCTGGGTGTTAGCGGATTGTGGCTGGAAACCCTGTTCAACTCGGCGCGCTGGATGACCGGCGAACTGCTGACGCTGACCTATCGCGAGGGACTGGCCGCGGCGCCGGCGGTGCGGTCGGAGCAGGCGGTCACCGGCGTGGTCGCAACGTCAGCGGGCCGGCTGGCGTTGCGCGGCAAGTTCGACCTGGTGCTCGCGGACGGCGACCACTGGCGGGTGTTCGATTTCAAGACCGGCAAGCGCGACGCGCCGACCGACCGGCAACTGGCGCGCGGCGAGGGCTTGCAATTCGGCGCGTACCTGCTGCTGGCGCTGACGCTGGGCGCGCGGACCGCGTCGGTGCAATGCCTCAGCCCCCGGCGCGGCGAGGGCCGCACGCTGACGCTGACGGCGCTGGACGCGGCGGCGCAAGGCTTGGCGCGCGCGGCGCGGGCGCAACAAACCCTGGCCTTCGGCCTCAGCGCCAAAACCGAGCGCGGCGCGCGGGCGGAGCGGCTGCCGCTGGCGTGCGTGCCGGCGGCGCCGGCGGTGTTGCAACAGAAAGCGGCGCTGACGTTCGGCGCCGCGGAGGAGGCGGGCGATGAGCAAGACGACTAACCCGCCCGCGCTGGCCGACCACGCTGACCGTCAGCGGTTTGTCAGCGAGCTGGACCGGAACTTCTGCGTCGCGGCCAGCGCCGGCGCGGGGAAAACCACGGCGATTGTCAACCGCGTGGTCGCGCTCGCGCAGGGCGCTGACGGTGAGCGCGACCTCGCGCGGCTGGTGGTGGCGACCTACACCAGGGCCGCGGCGGAGGAGTTGCGGGCGCGGGCGCGGACGGCGCTGTTTCAAAGCCTGCCGGCGCAAGGCGGTCACCGGCAGCGGGTGCTGGCGGCGTTCGGGCGAACCTTCTTCGGCACCATCCACAGCTTCTGCCTCGACCTGCTGCGCGCGGAGGGGCGGCACCTCGGACTGCCGGCGGATTTGGAATTGCTGGAGGAAAGCGACGAGCGGCTGTGGACGCGCTTCGCCGAGCAGGCCGCGGACGCGACCGACCACCCGGCGCCGCGGCAGCTGTTCCGACACTACACCTTCGACCAGATTTTGCGGCTGGCGAAAATCCTCGACGCGCCGGCGGCGGAATTTTTCGCCGCGTCCGCGCCGCCGCCGGACGCGCCGCCGCTCACGGTCAGCGGCTTGCTGGAGTTCAAGCCCAAACAACAGCGCGGCATGGAGACGACGGCGGCGCATATCCGGCGACTGTCAGCGTGGTTCGCGCAATTCCGCGCCGGCGAGGGATTTCTGGGCATCCCGACGTTTGAAAAGGGCAACAGCGAGTTTCTTGCGGCGGTCAACGCGACGTTCCGCCCGTATGTCGCGTGGCTGAACGCGCACGCGGCGAAGCTGGCGGCGCAAGTGGCGGTGCAATACCGCGACTACCGCGCCGCGCGCGGGCTGGTGAGTTTCGACGACATGGTGACCTGGGCGCAACAACTGCTGGCGGACGCGGCGGTGCGGCGGCGCTTGCAGGAGCGCGAATTAATCATCGTGCTCGACGAGGCGCAGGACACGCACCCGGCGATGTTCCGCGTGCTGACCGAGCTGGCGCGGCCCGCCGGCAGCGAGCCGGACGCCTGGCCGGCGCGCGCCGACGCGGCGCCGCCAGCGGCGGGGCGCTTCTGCTTCGTCGGCGACGAGCAGCAAATGATTTATAGCCAGCGCGCGGACTTGGCGCTGTATCACCAGTACGTCACCGCGTTCCGCGCGGGGCGCGGCGGCGAGCTGCTGGATTTTTCCGTGACCATGCGCTGTCCGCTGACGGTCATCAACGCGGTGAACGCCATCTTCAGCGGGCGGCTCGACCAGCCGCTGGTCAAGTTCAAGACCCTGCGCGCGCGGCCCGGCGCCGCTGACGGCGCGGTGGTCGTGGTGCCGCTGACGGCGGACGGCGCGCCGCCGCGCACCGACACCGAGAAACGCCGCGCCGAGTTCGCGCAAGTGGCGGATTGGTTGCTAGCCAAGGGCGCCGGCGGGCTGGGCGTCGGCGGCTGGGACGAGGTGGCCGTGCTGGCCCCGCGCCGCGACTGGCTGGCGGCGATGGCGGCGGCGCTGCGGGCGCGCGGGCTGCCGTGCCGGCTGGTGTCGAGCCGCGCGCGGCGGCGGGAGTTGCCGGCCTACGCGTGGCCGGTGGCGCTGCTGCACACGCTGACGCAGCCGGACGACCGCTTCGAGTTGATCGGCGTGCTGCGCGACATTTTCGGCGTGGCGGACGCGGAGCTGCTGGCGGCGCACCGCGCGACACCATCCGGGCTGGAGTTGTCCGCCAACCCGGCGGGCTGTCCGCTGACGGCGGGCGCGCTGGAGTTGTTGCGCGGCTTGCGTCGCGCGGCCACCGGCAGTGGGTGCCTGGCATTGGCGCGAAAAATTTTGGCGGCGACCAAGTTGGCTGGGCGCATCCGGGCGAGCGGCGGCGACCCGCTGCCGCTGGCGGAGTTCGAGCATTCGGCGCGCGCCGCTGACCTTGACGGCCTCGGCTGGCTCGACTGGCTGGAAAACTTGCGCCGCGAACTGGAACGGGAGCCGCCGCCGGCGGACGGCGGCGCGGGGGAAATCCAGTTGCTGACCTGCCACAAATCGAAGGGCTTGCAATGGCCGGTGGTGGTGCCCATCGGCTTCGGCAGCGGGCAGCGGCCGCCGCCCGTGGAGTATCCGCAGGTGGGCAAAGTGAACGGCCAGTGGGCGGCGCATTTCGACGCCTGCACGCGCGAGCCGGCGGACACTGACGATGAGACGCGGCGCTTGTTTTACGTCACGCTGACCCGCGCGCAACGGCTGCTGGTGCTGCCGGACAGCAGTGCGCTGTACCGCACAAAAACGGGTTTTGCCAAGGGCAGTTTCGCGGCGCTGGTTCGCTGGGACGAACTGGACCCGCTGACGCTGGCGGGCGGGAGCATCGTCACCGTCAGCGACCGGCCGGCGGACGGGGCGGTCGCGCCGCCGCTGGCCGCGGCACCGTCGCCGGCGGCACTGGCGGCGGCCAACGAAACCTGGCGGCGGATTCTGCCGCACACGCTGGCGCGCCACACGTCCGCCGCTGACGCTGACGCGGACGGGGCGGAGCGCGCGACGCCGGCGGACGCGCCGACCGGCGGCCTGGAATACGGCACGTGGTGGCATCAGTTGATGCGGGATTTCCCGTGGCGGTCACCGGCAGCGGCGCGGGAGCGTTATTTGCGCGCGCAAGTCGCGGTGGCGCCGGCGCAATTCCGCCAGCGCGGCGAGCGGGAGACGGCGCTGCTGTGGCAATCGGCGTTACTGAAAAAATTGACCGCGGCCGGCGCGATATTTTTGCCCGAAACGCCGTTCAGCGCGCTGACCGCGCCCGGCACGGCGCTGGAGGGCGTGATTGACCTGGTGGTGGTCGGCGCTGACGGTGACTGCGTGGTGGCGGACTGGAAGACCAATCACCGGCGGCGGGAGGAAAGCGACGCGGATTTTCACCGGCGGCTGCGCGAGATTTACGCGCCGCAACTGCGCGCCTACGCGGATTTGCTGACGCGGCAATTTCACCGCACGGTCAGCGGCTGCTGGTTGTACGCCACCGTCAGCGGCTCAATAATCGAAATCAATGCCGCGTGAGCGCGAGGCGCTGCTGTTGCCGCGGCGCTTGCTGGAGGACAGCGGCGGCTTCAGCTTGACCGGCTCGGCGGGGCCGATGACCTCGAAGCCCTTGAGGCGGAACACCTCGACAAAGAGGTCGTAGTTGGGGTCGTAACCCTTGTAAGGCGCGAACTCGCCGTACAGTTTGTATTCGTAATGGTCATCGCCGTTGATGTTGTCGAGGAAGCGGCTGGGAATCATGCGGACGCCCGGTTGTTCCTCAATGATGGTCCAGCGGCCCTTGCGATAGGTTTCCTGTTCCCGCCAGACCCAGCCCCATTCGGTGTAACGCTCGGTCACGACTCGGTGGCCGATGTACGCCGGGCCGGTGCAGTCGCCGTGCCGGCTGGGCATGACCTTGGGCGGCGCGGGCGCCGGCGCGCTGACGGTGGGAACGGCGGCAGGAGCGGCGGGGGCGGGAATGGGAGTGGCGCTGCCGGTGACTGCCGCGGTCGGGTCGGCGTCAGTGTCAGCGGCCGGTTCCTGCGCCCCGACGGCCAGGGCGCTGATGATGAGCAACGGGATGACAGGCAGGATTTTCATTGGTGCCACTTTCCACCGGGCGAGGAGAGGAAGGGCAGGCCGCCGCGGGAGTAGTCGGTCTTGCCGATGGCGCCGATCATGGGCACGCCGGTGCGGCGGCGCCACTCGGCGGAATAAGACTCGCCGCTGTGGCAGCCCCAGCTTTTCACGTAAGCTCCCTTGGCGAAACTGTCGCGGTCGAGGTCGCGCAGGTCGTTTTGATGCAGGATGCCGTAGGCGGGCGAGGCGCCGCCGAGGT
This sequence comes from Verrucomicrobiales bacterium, assembly GCA_031266335.1. Lineage (GTDB taxonomy): Bacteria > Verrucomicrobiota > Verrucomicrobiia > Methylacidiphilales > JAAUTS01 > JAIRPN01. The sequence goes on from JAISBF010000024.1 coordinate 11,538, forward strand.
CGCTGCTGTAATCGAACATGATGCAAAGCATGTTGGAATGGCCGAAGTATTCAAAGCGGGAGATTTTGAGCCGGTCGCGGTCCTGGCCTTTGTTGAGGTAGTTGATCAGTTCCCGGCTGGTGTCGAACCAGAACAGCGTGGCGCCGGTCTTGGCGGCCGCGGCCTGAATCGCGGCCAGGTAATCGACGCGGTCTTCCCGGCCGCGAGCGACATAGGCGGGCCGGTACACCAGCCAGGTGAGACGGTCGGCGTCGGTCAGCGTCGGCCGGATTTGGCTGAGGCGCAGGGCGGCGGTGTCAATGAAGTTGCCCCAGTAACGGTCGTGCGGCCTGGGCCTGGTTTTCTCGTGATAAATGAGCGCGCAGCCGCCGCTGACGATGATCTGCTCGGCGGCGCTGACCGTGACGGCGCACAGAAACAACCAGCCGCAGACGAAGCGAAGAATGGGGGGCATAAGGTTAATTCAAAAATCAAAATTCAAAATGCAAAGATAGGCGATTCGCGGGGAAAGGCAACGGGATTGTGACTCCCGGTAAATAAGGAGCCAAACAACAACGCTGACCATGACTGGCACGGTCAGCGTTATTTGGTAATCGTGATTAAAGTCAGTCGCCGAAGCTGATGCCGATGTTGCGGCAGGTCTTGACTAATTGGCTGTCCGGTTTGACGTTTCTCAAGTGACTGACGGCTTCGATAATCGGCACGTCGGTGATTTCATCGTTGCGGTAGCTGACCATGTGGCCGAATTTGCCCTTGGCAATCAACTCCACGGCCGCGACGCCGAACGAACTGCCGAGGATGCGGTCAAGCGCGGTCGGGGCACCGCCGCGCTGCAAGTGACCGAGCACGGTGCAGCGCGTTTCCTTGCCGGTCTTCTCGGCGATGGTACCGGCCACGTAGTCGCCGATGCCGCCGAGCGCCGCCTCGCCCTTGCGTCCCTGCGCGTCCTTGGTGGCGTAGCTGCCGTCGCTTTTCTTCGCGCCTTCGGCGACCACGATCATGGTGGTGAAATAACCGTTGGCGTCGCGTTTTTGCACCACGTCGCAGACCTTGTCGATGTCGAAGGGGATTTCCGGCAACAGGATGATGTCCGCGCCGCCGGCCAGCCCGCCGTGCAGGGCAATCCAGCCCGCGTAACGGCCCATGACCTCGACCACCATGCAGCGCTTGTGGCTGCGGGCGGTGGTGTAGAGCTTGTCCATCGAATCCACCACGCAGGAGATGGCGGAGTCGAACCCGAACGTCATCGAGGTGGCCTGGATGTCGTTGTCGATGGTTTTCGGCACGCCGATGGTCTTGATGCCGTTTTCAAAAAGTTGCTGCGCGGTGCTGAGCGAGCCGTCGCCGCCGATGCAGACCACGGCCTCAATGCCGAGGCCCTCGATGGTTTCCCTGGCTTCGCTGATGATGGCGGGGTCGAGTTCGGCCTTGTTGCCGTGGCCGATTTTGGCGACAAACCGGCCCTTGTTGGTGGTGCCGAGGATGGTGCCGCCGAGTTGCATGATGCCGTCGGTGGCGCCGGTGTCCAGGATACGATAGCGCACCGGCGACAACATGCCCTCGTAGCCGTCGGTAAAGCCGATTACTTCCCAGTCATGGTGGGCCGCCGCGTGCACCACGCCGCGAATCACCGCGTTGAGGCCGGGACAGTCCCCGCCGCTTGTCAGAACAGCAATACGTTTTGAAACCATGCGTCCGAGTATAGGGAAAATTTTAAATTTGCCAGCGAATTGTGCTGAAAGGCCCAAATAATTCACACGCCGCGCCGCCGCGGCTCCCAGATAAATTTATGCAACTGGAGTTGGAAACGCACGGGCAGCGCGTCGGCCAGCAGCCACTCGACCAGTTGTCGCGGCTCGATGCTGCCGAACACGGGGGCAAACAACACGGCGCGCACCTTGTCCGGCAACGCGTAATGCCGCACCTGCTCCCGCGCCCATTCGTAATCGGCGCGGGAGGCGATGACGCACTTGACCTCGTCGTTGGCGGTCAGATACGGGATATTCTCCCAGCGGTTCCGGTCGCTCATCCCGCTGTCCGGGCATTTCAAATCCATGATGCGCGTCACGCGGGGGTCAACCGCGGAAATGTCGCGATGCCCGGCGGTTTCCAGCAACACCCGGTGGCCGCGTTCCAGCAACTTCACCAGCAGCGCCGGCGCGGCGGGCTGCAACAGCGGCTCGCCGCCGGTCAGCTCGACCAGCGGGCAGTTGAATTTGGCCACTGCCGCCAGAATATCGTCCAGCGACATTTTTTCGCCCTCGTGAAAGGCGTAGGTCGTGTCGCACCACGCGCAGCGCAGGTCGCAGAACGCCAGCCGCACAAACACACAGGGCAGGCCCGCGAAAGTGCTCTCGCCCTGGATGCTTTGGTAAATCTCGTTGACCGTCAGCGTCATGGCTTGGCCGGCTCCGGTTTTTCCGTGCGAATGATCAGCCGCTCCAAGCCCAGCGCCCGCGCCGCGTCCATCACCTCGACCACCTTGCCGAAGTCGCAACCGTAGTCGCCCTGCAAAATCACCCGGCCGTCCGGCACCGCGCGCTGCCAGTCCGCCAGCCGCGACTTGAGCTGCGCCAGCGTCACCGGGGCGCGGCCCTCGAACAACTCGCCCTGGCGGTTGATGGAAACGGTCAGCTCATTGGGCTGCTGGTCCATGCTCTTGGCGGTGCCCATTTTCGGCAACTTCACATCGATGCCGGCATTGTGAATCATCGACAGCGACACCATCATGAACGTCGCCAGCAGAAAAAACATGATGTCGATGAACGGGATGATTTCCAGCCGCGGCCGAACCCTGGCCCAGGGAGTTTGCAGGCGCGCCATGGTCACTCCTTCACCAGCAGCTCCAGCCGCGTCATGGCCGACTCCAGTTGCCGGCGGATTTTTTCCAGCCGCGAGCTGAGCCAGTTCAGCGGGACGATAGCCACAATGGCCACCGACAGCCCGAAGCACACCGCAATCAGGCATTCGGAAATGCTGCCGGTGATGGTCAGCTCATTGCTGGCAATGGTGCCGGCGCCAACCACGTCGAACGCGCGAATCATGCCGATCACCGTGCCGAGCAACCCGAGCAGCGGCCCCAGCGTCACGGCGGTGTCCAGCACCACCAGGCCGCGGTTGTTGCGGTCGAGTTCCGCGCTGGCCGCCTCCAGCATCGCCTCGGTCAGCGAGGTCGCGCGGTGTTTCAGTCCCTCAATCAACACCCGCGCCACCGGATCCTCGGAACGTTCGCCGGCGCTGACCGCAGCGGCCAGGTCGCCCTTTTCGACTTGCAGAAAAATCCGTTGCGCCACCGCGGCATCGCGCCGCGCCGCCTGCATCCACAAAAAGACGCCGCGTTCCAGAATCACCCCGGTGGTGACGATGGACAGCGCCAGGATTGGCCACATAATCGGCCCGCCCTTGAGAAACAATTCAATCATGCGGAAAAATATGCCGCCAACGTCAGCGTCGCACAATACGAAAGAACGCGCCGCCCTCAGCGCCGCCGGCAATCCGCGCACGCCCCGTACAGCGTGATTTCATGGTCGTCCATGACAAAACCCGCCGGCACCATCCGGCGCATGGAACCGGCGCAGGCCGGCACCTCGAACACCCGCCGGCAACGCCGGCAGACAAAATGATGATGATGGCGCTTGCCCGCCTTTTCATAACGCGGCGCCTCCGCCGGCAGCGCCACCGGTTGAATCACCCCTTCCCGCGCCAGGGCGTTCAACGCGCGGTAAACCGTCGCCAGGCTCAGCGACGGCACCTCCCGCCGCGCCAGCCGCAGCACCTCGCCGGGCAGCAGCGGCGGCGCGTGTTGCTCGAACACCAGCCGGATCGCGTCCCGTTGTTTTGTCTCGCGTTGCACCCCGCCAAGCTAGCAAACGCGCGCCGATAGTTCAACCGCGAGCCGGCGCTTTGATTGGTTTTTTACCACCAAGACACCAAGGCACGAAGGTGTTGCGGTAAAAAAAATGAAAAAAAACCTTGCGCCAGTCCGCCAGATTCCATATCGTCCCATCCCGTTATCGGGAATAAATAGCTGCTACCTACTACATGCTATCTACTAACTACCGATAACCCGCTGAAGATGAGAGAGATAAGTCATAACGTAAGTG
>JAISBF010000074.1 GCA_031266335.1 Verrucomicrobiales bacterium
ATCATCCCGTTCGGCACCGGCAAGTCCTTGCTGGGGCAGTTGCAACTCCTCGCCCGCGAGCGACCCCACGCCGTCCTGCACGCCGCCGCGCTCGGTGATTTCAAGGTTCATCAAATCCAGGACGGTCAGAACCGCCCGCTCGACCACAAGAAAATCCCCAGCGTCATTCCCGAACTCAAGGTCGTCCTTCGCCCCGCGCCCAAGGTTATCCGCCTGTTGCGCGGCCTGTTCCCTGACAGTAAATTGGTTGGCTGGAAATACGAGTTGGAGGGCGGGAAAAACGACGCTCTGCAAAAAGGCCGCCGCCAAATTCACACCAGCAAAACCGACGCCTGCGTGGTCAACGGCAAGGCTTACGGCGACGGCTACGGCTTCTGCACCGCTGACGGTGAGTTGCGCCACCTCGACACGCCGGAACAACTGGCGGCGCACCTGGCGGCCTGGCTGGCGTGACCGCGCCGGATTTTGGCATTGTACATTCCCGACGATGCCTTAATAATCAAGGTTCGCATGGCAACCTATCAGGAACTCCCCGGCTTGCGCGTCAGCATTGACCGTGTTGAATACGTCCCCGACACCCACGCGCACCCGGCCCGGCCGCACCGCTTTGCGTATTACATCACCATTCACAACGACAGCCTGCGCATCGTCACCATCGTCGGCCGCAAATGGCTGGTCACCAACGCGCAGGGCCATCGCCTGGTAATCGAAGGCGACGGGGTGGTCGGACAGTTTCCCCGGCTGACGCCCGGCGACCGCTTCCAGTATAACAGCTATCACCTGGTTGACGCCAACAGCACCGCCGAGGGCGCCTACCTGGGCAAGGACGAGGACGGGCAGGACATCCTGGCGCGCATCCCGCCGTTCCAGATGACGCTGCCATCCTGAACCCGTTCAATACCCGATGATGACAATCAGGCTGTGATCCGTCACTTTGAATCCCTTCAGCGCGGCGCTGGCCAGCTTGCCGACCGTGGTGTTGGTATCGAACTGATACAGCGCGATCGAGCCTAGCAACGGGGTGACCGCCTGGCCGATCAAGGCGACGGCCTCCTCATGCTTCCCTTCCGGCAGGCCCTGCACATTCACCTTCAGCACCTTGATTCGCTCCGCGCGAATGGCGTGATCCGCCGCCTGATAACCCAGGCCCGCCTCCACTTGCGTATGTCCCTTGTAGGACACAAATCCCAGCCCCAGCAGCGACACCTCCGTGTCCACGTCCACGATAACCTTGTCCTTGGCCTCGCTGAAATCCAGCACCGGGTTCGACAGCGTCACCTTCAGCAACCCGTCCTTGGACACCGGGAACTTCGCCTGCACCGCCTTGTTAATGGTGCTCTTGGGAATTTCCACGTTCAGCGTTTTTCCGCAACCCTGCAAACCCACCAACCCCGCCGTCACCGCAACCCAACCAAGTATCGTTAATATTCTCATAACAATAGTTTATCCCCTATGAGAGACTTGTCCACCCTGAACTGCTGAAAACTCCGGCCACGAAGACGCGGGGAAAATTTCACCACTAAGACACAAAGGCACGAAGGCTGTTTTTTTCAAACAAACCTCCGCGCCTCCGCGTCTCTGCGTTGAATGTGCTTTTAGAACTGGTGGCGGTAGCCCGCTGTCAGGCCCCAGGGCTTGTCGTACTTGTCGCCGAAGGAGGCTTCGTAGTCGAGGTGGAGTTGGTTGTTGGTGTCGAGTTGCCAGATGAGGCCGGCGCCTAACTCCGCTCTGGCACCGTCGGTGTTGGCGCGGGTGGATTGGTAGCCGTTTCTGATGGTGCCGCCGCTGCTGATGGTCTCGACGCCGCTGATCTTGATGTAAGGTTGTAACGCGCCGCTGTTGGTGAGGTTGATGGTGCGGCCAAACAGGCTGCCGATGCGGAATTGCAGGGCGTCGAGGTCTTGGGCGCTGATGGTCATCGGGCCGGCGGTGTAGTTCTCGGCTAGGATGTGGAGGTAGTTCACTTGGAGTTGCGGTTCTATGAACCAATCATCAGTGAAGGTGAACTTCTTGCCGATTTCTATGCTGCCGCCGAAGTTCACGTCGCTGTAGCTGGCTTTGAGTTGAGTGTTGCCGTAGGGGGCTTTCAAGTCGTTGTTGACACTGGCAGCTTTGAAGGTGGCGTCGATATAGAAGCCGCTGCTGTGGAGCCACGTGGCGTAGAGGCCACCGTAGTAGGAGTTGAGTTCACCGTCAGTGCCGGGGGTGCGGTAGTCGAGGTCGCTTCTGCCGTAGCCGACGTACACGCCCAAGTACAAGTCACTGTCAGCGCTGATGGTGAACTTATGGTCAGTGCCGAGGTCGATGCCGTAGATGAGTTGTTCGTAGGCTTTGCCTGCTACTTGGCTGCCGATGTTTAGCTGTTGGCCGTAGCTTCTGAGCCAGATGTTTTCGATGAGGCTGTTATATGGAACGCGGACATCCTTGTCCGCCAGCGGGCGGGACGCCCGCGCTCCATAGCGCAGGTCGCCCATGCGTTTTAACAGGCTGTTTTGCTGCGCGAACCACATGCTTTGTTGGACAGCGATGGCGCTGTTGAGGACTGCGCCGGCGGGGCTGGTGCCTTTTTTTACGAAGTGGTCGCCGTCTTTGACGATTTCTTCGAGGCCCCAGTCGATCGGATCCCATTGCCAGTGTTCCGTGCCGTCGCCGCTGACGATGCCGGGGAGGACTTTGTTCGGGTCTTCTTTGCCGTCACCGGTGGCGTTGATGTGGATGGTACCGGTGCCGCTGGCGGTGTCGCTGACAGTGATGGAGCCGCCTTCGCCGGTGTCGTTGTTCAGGTTGATGTTGATAACGCCGTCGTTGGTGAGGTCGTCGAAGGTGACGTCGTAGTCGCCGAGGTTGAGGGTGCCTTGGTTATCGCTGTGGTTGATGTGGTTGTCGTCGGTGAAGGTCCACGCGCTGTCGCCGCCGGTGATGAGATTGCCGCCGTTGATGCCGCCTTGTCCGCTGGCACCGTCGCTGATGGTGACGGTGACGACAGCATCGTCGTTCTGCGTGATGTCGCCGAGGAGGCTGCTGTCCTGGCCGCTGATGGTGAGGTCGAGTACGGCGGAGCCGCTGACGGTGACATCGCCGGTGATACTGCCGCCATCGCTGACCTTGACGGTATTGAAGGCACCTGACGCGACGATACCCATGCTATCGCCAGAGGCCGTCAGGCTGCCGCCCGCAATTTCCACCGTGTTGGTACCGCTACCGCCAAACGAGATCAATGAGCCGGAACCGCTGTTTTGCGCGGTCGGATTGACCAGTGACACCAGTCCGCTGCCAGTGCCGCTGATGCCGATGGCGTGACCCGAACCGCCCACGCCGCCGTTGATTTCCGTGTTAGTGCCAACCACGGTGCCGCTCATGAATACTTCGATGCCACCACGCCCCGTCAAATGCGCGTCCTCGCCCAAATCGACATAGCCGCCTTGTGTCGCGATAATAGCCGACCTGTCGGCCGTGACTTGCAATTTCCCGCGAAATACCGCCGAACCGGAACGGTTCACATAAACCCCGCTATTACTACCCGAGACTACGCTGACATCGGTTCCCGCAAAACTAGAGGCGTTGTCCACGAACAAGGCATAACTGGCGATGGAGCTGACCGTGCCGCCAACCATAACCACGCTGGCGGTATTATAAACGCTGATGCCACGGCTAAGCTCCGAGGAAACATTGGTGTTCTGTAAGTAAACCGTCACCGCGTTGGTGTTCAGGCCAAAGCCGTTGGCCGCGTTGATCGTGCTATCATACAGGGACAATGCGCCGCCGCTATCCATGCGAACCGCGTTTGAAGCATTTTCGCCGATCGGTCCGGTCCCGGTCAGTATGATGTTGGTGCCGTTGAACGTGCCGTTTCTGATGAACAACGCCGCCTCAACGCTGGAACTTTCGTAATGGGTTCCGGTTTGGGTGACAGCGGAGCCGTTCACTATTAGGTTTTGTGCCGACATAGTCAGCGGTAACACCGCCAGGCCGCTGACCGTCAGCAGCAACGCGGTCCAGTTGGATATGTAGTTGGTCTTCATTTTAGTTTCTTTCTAATTGTTAAATTGCTTGCGCAACGCAGCGAATATTACCGAGTGGCGAAAGTAACACAAGAAAAAAGCGCGCTATAGCTCGCTCTCAAAATCTGCCGATTCTGGAAAATTGATGGATGTCCAAATCCTCCGAGAACCCGACCAAGACCTTCGGACAAAATCTTTATCACCTGAGAAACCAAGCTGCGCTAACGCAGGAACAACTGGCGGAACGGGCGAATATCAGCCGCCGTTTTTTGCAAGAAATCGAGGCTGGACAAAAGAATCCCACCATACCGCTCGCCGCGCGACTCCGCGCCGCGTTGCAATGTTCCTGGGAAACTTTGTTGCGCGGGTTGTGAAAATTCCCGCTGACAGTGAGCGTCAGCGTCAGCGATATTCAAATCACCTCAGTTTTTTTCGTAACCATTTTCACCAACAGCAAACCGCCGCTGACGGTGAAGGTCACCATCAGCGGCGGGACAATTTTCAATCATCAATAATCAATCGCCAATCACAACAACGCCGACACTGCGGCGCGCTCTTCAACCAATTCCTGGTTGGTCGCGGCGATTTTCGCCTGGCAGCACTCGCACATGCGGTAGTTGGTGATGACTTCGTAGGAGCCGGGGCCGGTGGTGCGCACCGGCAGGCCGGCCCACACATTCGGGTCGAAGCCGTAGGCGCCGTTCGATTTCACCGCCACGGAATGCACCCGGCCGGGGGTCGTCAAATCGCGCACGTGATCCACCAGCGCGTTCGCCGCCGAGGCCGCTGACGATGCGCCGCGCGCCGCGATGATGGCCGCGCCGCGTTTGCCGACGGTCTCGCAGAACGGGCCTTGCAGCCAGGCCTTGTCGCCGATCACGTCCAGCAGCGGCTTGCCGCTGATGGTGGCGTGCGGGTAGGCGGGATACATGGTCGGGCTGTGGTTGCCGAAGATGAAGATGTTTTTGACCTCGGTCAGGTCCACGCCGGCCTTTTTGGCGAGCTGGCTTTGCGCGCGGTTCTGGTCGAGGCGCACCATCGCGGTGAAGCGCTCGGCGGGCAGGCGCTTGGCCTGGCTGGCGGCGATCATGCAGTTGGTGTTGGCGGGGTTGCCGACCACCGCGACGCGCGCATTGTCAGCGGCGACGGCGTCGATGATTTTGCCCTGCTCGATGAAAATTTTGCCGTTGTCCTTGAGCAAGTCGGCGCGCTCCATGCCGGGGCCGCGCGGCTTGGCGCCCACCAGCAGCGCCCAGTTGGCGTCCTTGAAGCCGACCTTCGCGTCGCTGGTCAGCACCAGCCCCTTGAGCAGCGGGAACGCGCAGTCCTCCAGTTCCATCGCCACGCCGTCAAGCGCCTTCATGGCTTTCTCCACGGGCACTTCAATTAATTGCAAGATAACCGGCTGATCGGGACCGAACATCGCGCCGGAGGCGATGCGGAATAACAGTGAGTAACTAATTTGACCGGCGGCACCGGTGACAGCAACACGGACGGGAGTTTTCATGGTCAAGCCAATATAGGCAAAAACCGGCCGCTGACAATGGGGAAAATGCGGTTATCGATGGCGCGCCGCGCCGGGTTGGTCCGGCGGATTTCCGGTGTCGCTGAGGTCCTGCGGAAACTTGAAAATCACCTCGCCGACGCGGCCGTATTTCAAAATGTCACGCGCCATGCGCTCAATGTAATAGGGATCATTTTGCAAGGCGTTCAACTCGTCTTCCATGCGGATGCTGATGGCTTTTTGCTGCTCGATTTGCTTTTGCAAGCGTTCCTTGCGGTCGATTAACTGCCGGTTCTTGCGTAGCGGCGACTGAAACACCACCCCCACGAGCACCAGCACGCCCGCCACTAGCAATACCACCAACCACGGCGACAATTTGTGCCAAACGTCGCCCTTGGCTGTCCGCGCAGCGGTTTTAACGCTGCGCGGATCAAAGAATTTAGATCGAACCCCCATAAATGGCGTTCGCGCCGAGTTCTTCCTCGATGCGGAGCAAGCGATTGTACTTCGCCAGCCGGTCGCTGCGCGAGAACGAGCCGGTTTTGATTTGGCCGGCGTTGGTCGCCACGGCGATGTCGCTGATGGTGGCGTCCTCGGTCTCGCCGCTGCGATGGCTGATGACGGCGGTGTATTTCGCGTTCTTGGCCATTTCAATCGCGTCGAATGTCTCCGTCAGCGAGCCGATTTGGTTGACTTTGACGAGGATGGAGTTCGCCGTGCCGGTCTTGATGCCTTTTTTCAGGAACTCGACGTTGGTCACGAACAAATCGTCGCCGACCAACTGCGTGCTGGCGCCGAGCGCGTCGGTGAGTTTCTTCCAGCCCGTCCAGTCTTCCTCAGCGGTGCCGTCCTCGATGGAGATAATCGGGTACTTCTTCTGCAAGTCCTTGTAGAAGGAAATCAGTTCCTCGGCGGACAATTTCTTGCCGCTGGATTTTTTGAAGACGTACTTCTTGCTCTTGGCGTCGTAGAACTCGCTGCTGGCGACGTCGAGGGCGATGAAGATGTCCTTGCCGAGCTTGTAGCCGGCCTTTTTCACGGCGGCGGCGATGACCTCCAGCGCGTCCTCGGTGGAGTCGAGCGTCGGCGCGAACCCGCCCTCGTCACCGACAGCGGTGCCGAGATGCCGGTCGTGCAAAATGCCCTTCAGCGCGTGGAACACCTCGCAGCCGTAGCGCAAACCCTCGCGGAAACTGGGCGCGCCCTTCGGGACAATCATGAACTCCTGGAAATCAATCGGGGCGTCGGAGTGCGCGCCGCCGTTGATGATGTTGGCCATCGGCACCGGCAGCACTTTCGCGTTGGGGCCGCCGAGGTATTTATATAACGGCTGGCCGAGGGCGTCGGCGGCGGCCTTCGCGGTGGCGAGGGAGACGCCGAGGATGGCGTTGGCGCCGAGCTTGGACTTGGTCTTGGTGCCGTCGAGCTTGAGCATCGTTTTATCAACGGTGACCTGGTCGAGGGCGTCGAGGCCGGCCAGGGCGCTGGCGATGACGCCGTTGGCGTTGGCGACGGCCTTGAGCACGCCCTTGCCGCCGTACCGGGCCTTGTCGCCGTCGCGCAGCTCGACGGCCTCGTTAACGCCGGTGCTGGCGCCGGAGGGCACGCTGGCGAGGCCGAACGCGCCGCACTCCAAATGAACTTCCGCCTCCAGCGTGGGGTTGCCACGGGAGTCGATGATTTCTCTTGCTTTGACTGTGGTGATTTTAGTTGAACACATATTTCTCTGTATTAGTTAGGGTTGGTTTTTGGTTGATAAAAAATTGCTCAGGGATTGTAAGCCCGGATGCTTTCAATGCGCACCTGGCGCTGACCGCCGCCGTCCAGCATCAAATCCGCCGTGTCACCGACAGCTTTCTTGTGCAACACCTGCGCCACCGAGGCCAGGTAGGAAACAATGCCCTGGTCCGGCGCGCTGTCCCAAGCCCCCAGGATGGTGTAGGACAACCGCTCGCCGCTGGCCGTGTCGGCCAGTTCCACCACGGTGCCGATGTTGACCGCGGAGGTGTCCGCCGCCTTGAAATCGGTCGGCTGCGCGCGCAACAACAGCGCCTCCAGCTCGGCGCGGCGGCGCAACAGCACCGCCTGCATCTCCTTGGCCGCCTTGAACTCGCTGTTCTCGCGCAAGTCGCCGTAGGAACGGGCCACCGCGATGTCGCGGGTGTTTTCGGGAATTTTCCGGCTGATGATGTCGTCCAGTTCCGCCTTGCGCTTGGTGAGGCTGTCCAGCGACACCACCAGCGGGGCGGCGTCCGACTTGCTGTCCTGGCCGATGATCATCGCCTGCACGAACGGATAAAGTTTCACCAGCGTCGCCAGCAGCGAACGTTTGTCCAGTTCCTCGAACACCGGGCTGAGCATGATGGCGCGGGTCACGTCGCGCACCTCGTCCTCGCGCGCGCCTTCCAGCAAATCCTTCATCAACTCCTTGTTGCTAATCAACAAATCCTGCAGGCGGCCCGACTTGCGGCTGCCTTCCAGCGTGTCGAGTTCCAGCACCGACAGAATCGCGTAGAACAACTGCACGTTGATCAGCGGCCTGAATTCCGCGACCTTGCGGTTTTTCGCCAGCCAGATCAAAAAATCGTAATGCAACTTGCGCTCGCGAATCAGGCGGCCCAGCACCTCCAGGATTTCCCCGACGCGCTGGTCCCGCTTGTAGGAAGCAATCACCACTTCCGCGATGCGACCGTTGGCGTAGGGCAGCAACTCCGCCGCGAACCCGTGCCAGCGTTCTTGCAAAATTTCCGCCGCGCGCTCGACAAACTTGCCCTGCCGGCCCGCCGCCAACTGTTCCGCCAGCGCGACAAAGGCCCGGGCCTCCCGCGGCACGAACCGGCTGATCCCTGCCGCGCCGAACTGCGCCTCCCGGCCCGATTCCCGCACCAACTCGTCGCGGCCCAGCGCCAGCTCAACCGCCGCCACGATTTGCGAACTCGGCGTCTTGGCGATGGTCTGGTCGATGTCATTGATGACGTTTTGCAGCGCCGCCTCGTCCAGCACCTTGGCGTGCTTGACCAACTGCTCGACCGCGGCCAGCTCGGCCTTCGGCCCCACCGCCTGGATGACGGCGCTGAAGGCTTCCTCCTTGTAATCGGGCGCCACGTCAAAAAATTGAATCGCCTCGGTGCGCTTGCCGGGAATCACAAACCGCGCATCCTTCTTCATCGCCCGCTTGGCGCCGTCCCACCATTTTTTCCAATCGGCCTCGCCCACCACGTCCGGCGACAACACCGCCTGGATTTTCACCGCGTTGGCCTGCCGGCCCAGGCTGCGCGTCACCACCCGCATCAACTGCGCCGGGTCCTCCGCCGCCAGTTTTTTGACCGCGTCCGCCGCGTTGATTTTTTGCGTCTCAATATGGTCGGCGGCCAGCGGCGTCAGCGAGGCCGCGGCGTATTCAAAATCCATCGCGTGACCGGCCTTGCCCGCGAAATCAATAATCACTTTCCGGCCGATCGGGTCCCATTCGCGGATTTTGCCAATCCCCCAGCTGCGGTGCTCGCAGCAATTGCCGGGGGTGAGTTGTTCAAGTTTGGGAGTCAAATGCGTGAGTTGCAAGGTCTCCACTATTTGTTGCAGGTCGCTATCCATCAATTGTACTGTCTAGGGGAATCCACCCCGCTTGGCAACGGAAACCTTGGACTTTTTTAATTTGCCCGACTTCGCCGGCCGAAAATGTTCCCCATGATCAGCGAGTTGCCATGTTTTTATGGCCAGGCGGTCACTCCTGGAAAATTTACCGCAAGGTCAGCGGCTCACATCTCGCACCGCTTGTTCAGCAGGCCGGTCGCGCGCAGCCAGGCGATGGCGAGCACCATGTCGCCGGGCGGGGTCGGGTGGACCCCGTCAGCGGTGAAGTCAATTTCGGGATGTTCCCGCTTGGCTTGCAGAAACGCCGCCTGCGGCTTGACGTGCGCGAAGACCTTATGCCGCTCCGCCAGCCGCGCGATGGCGTCGCAATACGGCGCCAGCCGCTCGTTGCCCGCTGACGGTGACGGCGGCCAGATGCCGATGGGATCGCACAGCACGATTTTGCAATACGGCAGCTTCACGCGCGTCTCCGTCAGCAGCCGGTCGTAAGTCGCCGTGAACTCGTCCAGCGGGACATGCGTCCCCTCGCGCCCGGGCACCAGGCCCGACCACACGTCGTTGACGCCAATCTTGATCGACAGCACCTGCGGCTTGCTGGCGATGACGTCCGCCTCCCAATCCCTGGCCAGGACGCGGATGGTATTGCCGCTGGTGGCGCGGTTGAGAATTTTCGGAAATTCGTTGCCGGGCGTCATGCCGCGGCCGCGCAGCCATTGGGCGATGAGGCGGACGTAGCCGTAGCCCCAGCCCTCGGGGTCAACGCGGCGCATGTAATCGGTGATACTGTTCCCGTGGAACAGCCAGGTGTCGTTTTGCAAGACTGGTAATGCCATGGCCCGATACTAGGCGGCAAAATCACTGATTGGAAATCTTAAATCCCAAATAAGTTCACCGTTGGTCAATCGGCGTAAATTCCCGGCGCGGGGAACCGGTATAGATTTGGCGCGGGCGGTGAATCGGCGAATTACCGGTTGCCAATTCGCGCCAGTGGGCAATCCAGCCCGGCATCCGGCCGATGGCGAACATCACCGTGAACATGTCCACCGGGATGCCGATGGCGCGCATGATGATGCCGCTGTAGAAATCCACGTTCGGATACAGTCTGCGGGCGTGGAAATACTCGTCGTGGGTGGCGATCTCCTCCAATTTGAGCGCGATGTCCAGCAGCGGGTCGTTGACGCCGAGGGTGTTCAGCACGTCGGCGCAGGTTTTCCGCAAAATCTTGGCGCGCGGGTCGTAGTTTTTATAAACGCGATGGCCGAAGCCCATCAGCCGCTTGCTTTTGTCGCCGCTCTTGGCGGCGGCGACGAAGCGCGAGCCGTCATCGCTGTCCTGGTGAATTTGCGCCAGCATGTGAATGACCGCCATGTTGGCGCCGCCGTGGGCCGGCCCCCAGAGGGCGCAAACGCCGGCGGAGGCGGAGGCGAACAGGTTGGCGCCGCCCGACGCCACCATGCGCACGGTCGAGGTGCTGCAATTCTGCTCATGGTCAGCGTGCAGCAGTAAAATCAGGTTCAGCGCGCGATCCACGACCGGGTTGAATTTGTAATCCGCATACGGCTCGGAAAACATCATGTGCAGGAAGTTGGAACAATAGGGCAACTCGGGTTTCGGATGAATGAAGGGCAGGCCGTATTTCATGCGGTAGGACATGGCCGCCAGGGTGCGGACTTTGGACAGCAGGATGGTCGCGGCGCTGTCGAGGTGCTCAAGATCCTGCTCGCGATTGTTGGACGCCATCTCCGGGTAGTAACAGCCGAGGGAGTTGACCATCGCCGAGAGGATGGCCATCGGGTGCGAATTGTTGGGGAACGCCTCGAAAAAGCTGAACATGCCCTGATGGATGGCGGCGTTGCGCAAAATCAGGTGGCGGAAGTTTTGCAACTGCGAGATGGTCGGCAATTCGCCGTAAACCACCAGGTAGGCGGACTCGATGAAATTGGAATGAACGGCGAGGTCCTGGATGTCATAACCGCGATAACGCAGGGTACCCTGCTCGCCGTCGATGAACGTGATGGCGCTTTCACAGGAAGCGGTGTTGCCGTAACCGTCGTCGTAAGTGACGTAACCGGTCAAGTCGCGCAATCTGGCGGTGTCAATGGCCTTTTCGTTTTCGGTGCCGGTAATTACGGGGAATTCGTAAGGCTGATCCGCGATGATTATTTTGGCTGTTTCCGACATAACCGGGCTTCCTTTCTTGTGGCGCGACTCGGCATGAACCGCGCGGGGCGTTTAATGTAAGGCAAATCCGCAATTTGGCAGTACAATTTTTTCGTTGGCGGAAAATAATTGCACCACGAAGGCCCGAAGGATTTTTTAAACAACACTTAACCGCGGAGACGCGGCGGCGCGGAGATTTTTAACCACGGATTAACACGAATGGACACTAATGAAAGAGGCAGCCACGGTCAGCGGCTGCCTCTTGCATTTTTATTCGTGTCAATTCGTGTTCATTCGTGGTTTAGAACTGGTGACGGTAGCCCGCTGTTAGTCCCCAAGGCTTGTCATATTTATCACCAAAGCTCGCCTCGTAGTCGAGGTGGAGTTGGTTGTTGGTGTCGAGTTGCCAGATGAGGCCGGCGCCGAGTTCTGCGCGGGCGCCGTCGGTGTTGGCGCGGGTATGTTGGTAGCCGTTTCTGAGGGTGCCGCCGCTGCTGATGGTTTCGACGCCGCTGATTTTCACGTAGGGGTGCAATGCGCCGCTGTTGGTGAGGTTGATGGTTCTGCCGAACACGCTGCCGATGCGGAGTTGCAGGGCGTCGAGGTCTTGGGTGCTGATGGTCATGGGGCCGGCGCTGTAGTCTTCGGCGAGGATGTGGAGGTAGTTGACTTGGAACTGGGGTTCGACAAACCAGTTGTCGCTGAAGGTGAACTTTTTGCCGATTTCTAGGCTGCCGCCGATGTTCACGTCGCTGTAGCTGGCTTTGAGTTGGGTGGTGCCGTAGGGGGCTTTCAGGTCGTTGTTGACACTGGCGGCTTTGACGGTGGCGTCGAGGTAGAAGCCGCTGGAGTGTAACCACGTGGCGTAGAGGCCGCCGTAGTAGGAGTTGATTTCACCGTCAGCGCCGGGGGTGCGGTAGTCGAGGTCGCTTCTGCCGTAGCCGGCGTACACGCCCAAGTATAGGTCACTGTCAGCGCTGATGGTGAACTTGTGATCGGTGCCGAGATCGACGCCGTAGATGAGTTGTTGGTAGGCTTTGCCAGCGACTTGGCTGCCGACGTTTAACTGTTGGCCATAGCTTCTGAGCCAGATGTTTTCGATGAGGTTATATGGAACGCGGACATCCTTGTCCGCCAGCGGGCGGGACGCCCGCGCTCCATAGCGCAAGTCGCCCATGCGCTTTAACAAGCTGTTTTGCTGGGCGAACCACAGGCTTTGCTGGACGGCGATGGCGCTGTT
>JAISBF010000075.1 GCA_031266335.1 Verrucomicrobiales bacterium
GACAAGGGACGTAGGGGACGCAGGGGACGTAAGGGACACAGGGGACTGGCCCAACGCGTCGGCGTTGGTGGCGACGATTACGCCTTCGCTGATGTTGGTGGTGCCGGTGTAGGTGTTGCTTTGGGTGACGGTTAGCGTGCCGGTGCCGGCTTTGGTGAGGCCGCCGCTGCCGGCGATTTTGCCGCTGAGGGTGGCGTTGTTCGCTTGGGTGTCAATGGTGCCACCGCTGGCGGTGATGTTGTTGGCCAGGTTTAGCGCGTTGGCGTCCAAGCGCAGCGTGGCCGGCGGGGACGCCGGCGCTCCCAGGGTTAGCGGGCCGGTGCCGAGTGCGGCGCTGTTGTTGATGCCGGTGATGCCTTCGGCCAGCACGAAGCCGCCGGTGCTGGTGTTGCTGCCGGTCAGTAGCAGCGTGCCGGGGCCGCTCTTGGTTAACTGGCCGTTGCCGCTGAGGGGGCCGCTGAGGGTCAGGGTGTCGTTGGTGATGACGCCGGCGCTGCCGGTCACCAGGCCGTTGCCCGCCAGGGTCACGGTGCCGCTGAAGAAGGTCGTGCCGCTGAGGGTGTGGTTGTTGCTCAGGGTCCGCGCCGCGCCGCCGGTGCTCAGGGTGCCGCCGGCGAAGATGAGTTGCCCGCCCGCCAGCGCGTCGGGATGTCCTATCACCACCGTGCCGTCGCGCAGGGTGAAGCCGCCCAGATAGGTGTTGCCGGCGTTGAACAGCACCGTGCCGGGGCCGTCCTTGGTGATGCCGCCGATGCCGCTGATGTTCCGGTCGAACACCAGCGCGCCGCTGCCGTGGTGCTGGATTTCCAGGTTGCCGGGCAGGACGATTTCGGTGTCGAGCAGCACCGCGTTCACGTTGCTCATTTGCACGTACGCCGCCGCGCCGGGCAGGTTTTGAAAATACAGCACGTACGGGCCGCCGATGGTGTAGCTCGCCGCCGGGCTGTCCAGCACCAGGCCGCCGAGGAACACGTTGCCGCCCAGCGTCACCGTCTGGCCGTTCAGCGCCGCGTCGGCGGAGCGGAACGCCGCCACCGCGCCCGCCGCGTTGGGCAGGGTGTTCGGGTCCCAGTTGTTAATCGTGGCCCATTCGTAATTGCCGTCAACGCCGGTCCACTCCGCGCCCGCGCCCAGCGGCACCAGCTCGTAATAGCCCAGGTAATTGCGCGTCACCCGCGCGCCGGGCAGGTAGGCGACCTCCGGGTCGGCGTCCGCGAACACCGTCGTGGCGAGGAGTTCCGCCGGCACGCTGTTGACGAACTGCAAGCGCGAGTCGCCGCCGCCGGCCAGTTCGCCGTGCCAGTCGCTCACCGTCAGCGACCCGCTCCAGCCCGCCGTCGCGCCGGCCAGCGTCAGCACGCCGCTGCTGTTGAGGTCGATGACCGCGTTGCCGGTCACGTTCAGCGTCGCGCCGGTCAACATGGCGTTCGCGTCCGCCTGCACGGTCAGCGTCACGGTGCCCAGGGTCAATTGCTGCGTGCCGGGTGAATTGATACTGCCCAGCGTCAGCGCCCCGCCGGTGTACGACAAATTCGACGTGACGATGTTGCCGCCGTTCCAATCCAAGGCGCCGCTTTCCATGCGGAACGCGCCGCCGCTGACCAGGTTGCCGGCGGCGAAGTTCACCGTCCCCGCGCCGGTCTTCACCAAGTCACCGGCGACCCGCAGGTAGCCGTGCTCGTTGCCGGCGATGACCATGCCGCTGTCAGGATTCAGGTAAGTCTTCACGCTGTTGCCGCTGACCGTGCCGGATTGTTCCGTGACGTTCACGTTCGCGGTGTAGGTCACGCTGTTGCCGATGAGGTTCAAGTTCCCCGCCAAGGTCACGCTGCCGGTGGAAACCAGTTCCAAGGTCCTGACGTAGTTGCCGCTGACGAAGGACACCAGGCCGCTGCCGAAATAGTTTTCCCCCGCCGCCGCCTTGCCCAGCGTGATATTCCCGCCGCCCGCCTGCGCCGACAAAACGCCCTGCCCGACTTGCACCCCGCCGGTGAAGTCATTGTCAGCGTTCAGCAGCCGCAGCGTCCCCGCGCCGCTTTTGGTCAACGCGCCCGGGCCGGTCAACGTCAAGTTCGACCCGAACGCCGCCGTCCCGCCGCTAACGACCACCGCCAGATTGGCACTGGATATGGTGGAAGTCTGCGCCACCGTCGGGTTCAGCGTCAGCAACCCCGCCGCGCCGTTCAGTCTGATATAACTGCCGAAAACCACCGCGTTGCCCAGCGTCACCGGGCCGCCGACGGAAGACAGAGTGGCAATGCTCGTGGGAGCACTACCATAACTCAGGTGCAGCGTGCCGGTGCCAAGGGCATGGTCGTTACCCACGGCCAGATTGACACTCTGCACTGACGTGTAACCGGTGTAAGAATTGGAGCCAAGCAATACCAGCGTGCCGCCGGTGACCGTGACCCCGTAGCTAGAGCCAAGGCTCATACCTCCGCTACCGGCAAGCGCGTTATCGGCGGCAAAAGTCACCGCGTTTTGTATGCCCATCGTCATGGCAGAGGCCAGCGTGCTGCTGCCGGTCAGCGTAAAATTGCCCACCCATGAAACATAACTGCCCAACACAAACGTATTGGCCAAAGTCCGCGCGCCATTCGCCGCTCTCACCACCCTAAACTCTCCAGCGGAGCCTAAATTTATCGTGCCGGAACCCAACGCCAAGTCACTGCCGATGGTTACTTCGGAGTAATCACCGCTCACGCTGACACGGCCCGTGAATGAACCGTCGCCGCCCGTAAAATAAACCCGCGAATAAGCGGGTATCTGCAACTGGCCGGAACCCGCCAACGGCATATTAAAGGTCAGCGCGCTCCCGACTGACGAATTAAAATTGGAACTGTTGCCGCCGTTGCCGCTCAACGTCCAAGTGCCGTCCGTGACCAACACCGTGCCGGAACCGCCCAGGGTCAGCGCGGCAGAAGTGTTGGCGCTGCTTTGCCCGAAGAAAATATTGCCCGCGATAACCAAGCCGCCGAGGTCCACCACGCGGGTCACGCTCGTCGTGTTGGGTTGCAACTGATACCACCGCCCCGCCGTGCCGTCGCCGACGGTCAGCGTGCCGGTGCCGAAGTACGAGCCGTTGCCGGTAAAGACGATGCGCGGCGCGTTACCGCTAGTGGCCGTATTCGGCGTGGTCGCCATGCTGCCAATCCACTGGAAGCCGCCGGAAAAATCGTTGCCGCTGTTCAACACCAGCACGTGGCCAAAATTATTGGAATTGCTGTCCCTGCTATAGACAATGCCGCCGGTGCCGCTGATTTTACCGGTCAGATTGGTGACGCTGACGGCGGCATTATTGGTGAAGCGCAGTTGGTCATTCAGTTGCAAGGCCGTGTTAAACAGCGGCGCGGTGCTGTTCAGGAGTGTCAGCGCCGCCCCGTTGCCGCCATTGTCGAAGGTCAGCGTGCCGCCGCTGAGGGTGAAGGCGGCGCTGTTGGCGATTTCCAGCGTGCCGACGGTGAAGTTGCCGTCCACGCTGATAGTCTTGCCGGCCAGCTTCCCGTCGGCCTCGCGGATGGCGGCGTAGGCGCCGACGGCGTCCGGCGCGCCGTTGAACCAGTTGGCCGCCGCGCTCCAGGTCGTGCCGCTGAAGCCGGCGGACGCATTGCCGTTCCATTCATTGACGGTCGCGCCGTCCGGGGCGAGGTACCACGTGCCGCTGTTGTTCAGCAACATCGCGCCGGGCGCGTAGCCGGTGAAGGCGATGCGGTCGAGCTGGCCGCTGTTGGTGGTGTCGGTGATATAGATGTAATTGCTCGTCACGCCAAGCGCGTCGGCGCGGTTCCACACGCCGTCCTCGTTGGCGAGGTTCAGTTGCGTCGCGGCAGTCCACTGCGTCGCGCTGGTGGCGGAAAACGCGCTGAAGGTCAGCACGCTGTCCTCCTCCATGAAAATACCCGCGTTGCCGGCGAGGTTCAGCGCGCCGAGGCTGTTGACGGTGGCGGTGCCGGTGCGCAGCACGCCGCCGTTGAGGTTGACGGTGTTGAACCAGTTGCCGTCGCGGTTCAGCTTCAACTGGCCGTTGTTAATGTTCAAAAACGAGCCGGACACCACTGTGTCCACCAAGGCGTTGCCGCCGTTGACATGATTGGTCAGGGAGTACAGGCCCGTCACCGGCGCGCCGGTGAGGGTGCCGCCGCTGGCGAAGATGATGCCCGGCGTGTTCACCCACGCGATGCCGTTGTTTACCAAGGTCTGGCCGCCTTCAAGCATGATGGAGCCGTGGCTGGCGCCGCCGCTGAAGGTGCCGGTGCTTTGCAACAGCGTCGTGCCGCTGCCGTAGAAATTAATGTAGTTGCTGTAGTTCACCGTGATTAACCCGCGCACCTCGGCCAGATAATTGTTTGCCACCCGCACCGTGCCGCCGGTGATGTTGATATTACCGCTGCCCAGATAGTTTTGGCCGGGCGCCAGGGCGCCGATGACGATGCCACCCGCGCCGATATCGGCACGCAATTCGCCGCCGGTGACCGTCAAGCCGCCGCTGAAGGTGTTGTTCGGGCTGCGGAGTTGCAGTTGGTAATTGCCGCCCTTGGTCAGCGCGCCGGTGCCGACGAGGTTGGTGGTGGCGCTGAAGGTGACGGACTGGGTAAATTGATTATTATTCGCCGCCGCGCTGACCGTGATGACGCGCGTGCCGTTGAGGACGACATCCCCGCCGTAGGCGAAGGTGATATAGCTGGCGGTGAAGTTGCCGCCGATGACCAGCGGGTTGGACACGGTGTAGATGGCTCTGGTGGTTTCGTCGTGGCCGCCGAAAATCTCGCCGCCGTTGATGGTCAGCGTGCCCGTGCCCAAGGCAAAATCGGTGGCCACCGTGCCGCTCGTAAGGCCAAGCCGTCCTCCCGACTGGATAATCGTGCCGCCGCTGTAGGAGTTGCCGTTTCTCAAATAACCGCCGTTGCCTTCGATAATCAGCGCCCCGCTGCCGGAAATTAAATCCGATATTATCCTGGTGATGCCGTCCGTCTTTCCCACATTCCATCTTAAATCGCTGTGCAATACAAAATTGAGCCGGCCACCCGTATCCAGATGCGCTCCGGTATTTTGGATGAGCGCCGCCTGTCCCGCCACGCCGCTGTCCCAAATAATCGTGGCGTCGTCATCGTCCTCAGCGGCCACTGGCGCGCCTCGGTTGCTGCTATTGGTTATCAACCACTGGCCAAGGGTGATGGTTCCCGTGATATAGATGTTCGTATTATTATTATTCCGCACTATCGCGCCGGCGTGGTTGGGGATTTCCATGCCGGTCGCGTTGGTGCCTGAGTTCCAGTTGCGGTAATCATTATAATCGGTGTTCAGCCACAAAAAAGTGCCGGTGAGGAAGGTGGTGGGTTTGAGGGTGCCGCTGAGGTTGACCGCGCCTTTCTCGTAACCGTAGAACCACACGTCGCTGACGTTGACCGAGCCGGTGCGCAGGACGACATCCTGCCGCGCGGCGTTGCCGTTGGCGAGGCCGTCGGGGTTGCCTTCCCAGTTGAGGATGTTCACGTCGCTGTTGCTGCCCTTGGCCAGGGTCAGCGTGTTGACCGTGCCGACCGGGCCCATGTCCAGCTTCAGCGCGGCGAGGTTGCCAACGGTGAGTTGGCCGATGGTTTGGTCAAAACCGCCCATGCTGACGGTGGCAATGTTGCGGTAGCTGTCAATGAGGGCGTAGCCGGGGAGCACTTCGATATCGCCCGCGTATTGGTTGGCCTTGCCTAACAAGACGCTCTGGGTCAATGCGCCGGTGCCGGTGACGCCCAGCGTCAGCCCGCCGCTGAGGGTGACGTTCGCGCCCGCGCCGAAATTCAGGGTGCCGCTGCGGAAGGACAAACTCGCCGCTGACAGTGCCGTGACGGTATCCGCCACCTTCAGCGTGCCCAAGCCTTCCTTGGTGACATCCCCTAACCCGTTGATGGCACCGCTGCCGCCGATGTTTTGCACCGTGGCGGCGGTCGCGCCGGTGCCGCTATCCAGCCATAGATTAGGGGCGTTGGTGATGCTGCCAGCGGTTTTGTTAAAATCCAAGCCGCTGAGCCTGAGCGTCCCGCTGACGCCTGCGCCGCCGTCGAGCACGCCGCCGCTGACGGTGAACGCGCCGCCGGTGTGCGAGGTGGCGGCTTTGAGGATATTGACCTGCGCGTTGTTCGTCACCGTCAGCGTGCCTGACGCGAGATTAACCGTCTGGCTCGCCGCCGAGGTCTGGATTTGCAAGACGGTGTTGTTGCCGCTGACGCTGACGTTGCCCGCGCCGAGGTTGTTCCGGTTGGCGGCGACGCTGCCCAGCGTAATCCCGCTGCCCGCGCCGGCGCTGACGGTGGTCTCGGTGCGCCCGCCAGTGAGCGCCAGCCCGCCGGTGAACGTATTGTTATTTCCGGTGAAGCGCAGGATGCCGACATCGCTTTTGCTGACCCGCGTGCCCGCGCCGCTGATGTCGCCGCCGAGGGTGACGGAACTGATTTGCCAGCCAACATCCACGGCAATGGCGTGGCCGTTGCCGGCGAGGTCGCCGTTCAACACCAGCGTGGACGGCGCCCCGGCGCCATCGGCAGGCAGACTGACTTGCAAGTCGGAGCCGAGGCTGACGGCGCTGTTGATGATAACATTATGCTGGTCCTGCACCGCCAGCAACGCGCCGCCCGCGGTCGCCTGAAAGGTGAGCGCCGACCCGCCGAAGGTGAGCGCCGTGGCCGACGCCGGCGCGCCGAAGATATACACGGAGCCGAGGGTAACCGGCGTGTCCAGGGTGATGACCTTGTCATTCCCCGCCGAGTCAGTATTAAACCGCGCACTGGCCCCGACAGCATTGGGCGCGCCGCCGGACCAGTTGCCCGGGACGGACCACGTGCCGCTGCCCGGGGTGAGCCAGGTGGATTGGGCGAACGCATTCAACGCGGAGACGTTGAGGGCGCAGAGGAGCAGCAGTTTTTTTGGGTTAATTGGTGATTTTGATTTTGGGGGGTTCATGGGGATTCTCCGGTGTTGGTTTTAATTGCGTGTTAAAAAATGGCGCCAGTCGGGTGGCGGTTGAAGCAACGGCGCAAGGCAGCTGCCTGTTTGGGGGGTAACAACCGCTGACGATGAGCGGCGCCGGGGGATGGTCCGGGAATAAACGCATCCGTCACGCGATTCTTTAGCGGATCGGGAATAAGCGGAAAAAATTCGCGGAATTTGCGAAGATCGACTTGCAATTCCGCTTACGCTAAAATCCGGCTCTTGTTCAGAGCGCCAGAGCGCCAGAGCGCCAGAGCGCCAGAGCGCCAGAGCGCCAGAGCGCCAGAGCGCCAGAGCGCCA
>JAISBF010000090.1 GCA_031266335.1 Verrucomicrobiales bacterium
TCCCGCTTGTTCGGGCAGAGCAATGCCGCGCCGTCGCGGCGGCTTAATGTCGCGGCTATCGGCACGGGGAGTCAGTGGGGCGGGCATCGAAATTATATTTTGGGCCAGAAGAATTTGCAGCTCACTTGGGTTTGCGATGTGGACGCGGGGCGGCGTAAGTCGAATGTGGACACGGTCAGCGCTGCTTATGCCAAGCGTGATGACGTGTCTGCTTATAACGGCGTCAGGCAGACCGGCGATTTCCGCGAGGCGCTGGCTGACCCGGATGTGGATGTGGTGTGGATTTGCACGCCCGACCATTGGCACGCGCTGACGCTCATCGCCGCCGCGCAGGCGGGCAAGCATATTTACGTCGAGAAGCCGCTGTCCCGCGCGGTGGCCGAGGGGCGCGCGATGGTGCGGGCGGTGCGGCGCGCGGGCGTGGTGTGCCAGGTCGGGTGCCAGCAGCGCTCGTCGCGCGAATGCCGGCGCGCGGTGGCGCTGGCGCGGATGGGCGTGCTTGGCGATATCAAGACGGTGCGCGTCGGGTTGCCCGGCGGCGGCGGTAATCGCAACCTCACGTGGGCGCCGTCAGCGCCGCCGGCGGACTTGGATTTCCAGATGTGGCTCGGCCCGACGCCGGATGTGCCGTACATGCCGCAGCGGGTGCATTATGAATGGCGCTGGAATTACGCTTACGCCGGCGGCCAGCTCACCGACTGGATTAATCATCACTACGACATGGCGCAACTCATGTACGGCGTCAGCGAGGTCGCGCCGGTGGCGATTCACAACGCCAGCGCCAGCTTCGGCAACAGCGCGGTGTATGACACGGCGACGGAATATTCCTTCGCGGTCGAGTACCCTGGCAACAAAATCATCGAGGTCTCGAACCGCTACTGGGGCGGCGTGGAGATGATTGGCAGCGAGGGCTGGATCAAGGTCACGCGCGGCGGCATCGAGCATTCCTCGCAGGCGCTGAAGAGCCTGGTGGTGCCGGCGGGCGCGTATGACGTGCCGGGCCGCGCGGCGGACGGGCACCAGCAGAATTTCATCGACGCGATTCTCAACGGCCTCACGCCGCGCGCGCCGATTCTGCACGCCCATTACACGGCGCTGCCGGCGCACCTGGCCAACGCGGCGTTCCGCGCGGGGGTTGACGAGTTGCGGTGGGACGCGGGGACTGAGCGAGTGACGAATAGCGACGAGGCGCAGCGGTTGTTGGCGTGTGATTACCGGGCACCGTGGGCGTTGGCGGATGCGGAGGGAGTGTTGTGAAATTTCAAATTCCAAACGCCAAATTTCAAGTAATCTTCAAACTTCAAATTCTAAACTCCAAGTAACTGCAAATTCTACGAGATGCTTATGAATACCAATAGGATGATGGTTAAGGCGCTGATGGTGACGGCGCTGGCGGCGGTGACGGTCAGCGGGGCGTTGGCCGCGCGGACGGAGTTCGGCGCGGTGAAGCCGGAGTATGTGCCGAGGATTGACGCGGCGATTCCGGCGCTGACGGTGACGCCGGCCAAGCCGCGCAAGGTGTTGTTGTTCTCGCGCACGGAGGGGTTCACCCACGGCTCGATTCCCGCCGGCATTTATTTGTTCACCGCGCTGGGGGCGAAGACCGGCGCGTACACGGCGGTGCCGTCGGGCGAGATGGAGATGTTCACGCCGGAGAAGCTCGCGGAGTTCGACGCGGTGATTTTGAACAACACCACGGCGCTGAAGTTCACCGCGGCGCAGCGGGCCGCGCTGCTGGACTTCATCAACAGCGGCAAGGGCCTGTTCGGCGTACACGCGGCCACGGACGGCTGGAAGGATTGGCCGGACATGGCGGGGTGCCTCGGCGGCAGTTTCGCCGGCCACCCGTGGGGCGCGGGGGACACGGTGGCGGTGAAGAACGACGCGCCGGACCACGTGTGCAACGAGTCGTTCGGCGGGCACGGCTTTTGGATCAAGGACGAAATCTACCAGTTCGACGAGAGCTACACGCGGGACAACCGCCGCGTGTTGTTGAGCCTCGACATGAGCAAGCCGCAAAACGAGCGCAACGGCATCCGCCGCGCCGACCGTGACGTGGGCATCTCGTGGGCGAAGCGGGTGGGGCAGGGGCGCGTGTTCTACTGCTCGCTCGGGCACAATGACGAGGTGTTTTGGACGCCGCAGGTGGTGGCGCATTATTTCGCGGGGCTGCGTTACGCGCTCGGCGACCTCGCGGCCGAGGACACGCCGGCGGCGTCTTACCACGCCGTGCCCGCGCCGGCGGTGCCGCTGACGTTGTTGCAGGCGGCGGAACTGCGCTGGCTGGCGACGCCGGCGGCGGTGGCGTTTTTGACGACGTACCAACCGGGCACGGACGACGCGCTGGCGGTGCGTTGGCGCGACGGCATCAGGACGCTCGCGGCCGCTGACCGTGAGCCGGTGGCACGGGCGCTGGCGGCGGCGGGCGAGGCGGGGAAGTTCACGCCCGCCGGGTTAACGGTCGCGCTGGCGGCGGTGGATAAGCTCGGCGGCACGGCGGCGGTGCCGTGGTTGAAGAAGCTGGCCGCTGACGGTGACGCGACGGTCAGCGGCGCGGCGGCGCCGGTGTTGGCGAAGTTGTCACCGGCAGCGGCGGCGGAGGTTTTGCCGACGGTCGGCGATAGCGCGAAAATCGGCATCCTCGATGCGCTCGCGGAGCAGGGCGACAACGCGGCGGCAGCGGCGGCGGTGCGGCTCGTCAACAACAATGCCAACGCTGACGTTGCGCGGGCGGCGGCATATTATATAGGCGCTGTTGGTGATGACGCGGCGGTGAGCATATTGCCCGCCGACGTGTCATGGGTGCGGGTTGCTGCCGGTGAGCGTGCGGTGCGTGCAGGGCGGACGGAGACGGCGCGGAAAATCTTCACGCCACTGTCAGCGAAGAAAAATCCCGCGCCGGTGCGCCGCGCGGCGTTGCGCGGATTGGCGCTCGCAGGGGACACCGCGCCCTTCTTCTTCGCCCTCGTTGACGCTGACGAGACGTTCCGCAAAGAACTGGCGCGCGTCGCGGTGACGCTGCCGGTCGCCAGCAATATGCCGGCGCTGTTGGCAAAGAGCTTCGCCCTGTTCCCCGCTGACGTTCAGTTATTGTTAATCGACAACATCGCCAACCTGCGCGTCGCGGATAAATATTACGCCGTCGTCCGCGCCGGCACGCAAGCGGCCGACCCCGCCGTGCAGAACCTCGCGCTGGCGACGCTGGGCTACGGCGGCCACGCGGGGGACTTCGACCTCCTCGCCGCCGCGCTCGCTGACGGTGACGCGGCCAAGTCCGCCGCCGGCGTGCTCGGCCTCTCGCGGCTGACGGCGGACGGGGTCGGCGCGGCGGTGCTGAAGGCCGCCTCCGCCGCCGGTGACGATTTACAACCGCGCTGGCTGGAAGTGGTCGCGGCGCGCGGCGACCACGCGACGCTGCCGTTCGTCATCGCCGCCGTGCAGTCCGCCCAGCCCGGCACGCGCAGCGCCGGCTTCAACGCGTTGAAAAACCTGGCGGACGCGGGCGACTTGCCGGCGGTGCTGGCGTTGCGGCCGCTGGCGGTGGAGGGTCGGGACCTTGGCCCGTGGCGGGAGACGGTGTTGAAAATCGCCCGCTTCTACGCGCGCTCCGCCGATTTGTTGCCGACGTTGACGCCCGCCGCGCAGCAAGCGGCGGAGTCCGACCAGCCGTTGTTCGCGGAGGCGCTGGCGATTCAGGATGTGGCGGAGGCTGACGCGCCGTTGCAGGAATTGCTCGGCGTCAGCGACCTCGCGCAGCGCAAGGAAATCATCCGCGCCGTGAGCCGGGTGCGTTGCGCGACGACGGTGCGGGTGCTGATGGCGCACGCGGCGGTGGCGCCGGACGAGGGGGAGCAGGTGCTGGCGTTGCGCGGCGCGTTGGCGGCGTTGCCGGCGGTGTCCTCGCTGAAGGAGGCGGAGAAGTTGGCGTTGTATGAGCAGGCTTGGCCGTTGGCGGCGCGGGAGGAGGAGCGGGATACGATTGTCGGGGAGTTGCGGAAGATGGGGAAGCGGTTCAAGGAGGCGGGGGTGTTGTTGGGGAAGTTGGGGGTTGCTGGGGAGGGCTGAA
>JAISBF010000047.1 GCA_031266335.1 Verrucomicrobiales bacterium
CGTGGCCGCGCTTCACCCGCAACCAATCCGAGCAATTTGAAGCGCGCCTCGTGCCCGTCACCATCAGCGCCTCCCCCTCCATCTTCTTCCGCGACATGACCGGCACCGTGGCCCCCATCGTCATCTCCCACGGCGAAGGCCGCGCCGATTTTTCCCAACACGGCGACCGCGCCCGCGTCCCCATCGCCATGCGCTACACCGACCACCACGGCGCGCCCACCGAGCGCTATCCGTACAACCCGAACGGCAGCCCCGAAGGCATCGCCGGCGTGACCACGGACGACGGCCGCGTCACCGCCCTCATGCCGCACCCCGAACGCGCCATCCGCACCGCGCAACTCAGCTGGCACCCCGCCGCCTGGGGCGAAGCCAGCCCCTGGCTGCGCCCCTTCCAGAACGCGCGGGTGTGGGTGGGATGAACGGGCGCGCTTCCCCCTGCAACGCTGAACTACCCCGTCCGCCTGCGCGGACACCCCTTCACGGAAGGGGAATCGCTGACGCGGCAACACTCCCCCCCGACTAATGCCCCCGCGCGAGCAAAATTCCCCTTCCGTGAAGGGGTGGCGCGGAGCGACGGGGTAGTTCAGCGTTGCGTGCTGTCCGCAGCGTGTCGAACCCCACCCTGCAACGATTTTCCCGACCCCCCGACATCGGGAACCCCACTCCGCAACGATTTTCCCGACCTCCCGACATCGGGAACCCCACTCCGCAGCGATTTTCCCGACCTCCCGACATCGGGAACCCCACTCCGCAGCGATTTTCCCGACCTCCCGAAAAATTAACCCGCAAAAAAAGATTGCAGAACTGTACCAAACAGACAAGATGAACCAGTGAAACTTATCAAACCTATCTTTAACGAATACAAAGCCCTCGAAATCTACGAATACATCAAGGAGACGTTAGAGGACTTAAAGAAAACCAACTTCGTCAACGGCGCCCTCCAGTCGCTCTATAACCAAGTCGAGCCGGCGTTCACCTTGTACGACCAAGCCACCTACCACGACCGCGCCCTGCCCCTCACCGACGAGTTGAAAAAGCACGACACCGCGCGCGACCACGCCTACACCGGCCTGCACTACACCTTCCGCGGCCTGACCTACCACTACAACACCGCCTACGCCGAGGCCGCGCGGGTCTTGCTCGGCGTGTTCAAAAAATACCCCGCCGCCACCCGCGAGGGCTATAACGAGGAGAGCGGCATCATCGCCAACCTGTGCCAAGACCTGCTCACCGCCCGCACCCCGGGCCGCGTCGCCCTGGACACGCTGGACACCACCGACCTGCGGCTGCTCAAATGGGTGGAAAACCTGCGCGAGCACAACACCCAATTCGGCAAACTGATGGACGAGCGCTACGCCGACCTGGGCAAGGCCGCCGCCGTCCCGTTAATCAAAGACACGCGCCCGGCGGCAGTAACGGGCATCGTGACCATCCTGGAAAAAA
Source organism: Verrucomicrobiales bacterium (assembly GCA_031266335.1). Classification (GTDB taxonomy): domain Bacteria; phylum Verrucomicrobiota; class Verrucomicrobiia; order Methylacidiphilales; family JAAUTS01; genus JAIRPN01. The sequence continues at coordinate 1,444 of JAISBF010000047.1, forward strand.
TCGCCGCCCTGGTCACCGCCGACGTGAACCTGGCCATCACCGAACCGCTACTCGCCCAAATCAACCAACGCACGGAGAAATACAACACCGTCGCCCGCGCCCGCCGCAAACGGCATGAGGACGCGGAGGCTGATGAGATAAGCCCTGAACGCTGAGACACTCCGTCCGCTGGCGCGCCCCCCTCTGCGCGAGGGGAATTAACATGAGCAAATTCCCCTTCCGTGAAGGGGTGTCCGCGTAGGCGGACGGGGTAGTTCAGCGTTAAGGGCAATACCAAAACCGAACGCTAAACTACCCCGTCGGCTTGCGCCGCCACCCCTTCACGGAAGGGGAATACGCTGCCGCGGGAGGCTGGGGCGGTGGGGGGCGGGGTCAGCGCTGCCTTCAAGCGCGGCGGCGGAACAACTCCGCGCCTTTTTCATCAATATGCCGGCGCAGATTCGCGTTGGTGAGTTGTTCGTAGGCGATTAAGTCCAGTTCCACCGGCAAATTAAACTCGGTCAACGCGACGTGTAATTTGACGAGGTCGCTGACGGTGAGGTCGTCGCCGAACAAAGCGAGGTCAATGTCCGAGGCGGGACGGAAGGTGCCCAGCGCGCGCGAGCCGAACAATACCGCCTTGGTGATTTTTATTTTGCGGCAGTCTTTTTGGCGGGACGGCGCGGGGTGGTCTCGCGCGGGGGGAATTCAAAGCCGGTTTTGCCGTCGGGTTGCAGGACCAGGTAGGCTTTGAACGGGCGGTGGGTGCGTTTGCTGATGAAGCCGGTTAGTAAATCGGTCTTGCCGGTGGCGAGGAGTTTGGTCACTTGCTCGCGGGTGATTTCTTGTTCGAGGATTTTGTGGCCCATGCGGAAGCTGTCTTTGCCGCTGCGGGTTTCACCGTCGGCGGGTTCGGTGATGTAGGCGTTGGGGGTCTCGAAGATGCGGCGTTTGGTGACGGGGCAGCGGCCCAGCGGGGTTTGGTCGCTGAAGTCGGGGGCTTGGTCGTGGCCGGGGTTGGCGGCATTGGCGGCGTGGCCCCAGTCGAGGGTGATTTCTTTGTTGTCGTCGAGGCGGACGTAGGCGCTGAAGGGGCGGCCCATGCGGTTTTTGAAGTCGTCCAGCGGGCCGACGACGCGGTGGGCGAGCAGTTCGGCGATTTCGTTCTCGGCCATGACGCGGCCGGCGATGATTTTCGGCGCGATGAAGGTGCCGTCCGCGGTGCGGTAGTCTTTCAGGGTTTTAATCATCTTTTGCCCGCTGAAGGGGTCGGTTAGCCGGGTGTCGTGCAGGATGACTTCGCTAGGGTCGCCGCTGCGGCGGATGCGGTCGATGATGTCACGGGTGGTGCCTTCAATTTCGCTCATAAATTTCTCGCGGGTCAGTTGTTGGTGTTCGATTTGCTTGAGCTTGTACTCCCATTCGCCGGTGAGTTCGGGCGAGGAGAGCGCGGTGATGTTTAATTGGCCGAGGGTTTCCAGCAGGTCGAACGCTTTCACCGTCGGCTTGAGTTCGCGGCCCTGGCGGTCGATGTATTTCTCGGTGATGAGGCCCTCGATGATGGCGGCGCGCGTGGCGGGGGTGCCGAGGCCTTTCTCCGACATGGCCTCGCGCAATTCCTCGTCCTCGACCAGTTTGCCGGCGCCTTCCATCGCGGAGAGCAGCGTCGCTTCCGAGAAGCGCGCGGGGGGGCGGGTCACGTCTTCGCGGAGGTCCAGTTCCTTGGTGGCGACTTGCTCGCCGTTGGTGACGGGGGGCAGGGACTGGCGCTCATCGTCAGCGGGTTGTTCCTCGCGGCCGTAGATGGCGAGCCAGCCGGCTTCCTTGAGTACTTTGCCCTCGACTTTGAAGGCGTGCCCGGCGACGCGGGTGACGCGGGTGGTGACTTCAAACACGGCGGGCGGGAAGAAGACGGCCATGAAGCGCCGGGCGACCAGGGTGTAGATTTTCGCCTCGGTCTCGTTGAACTTGGCGGTGGGCGGGGCCTCCGGCGTGGGGATGATGGCGAAGTGGTCGGAGATTTTGGCGTTGTTGAAGATGCGTTGGTTCGGGCGCACCCAGTTGTTGGCGAGGATTTTCTCGGCGAATGGCGCGAGCGTCGGCGCGGGCAGGCGGCCCAGTGTGGCGCGGACGGTGGCGAGGTAATCCTCCGGCAGGTAGCGGCTGTCGGTGCGCGGGTAGGTCAGCGCCTTGTGTCTTTCGTAGAGTGATTGGGCGACGGACAGCGTCATGCGCGCGGGGAAGCCGAACTTGTTGTTGGCCTCGCGCTGCAACGAGGTGAGGTCGAACAGCAGCGGGGAGAGTTGCGTGGCGGGTTTGCTTTTTTCCTCGACGATGCCGGGCTGGCCGGCGCAGGCGCTGACGATGGCGTCGGCCTGGGCGCGCGTCCAGATGCGCTCGGCTTTTTCGAGGCGCTTGTCGCTGCCCTCGTCATCGTTGGCGGCGGTCTTTTTGAACTGCTCGTTGAACCAGCGGCTCGGATAATCGCCGGCGGCGGCGGCGAACCGCGCGTGGATTTCCCAGAACGGGCGCGGCTGGAAGCGTTGGATTTGTTCCTCGCGCTTGACGAGGACGGCCAGCGTCGGCGTCTGCACGCGGCCCACCGTGGTCTTGTTAAACCCGCCGCCCTTGGAGTTGAACGACGTCAGCGCGCGCGTGCCGTTGATGCCGATGAGCCAGTCGGCCTCGGAACGGCATTGCGCCGCCGCCGCCAGTGGCCGCAGCTCCTCGTCGGAGCGCAGGTGCTGGAACCCGCCGCGGATGGAGTCGGGCGTCATGGATTGCAGCCACAGCCGGCGGATGGGCTTGCGCACCTTCGCCAGTTGCACGATGTAGCGGAAAATCAACTCACCCTCGCGCCCGGCGTCGCACGCGTTAATCAGCGTGTCCACGTCCTTGCGCGTCGCCAGCCGCTTGAGCAACTTAAACCGCGCCGCGGTGCGCTCGATGGGATTTAACGCGAAGTGCGCGGGGATGACCGGCAGGTTGGCGATGTTCCACTTGCCGCGCTTCGGGTCGGCGTCGCCCGCGCTGATTTCCACCAAATGCCCGATGGCCGAGGAAATGACATAGTCATCGTTCTCGAAAAAATCCTTCTCCTTCGTAAACTTGCCCAGCGCCTTGGCGAGGTCGCCCGCCACGCTCGGCTTTTCCGCGATAATCAACGCTTTGCCCATAGTTAATCCGTCTTCACAAAATATTTTCCCGGCAACTGGCGCGCCAGCCGCCGCATTTCCAAGCGCAGCAGGGTAGAGGACATCCGCGCCGATGGCAACCCGCATTTTCGCGTCAGCTCGTCAAGGTGCGTTTCCTCCACCCCCAGCGTCTCCATAATCAGCCGCTCCTCATCCGTCAAATCCGCCGGCAGCGGGCGGCGCGGCGCGCTGATGGCGGACTTGGGCAACAGAAACTCGAACTCCGCCAGAATGTCGTCCACCGATTCCACCAACTTCGCGCCCTCCTTGATGAGCCGGTGGCAGCCCTTCGACTGCAGGTGGTCAATCCGCCCCGGCACCGCGAACACCTGCCGCCCCTGCTCCACCGCCATCCGCGCCGTGATGAGCGCCCCGCTGTGCTCGCCCGCCTCAATCACCAACACCCCGCCGCTCAAGCCGCTGACGATGCGGTTGCGCATCGGAAAAGTTCGCTTGTCCGGCGGCGTCCCCAACGGAAACTCCGACACCAACAACCCGCCGTGCTCCACCAGCGCGTCCGCCAGCGCCTGATTCTCCGGCGGATACATCAAGTCCAGCGAGCAACCCAGCACCGCGATAGTCCGCCCCCGCGCCGCCAGCGCCCCCTGATGCGCCGCCGTGTCAATGCCGCGCGCCAGCCCGCTCGTCACCGGCAGCCCCGCGTAAGCCGTTTGATAGGACAATTTTTTCGCCGTCTCCAACCCGTAGGGCGAAGTCCGCCGCGACCCCACCACACTGATGCCGCGCCGGCTGGCGGCGGCGAGGTCACCCTTGTAATACAACACCAGCGGCGGGTCGTAAATCTCCGCCAATTGCCTCGGATACCGTTCATCCGCGCAATCCAGCACGCTGATATTCAACTCCCCCAGCCGCCGCAATTCCTCCGCCAAGTCAAAATGCTGCTCCCACTCCCGCAGCGACCGCGCGACTTTTGGCCCGATACCGTCCACCGCCGCCAACGCCGACATTGACTGCAAGAAAATCCGCTCCACCGCCCCGAACGCCTCCACCAATTTCCTGACCCGCACCGGCCCAATCAACCGCAAGCTGTTCAAGACCAGATAACATTCCAACCGTTCCATTATTCCCCCAACATATCACTATCAGCGGTGAAATCGACCCCGTTTTTGTAAACATTGTCATCGGATGATGAACAATGCCAACCGCCATTCACCACCACCAAATTCCCCTTCCGTGAAGGGGTGGCCGCGGAGCGGACGGGGTAGTTCAGCGTTCGGTTTTGGCAGTTTCTGTAACGCTGAACTACCCCGTCGCTCCGCGCCACCCCTTCACGGAAGGGGAATTCGGCTCGCGGGGGAAACCTCCGCAGACTCTGAGCGCAGCCCTGACGGGGGGGAAGGGTACTCGGCCAATGTTATGATGAATTACCATATAACTAGTTCTTGGCGTCTCTGCGGCTCTGCGCGAGGTTTGCTTTTTTTGGGTTCTATCAAGCTATAGCTTGATGGCCAGGCAATCATGCGCCGCGCGGTCAGGTTGGTAGCTGGCGGTGGCGCGGAGCAGGACGCGGACGCCTTGCGTCTCGAATTGCCCGCTGTTGGTCAGCTCGGCGGAAAGGGCGGGGTCTTTGCTTTCCAGCAAGTCCACCAAGGCGCGGTCCCGGCACAACACCAGTGACTTCAGGCCCGGCGCGACGATGACGGTCAGCGGGATGACCCGGTTGGTGAAGTCCAGCGGCGTGGTGGCGAGGGCGGCGGCTTTTTCCAACTCGGTATGCTTGACTTCGAGTTGAATCATGCGCGCCTTGGCCTCGGGGACGGCGCATTCGGCGGCGGCGCTGATGGCGTCGAGCAGACGATGCCGCGCGTCGGCGAGGTCGTCGAGGGATTTCAGGTCTTGCAACGCGGGCTGGGTTTGGATGGCTTTCGCCAAGGATGAAATTTCCTTAAGATAGGCGTTCTTCTGCGTGTCGGGCACGTAGTACATCACGACGATGTGGATTTTTCCGCCGTCGGCGGCGCCGTAGTCAATGCCGGCGGGACTCCAGCCGACGGCGCAGAACAGGTGGCCGTCCACGGTGCTGCGCGCGTGGGGGCAGGCCCAGCCTTTGCCGATGCCGGTGTTGTAGGATTGCTCGCGGGCGAGGACGCTCTCGGTGATGCCGCCCTCGACGCCGATGTCGGGTATCGCCTCGATGAGCGTGGCGAGGTATTCCAGCGCTTTGGTTTTATTGTTGTCCGGCAGTTCAATCAACCGCCCGTCCTGCAACGCATCAAGCAAACTTCTCATCAGTCAACTCCGTATTTTTTGAAGAACCACGTTTTCACCAAGTGAGTCAAGATTACATACGCCAGCACGAATCCGGCAATCCAAATCCAATACGTCCCCGGCAGCGGCACCAGGCCGAGGAAGTTCGCCACGCTGGGGAGGTACGGCGCCGCGCAGCCGGCGGCGATGGCGGCCAGCGTGGTGAATATCAGCGTCGGGCTGGCCAGGCTTTGCAGGAACGGGATTTTGCGCGTGCGGATGACGTGCACGATGAGTGTTTGCGTGATGATGGACTCGACGAACCAGCCGGTGTGGAACAGTTTTTCGTAGTACGCGCCGTCGCCCGCTGACAGGGTCTTGAACAGCGCGCAGTTGAAGAAGTACAGCATCAGGAAAAACGTCGCGTAGTCGAAGATGGAACTGGCCGGCCCCACCCACACCATGAACCGGCGGATGCTGGCGATGTTCCACTTGCGCGGGGTGAGGAGATAGTCGTCGTCCACCTTGTCCGACGGGATGCCGATTTGCGAGAAGTCGTACAACAAGTTGTTCAGCAAAATCTGCACCGGCAGCATCGGCAGGAACGGCAGCCACAAGCTCGCGCCCAACATGCTGAACATATTGCCGAAGTTCGAGCTGGCGCTCATGCGGATGTATTTGATGATGTTGCCGAACACGCGCCGCCCCTCGATGATGCCGTCCTCCAGCACGAGCAGGCTTTTCTCCAGCAACACCACGTCGGCGGATTCCTTCGCCACGTCCACCGCCGTGTCCACGCTGATGCCGACGTCGGCGACGCGCATGGACGGCGCGTCGTTAATGCCGTCGCCCAAGTAGCCGACGACGTGCCCGCGTTTTTGCAACGCGACGATGATGCTTTCCTTCTGCGACGGCGAGAGGCGCGCGAAGATGTTTTGCCGCTCCGCCAGCTCGCCGAGCTGCTCCTCGTCCAACCCGAGCAGCTGGTCGCCGGTGATGACCTCGTTGACGGCCAGCCCCACGTCCTTGCAAATCTTCCGCGTCACCAGCGCGTTGTCACCGGTCAGGATTTTCGTCACCACGCCCGCCTTCTTCAGCGACGCAATCGCCCTGGCGGACGAATCCTTCGGCGGGTCGAGGAACGCGATGTAACCGAGCAGCGTCATCTCCGCCTCGTCGCTGACGGTGAAGGTCTGCCGCTCGCGCGAAAACTCGCGGTACGCGATGGCGAGCACGCGGTAGCCGTCCTTGCTCAACTCCTCGTACTCCTCCAGCAAGTCGTTCTTAATCATGTCAATCATCAGATGAATCTCGTCGTCAATCTGATAATGCGTGCAGGTCTTGTAAATATCCTCGACCGCCCCCTTGCAAATCAACACATGGTCGCCCTCGTAATCCACGACGACGGACATGCGCTTGCGCTGGAAATCGAACGGGATTTCATCCACCTTGCGGCAGTTGCGCTCCACATCCAAATCCGTGTGCGACAAAATCGAGCGGTCGAGCAAATTCCGCAACCCCGTCTGGTAGTAACTGTTCATGTACGCGTACCGCAACACATCGTCGCTGTCGCGGTTGGTCACATCCACATGTTTCTCCAAAATCACGCGGTCCTGGGTCAGCGTGCCGGTCTTGTCCGTGCACAACGTGTCAATCGCGCCGAAGTTTTGAATGGAATTGAGCCGCTTGATGATGACCTTCTTCCGCGACATCGCCAGCGCGCCCTTGGCGAGATTGACGGTGACAATCATCGGCAACATCTCCGGCGTCAGCCCCACCGCGATGGCCAGCGCGCACAACAACGCCTGCGTCCAATTGCCGTTGCGCAACCCCAGCACCAGAAACACCGCCAGCGCCATCACCACCATGAACCGAATCATCAGCCACGTGAACCCCGCGATGCCGCGGTCGAAACTGGTCCGCACCCGCTGGCCGGAGAGCTTCGCCGAAATCGCCCCGAAATGCGTGCGGACGCCCGTGTTCACCACCACCCCGCGCGCCGTGCCGCTGAGGACATTGCTGCCCTGGAAACAAGCGTTGGGCAGTTCAATCAAGCCGCGCCCGGTGACGTCACTATCAGCGGCGGTCTTCTCCACCGGCATAGACTCGCCCGTCAGCGACGACTGGCTGACGAAAAAGTCCTTGGCACTGAGCAGGCGCAAATCCGCCGGAATAATCGCCCCCGCGTGCAACACCACCACATCCCCCGGCACAATCTCCGCCATCGGCACCTCGGACTCCCGCCCGTCGCGCCACACCTCGCAATTGGTGTGCACCATCGCCTGCAACTTTTCCACCGCGCGGCTCGACCGGTGCTCTTGGAGGTACGCCAGCACCACACTGAAAAAAATCATCGCTCCCACCAGCGCCGCCGCCGCGTAATCCGCCGGCGCCGCCGCCTGCCACAACGAGATGACGCAAATGACGGCGAGCTGAATCACCAGCGGGTTTTTGCAGCGCGTCCACAACTCCCGGAGCACCCCCGCCTGCCGCTTGCCGGCGAGTTCATTCGCGCCGAACTCCCCGCGCCGCTCCTCCACCTGCTCCTCGGTCAAGCCCGCGTCCCCCACCCCCAACTGCCGCAACGCCTCCTCCGGGGAGACGCGGCACAACTCGGCCAAGCGTTGTTCATGTTCGGAAACAGTGGCGGCGGAAGCCTGCGCCTCCCGCAAAAACACAGTGGGGTGAATCTTCCCCAAGACTGACCAGAACATAGGCGACTAAGATGCCGGAAATCCACCAGCTCGGCAAGCCAAAGGCTAACGCGGCGCGACAATAATGTGGTACAGACCGGATAATCTGTGCCACATTGTCAGCGGTAACGTTTCACCGCGGATGAACGCGAAGGTGCCCGCGAGCGAGGCAAATAACCAGAAAACCAAAAAACTCTCCCCCCCTCCAATCCCTCCATGTTCTCGTTGTAAAGTGTTCATTTTGTTGGTCTTAGTTGGTGGTTAAACCGGGGTTAAAACCAGCGAAAACGGGTTTGGAGAAGCCTTCTCCGCTGACGGAGAAGCCTTTTCTGCTAACGGAGAAGGCTTCTCTGTTAACGGAAAGAGCTTCTCTGTTAGCGGAGAGAACTTCTCTGTTGCCGTTTTTGGTCCATCCCCGGTGGGTATGGATAACCGCATGGGGAATGTTAGTTGAAAACCGGCCTCGCGCAGAGTCGCGGAGACGCGAATTTTTTAATGGTAACTTGTTCTTGGCGTTTCTGCCCGCGGTTTGCTTTTTTAGGTTCCTCGCAGTTAGCAGTGGCAGCGCTGACGCCGGCCTCCCTCCACCGCCCATGCCCCGCCCCTGCGTGAGCTAATTCCCCTTCCGTGAAGGGGTGGCCGCGGAGCGGACGGGGTAGTTCAGCGCTAACAGGAACCTCGCCCCACACGCTGAACTCCCCCGGCGCTCCGCGCCACCCCTACACGGAAGGGGAATTAGCTCGCGCAAGAGTCAAGGTCAGTGAGAGGTGTTCCGGTGTCAACGCTCCCATTGCTCACCGTGAGGAACCTTGTTTTAATTACCCTCCTCAAAAAAACTCTGTGACGTTCCAAATCTCTGTGGTTCTCCGTGGCCAAAAATGTTAGTTTGACCATGCGAATATGAGCGCGCTGAAGGACAGGTTGTTTCGATGGATGCCCGGTTTGCCGGAACTGGTTCGTTATCAGCGGATGAATTTGCGGCCCGATGTGCTGGCGGGGTTGTCGGTGGCGGCGGTGGCGCTGCCGGTCAGCATCGCCTACGCGCAATTGGCGGGGTTCAGTCCCGTCGTGGGATTGTACAGCACGATTTTGCCGATGTTGGTGTACGCCTTGTTCGGCACGTCGCGGCAACTCATCATGGGGCCGGACGCGGCGACGTGCGCGATGATTGCGGCGACGCTGACGCCGCTGGCGGTGGCGGGTAGTGAACAGTATTTGTCGTTCGCGGTGACGCTGACGCTCATGGCGGGCGTGTTTTGCATCATCGCGGGGAAATGCGGGCTGGGGTTTTTCGCGGATTTTTTGTCGCGGCCGATTTTGATGGGTCTGCTCAATGGCGTGGGGATTAACATCATCATCAGCCAGCTCGGCAAAGTCACCAAGCTCGCGTTGCAAGGCCACGGCGTCATCAGCCAGCTGGAATCGTTGCTGCGCCAGTTGCCCGCCGCGCATGGGCCGACGGTGGCGCTGGCGCTCGGCTCGCTGGCGGTGTTCCTCGTCGTCAAATACGCCGCGCCCCGCGTACCCGCGCCGCTGGTGGCGATGGTCGCGGCGGTCATCGTCAGCGGCGTGTTTGGCGTCGCGCGCCACGGTGTCGCGGTGGTTGGTGAAATTTCCAGCGCGCTGCCGGCGGTGCATCTGCCCGCGCTGCCGCCGCCGGATTCCGTCGGCACGCTGGTCACCGGCGCGGCGGGGCTGGCGCTCATCAGCTTTTGCAGCGCGATGTCCACCTGTCGCGGGTTCGCCGCGAAGAACGGCTACGACATTGACGCCAGCCGTGAATTCGTCGCGCTGGGCGCGTGCGACCTCGCCTCGGCGTTGTCGCAAGGGTTCGCCATCAGCGGCGCGGACTCGCGCACGGCGGTGAACGACAGCGTCGGCGGCAAGACGCGGCTGGTCTCCGTCGTTGCGGCGCTGACGGTGCTGCTGGCGCTGTTCCTGTTCACCAACCTCATCGCGCTCATCCCGACGGCGACGCTGGGGGCGATACTCATCGGCTCGTCGCTGGGGTTGATGAACTTCCGGCAAATCTGGAACCTGCGCCGGTACAGCCGCGCGGAGTTTCGCATCGCGCTGGCAACGCTGGCGGGCGTGGTGTTGATTGGCGTGATGGAGGGTATCGTGCTGGCGGTGACGCTGGCGCTGGTGCGCTTTTTGTCACGCATCGCGCGCCCGCCGGACCATGAGTTGGGGCGCATCGCGGGGATGGACGGGTTCTACGAGCTGGCGCATTATCCCGAGGCCGAGGCGGTGCCGGGATTGTTGATTTACCGTTTCGAGTCGCCGCTGACGTTCTTCAACGCGGATTATTTTCGCCAGCGCGTGTTGCAACTGGTGGCGCGCGCGCGCGGGCCGGTGCGGTGGGTGTTGCTCGACGCCGTGTCCATCACCGACAGCGACATCACGGGGATGCTGGCGGTGAAGCGGCTGGAAGGCGAGTTGCGGGCGAAAAACATCCGGCTGACGGTGGCGGGGCGGGAGGCGGAGTTCAGGGAATGGCTGGATGCGCGGGGCTTGCGCGTGGAGGACGTGAATATTACGCTGTATCCGTCAAGGCACATCGCGCTGGCGGCTTATCTGGAAGCCTCGCGCAAAGACGTGGAGACGTGGGGTTAAATTCAAATAAAAAAGGTGGTTCCTCGCGGTTATTGATGGAATAGCTAATGCCGGAACAACCTCGCCGATAAATTCCCCTCTCGTAGAGGGGTGGCGCGGAGCGACGGGGTGTTTTAGCGTTGGTGCTCTATTCCCTGAAACGCTGAAACACCCCGTCGGCTTGCGCCGCCACCCCTCTTCGAGAGGGGAATTCTGCAAGAGGGGAATTAGTCAACGCGGATTGTTCCGGCGTGCGACTTGGCGCGAGATTGCTTTTTTTGATTTTCCCCCTAGCTTGGCTGGATGTTAAGAGCAGGAATTGTCGGCTTGCCGAATGTGGGCAAGAGCACGTTGTTCAACGCCGTGACCAGGACGCGCAAGGCGCCGGCGGCGAATTATCCGTTTTGTACGATTGACCCGAACGTGGGTGTCGTCGTCGTGCCGGACGCGCGGCTGGAGGTGCTGGCGGGGATTTCCAAGGCGCGGAAGATTATTCCGGCGACCGTTGAGATTGTGGACATCGCCGGCCTGGTGCGCGGCGCGAGCCAGGGCGAGGGGCTGGGCAACCAATTCCTCGCGCATATCCGCGAGGTGGACGCCATTGTGCAGGTCGTGCGCTGCTTCGAGGACGCTGACATTCACCACGTGAGCGGCAGCGTTGACCCGCTGCGGGATATTGAGGTGATTTTGACGGAACTGATTCTCGCGGACTTGGCGTCGGTGACGAAGCAGAAAGACCGGCTGGCCAAGACGGCGCGCACGGGGGATAAAAAAGCCAGGGCGGAAATCGCGGTCATTGAAAAACTCGAGCCGCATTTGAACGCGGGCAAACCGGCGCTGACGCTGGACTTGGGCGACGATGAAAAAAGCATCGCGCGCGGCTTTTTCCTGTTGTCCGGCAAGCCGACGATTTTCGCCAGCAATGTGAAGGAAAGCGACCTTGCCGCGCTCGCCGGCGGTGACCGCGACGGCGTGGTCGGCGGGCGGGTGAAGCAGGTGGAGGATTATTGCGCGACGCACCTCGGCGCGGAAGCGGTCATTATCAGCGCGCAAATTGAATCCGAGTTGATTGACCTTGAACCTGACGAGCAGCGGGCGTTTCTCGCCGACCTCGGCGTGGCGGAGTCCGGCGTCGGCACCCTCATCCGCGCGGTGTATCATCTGCTCGGTTTGCGAACCTACTTCACCACCGGCGAGAAGGAGACGCGGGCGTGGACTATTCACGCCGGCGACAAGGCGCCGGCGGCGGCGGGCGTCATTCACAGCGATTTTGAGCGCGGTTTCATCGCCGCCGAGTGCATGGCTTACGCCGACTTGAGCGTCCTAGGCAGCGAGGCGAAATGCCGCGAGGCGGGCAAGCTCCGTGTCGAGGGCAAAGAGTACACCGTACAAGACGGCGACGTGATGGAATTCCGCTTCAACGTGTAACACTGACGCGGAAACACTTCCCACCGCGCCCCGGCTTCCCGCGTTAGCGCATTCCCATTCCGTGAAGGGGTGGCCGCGAAGCGGACGGGGTAGTTCAGCGTTACAGGAAATGGGAAAGCCGAAAGGAGAAAGTTGATATTATTTCTGTTTTCAGCTTTCGTCTTTCTGCTGTCCCAACGCTGAACTACCCCGTCGCTTCGCGCCACCCCTTCACGGAAGGGGAATTAAATACTATACAGCGTCGTGAAATCAGGCGTTCGCTGTGGAGCGGGGTTTGTTACCCGCGTCGTGCCACGACGCGCGTGGCGCTATTATTTAACGCCGGCGCCTCAGCGTCAGCGCGAGGATGACGCCGCCGAGCAGCAGCAAGACCGCTGAGGATGGTTCGGGGATGAGCATGGTCAGTTGCAGTGCGCCGTTGTCCAAGGCCCATGCGTAAGTGTCCGCCGCGAGGCCGGTGACGATGATGTTATCCTGGTCAAACACGCTGCCGAGGGCGTTGTAACCGGTGGCGAACAGCCATGTGTCACCCTCAGCGGGGGAGTAATTGTTGAGGAAGTTTAGCTCGATGGTAGCGCCGGCGTTGAAGTTCAGCGTGGCGGCGCTGTTGGTGAAGGCCAGCGTGTCGGAGAGGCCGTTGCCGGCGAGGTCAACGGCGAACACTGAATCGGCCAGGAAGTTGATGGCGGTCACGTTCGCGCCCAGTGTCAGCGTGCCGATGCCGTCCGGGGTGGCGATGCCGCCCGGCGCGAGCACGCCTGCGTCGCCGACGGTGATGACGTTATTGCCGGTGTACGCGGCGACACTGCCGATGTTCAGTTGGTTGGCGTTGCCGGAGAAATCCACCTTGCCGTCGCCGCGCAGTTCCGTGACGGCGACTTTGCTATTGCCGCTGACGGTGACGCCGCCGGTCTGGTCCAGCAGCAGCGCGGCGTTGGCGTTCAGCGCGTTGCTGTGGCTGACGGTCAGGCTGCCGCTCTGCACCAGCGTGTAGCCGGTGTAACTGTTGGCGACGGTGAGCGTTAAATTTCCGTTGGATGCCATAGCGGCAATGAAGCCGGGCGACTCATTGTCAGCGACGCTGTTAACGTAGGGAACCGAAATGGTCATGCTGGCGGCACCGCCTTGGATGATGAGCGGCCGCGCGCCGGTGTTGAGCGTGCCGCTGCCAGTTAACGATAACCTGCCACCGGAGGCGAACATCAATGCGCCGCTGGCCAACGTCAGCGTGGAGTTATTTTGAAAGGCGACATTGGCGTCCCAATTTGCCAAGCGTAGCGAGTTGATAGTACCGCTGGCCGTGACGGTGCCTTTATTGGTGTTTTGCGCGTTGATGGTGCTCACGTTGGTGGTTGAACCCAGTGCGCTGATTTCGTCGCCATTGGACACCATCGTATATTCACTGTCCGCGAGTGGCCGGAAGGTGCCGCCGCTGACGGTGACAAAAGTGTTGCCGCTGAAGTGCGAGGCAGCCCACAGGGTGTTGCCTTGGCCTGGATAACCGGCGATGGCGCCGGCCTGTAACTGGCCGGCCGCCCACGGCAAAATGCCGCCGACCAACTGGCTCTCCAATGCCGCCGCGTTCTCCGCGTCACTGATGACGATGGGCGAGCCGGCATTGCCGAACAAAAAGTTTACCGTGGCATCGCCCTCGCGCAGCAATCTGTCCATCGTCAGCGTGAACACCGTGTTGTTCGCGCCGGCGGTGCCGATGATGCTGCGCCCGGACTTCAGCGTTACGTCGCCGACCTGCTGGCCGGCCTCGGCGCTGGCGCCGTAGGCGTTGAACACGCCCGACCACAGGTTGATGCTCGCGTCGCGCTCAATCAGGTTGCTCTCGGCGCTGGCGGTGTTGAAGTTGCTGGCGTTGAGTTGCAGCACCGCGCCGTAGGCGGTGAGGTCGTATCGCGTCGCGCCGGACAGCCGCGCCTGGTCCCAAGCGATACCGGCGGCGGCGACGACGATTTGCCCGTTCTTGATGGTGACCGTGCTGTCCTCGGCCATCGTGATGCGGTGTGCGGCGTTGGCGTTATCCACCACCAGCGAGCCGACGCCGTCCTTGGTCAGCGCGCTGAGATTGGTGGCGGAGACGTTCAAATTCAAGCGGTCAAGACCGACGGCGGCGCTGGTCATCATTGAAGCGGTGGACGGGGTGATATTGAACACCGCCGCGCCGTCCTGGAAATCCAACTTGGGAGTGGAATAGTTGTTAGCCGTGCCAAGCTCGAAAATCAATCCGTCACCGGCAGCGCCCATGTCCACAATGAACGAGAAGGTGCCGCTGGCGGGTGCGAGCGTCCAGTTGAAGTTGGAATTCGCCCCAAGCCGGAAGTGGCTGTTGTCGGCGTTTTGATAAACAAAGGTGTCGCCGCTGACGGTGTAAGGCGCGTTATCAACGGAGATGTTCCAGTAACCGCCGTTGGGAGCATTGGTGAAAAAGGAATAACCGCTGCCGCTCTTGCCGGCGGTCTGGCTGACGGTGATGGAGTTGGCGCTGTTAATGGCGGTGACGGTGGCGCCGCCTGTGAAAACGTCGGGTTCACGTGAGTTGATAATTGTTAGGCCAGGAACGAGATAGTGCGTCGCGTCAATGCTTATGGTGACCACGTCCGAGCCTTCCACAGCGGTGAACATGCCCTGGACTTCCGGGTGCGAGCCGCGCTGATACGCGCCGATGCCGGTCACGGTCAGCGCCGCGTTGCCGCTGGCGGTGACGGGGGCGCTGACGGTGAGCAGGCCGGCGTTGTTGATGGCGGTGATGATGGTGCCGTCGGGAATGCCGTCGCCGGTGACGCGGTCGCCGACCTTGAACTGGCTGGTGTTGACCGTGCCGGTGAAAATGAGGTTGGAGCCGTCGCGGAGCACCGCGTCCGGGACGCTGACGGTGGTCGCGCCAACTGTGCCGATGAATTGGTTGTTAATCGTGTCACCGAGCCAGAAGTCAGTGTCCGTGTAGGTGGCGCTATAGTTATAGGCGAATGTCGGCGAGATGACGAACTGTGCACGGGCGCTGACCGTCAGCGCAAGAGATAACACGATGTAAATCAACGACTTACAAAAATGCGGGGGGGGGGGTAAATTTATTGCCTTTCATAACATAACATTAATTACCTGCTTCTGAGCACATTAACAAGTAAAAAACGCGATTATTTTTTATTTGGTTGTTTACCCATGGTCAACGGCATGGAGTGTCATGCTCCCGAACGGCTTTAAATTGGCAGCGCAGCCGCGCGGTCAAGTCACTCGGAAGAGTGGCGCTGGGTGAATTGCGCTAAATGTCCGCCGCTGTCAGTGACCTGCAACGAAAACACCAGCCTTGTCCGGGTGGGGACAAGACTGGTGTGTTGCCGGTGAGCTTACTGTTTAACCTTGTTGTGGCGCCGCTCAAATTTGGTCACCAGCTCGTCAAATTTCTTTTGCTGGTCGGATTTCAACACGGCGTGGATTTTGGCTTTGCCTTCCTCCAGCAGCTGTTTGAAATTGGCGGGCTGCTGGTGATCCAGCTTGGACCACAGGGCTTTTTGCTCGTCGATGATTTGCTTGACCTTGGCCTGCTGGTCGGCATCCAGTTCCAGCTCTTTGACCAAGTGCCGAACCACTTTGCCGGCACGGTCAGCGTCCTGCCAACCGTGATGTTCCCGCGGGCTGCCGAGGCCATGCCGGCCGGCGCCGGGAGTCCCTTGGTGCTGGAAGCCGCCGTGACCTCCGGCCGGACATTGCAGGCCGGCGACGCCGCCATGCTGCGCGTGAAATTCACGCGATCGTTTTTTGTGGCAGCGCGCGCCCACCATCAGCGCGGTAATCAGGATTAGGTTCAGCGCCAAACTGACAATGGAGAGCGTCAGCGCCCAGTTGGTTTTGCATTTTGCACAGCAGGATTCTTTGTGGTCTGGTTCACTCATAATTTTTTATCGTTGGTTCGATAACCCATTTATCGAACTATTTGAACGAATAAACACACTTGGCGGGCATCAGTTACAACTATTTATCAAAAAATCCACCAACAGCGGCCTTGCCCAATTACCTAAGCATGGTGAAATAAAAAACCGGCACGCAAGTTTCCTGAAAAAAATACTTGCAAATAAGATAATATTAATTAGCTTTTATATTGACCAGTCGGTAAATTAAAATTAGAAATAAATTTTACCCACTTATCGATTTTAATAGATTTATTGATAGGATAAGACAGCAATGAACACGACACCATATACCCTTAGTACTTCGGTTGAAAGTTACTTGAAGGAAATCGGGAGATACGCGTTGCTGACCCGCAAACAGGAGGTCAAACTGGCCAACCGTATTCGCAAAAAAAATCACGCGGCCCTGCATGAATTGGTGCAGGCCAATTTGCGGCTGGTGGTGAAAATCGCCCTCGAATATGTCAGTCTCGGCTTGCCGCTGCCCGACCTGATTTCGGAGGGTAACCTCGGCCTGGTGCGCGCCGCGGAGTTGTTCAACCCGAAAGTTGGCGCCAAATTCAGCACTTACGCCGCGCTGTGGATCAAACAGCGCATCCGCCGCGCCATCACCAATCAGGGCAAGACGGTGCGGGTGCCGATTTGGAAGGCGCAATTGTTGCGCAAGACCCAGCTGGCGACCGATGAGTTGGTCTCGCAATTGGGCCGCCAGCCGTCCGAGGAGGAAATCGCTGACATTGCCGGCCTGGAAGTGGAGGATATCGGCCGGGCGCGCTCGGCCTCGGTGCAGGTGGTGTCGCTGGACACGCCCCCCGGCAACCCGGATGATTCCAAGGAAACCACCTTGTCCAACACCATCCCGGACGAAAGCGCCGCCGACCCGGCCATGGAAATGGCGCAAAAGGAACTGTTGGAAAACGCGATGGCCTCGCTGAATGTCCTGAATGACAAGGAACTGAAAATCCTGGCCATGCGCTTCGGCCTGCACGGTCGCGAGGAAGAAACGCTCGACACCATCGGCAAGGACTTCCGCGTCAGCCGCGAGCGCATCCGCCAGTTGCAGGAAATCGCGCTGACCAAGTTGCGCCGCCAGCTGGACGACGAGAGTTCGTGCAACTCGGAAGCGGACCGGCGGAAAAATTCGCAGCAGTTGAACGAACGCCTGAAGGTGTTGTTCGACGACAAAAATTCCGCGCGCACAGTGCCGGCCTAACCGGCAGCGATGCCCGGCCGCGGCGCGGGTGTGAAAAAAGAAGGGGCGGGAGTTCGTTTTTTAAGTTGATTAAGTTTTTTTAGTTTTTTAGGTTTTCATCATGCGTCGCGCGATTTATCCGGGCAGTTTTGACCCCATCACCAACGGGCATCTCGACATCCTCAGCCGAGCGTTGCGGATTTTTGACGAGGTGGTGCTAGCGGTCGCGCGCAATGAGAACAAGGCGCCGCTGTTCACCCAGGAGGAGCGCGTGGCGCTGAACCTGGCCGCCATCCGGGACTTGCCCGGCCACGAGCGGGTCCGGGTCGGTTGTTTTCACGGGCTGCTGGTGGACTATGCGCTGACCGAGCAGGCCGCCACCATCATTCGCGGGTTGCGGGCGGTGTCGGATTTCGAGTTCGAGCTGCAACTCGCGCTGATGAACCGGAAATTGCGGTCCGACATCGACACCATTTTTCTGATGCCGAAAGACAACTACACCTACCTCAGCTCCAGCCTGGTCAAGGAAATCGCCCGGCTGGGCGGCGACGTGGCGGATTTCGTCCCGCCCTGCGCGCAACAGGCGTTGCAAACCAAACTCCGCCAACCCCGCCCGTGAAAATTCGCCTGGCAGACTTACGGGACGGGCCGCTGGACCTGCAAGGGGAACTGGCACCGGCAGCGTATGACTTGGTCATCACCGGCCACGAACAGTGGTCGCCGCTGACCTACCGCTTCCACGTCGAACTGCTCGGTGAACACGAGTTGCTGGCGCGCGGCAGCATCCACACCGCCGTGACCGTCCCCTGCGCCCGCTGCCTGGAGCCGATCACGCTGCCGGTGCGCGTGCCGGATTTCACCTGCGCCATGCCGGTTACCACCGAGGAGTCAATCGACTTGACGCTGACCATGCGGGAAGATATTTTACTCAACTTGCCAATGGCCCCCAGCCACGCCGACATCGGCGGCCACTGCCCGCCTCAGGTGGAGCAGCGTTGCCAGGCCGATGCCGAGCAATTCACCGCCCAGCGGCGGAATGAAACCTGGGGGGCGCTGGATAAGTTTAACGAAAGAGAGTAATTATGGGCGTTCCCAAGAGAAAAACATCGAAAATGCGTTCCCGGATGCGCAAAGCCTCCCAGCGCAAAGACCCGTTGCAATTGCGCACCGACAGCCGGACGCATCACGCGCACCGCGGGCACACCGTCGATCCGAAAACCGGCCTCTACCGCGGTCGCCAAGTCCTGACCGTCAGCGCCGCAGGTTGAACCTGAGTCTTCTCATCCCGGATGAGAATCGCACTTGACTCCATGGGCGGCGACTTTGCCCCCGCCTACCCGGTGCATGCCGCCGTGGAAGCCTTGCGGAACTTCCGCGCCATCTCGCGCTTGATCCTGGTTGGCGACGAGGAACAAATTCGTCGTGAATTGTCCCGGCACGGCACCGTGCCGGCTGACCGGCTGCGCGTGTTCCACACCACCCAGGTGGTCGCCATGGCGGACAGCCCGGTGGAGGCGGTGCGCCGGAAAAAGGACAGCTCCATGTGCCGCGCCGTGGATTTGGTCAAGGAAGGCGCCGCCGACGCCATTGTCAGCGCCGGCAACACCGGCGCCCTGCTGGCCGCCAGCACCATCAAGCTCCGCACCCTGGCCGGCGTGGACCGCGCGGCGCTGGCGGTGGTGATGCCCAAGCGGGACGGCATTTTCGTGCTCATGGACGCCGGCGCCAGCGTGGACGCCAAGCCGGACAATCTGGTTGATTACGCCATCATGGGCGAGGCTTACTGCCGCCATCTCCTGCGCAAGCCCGACCCGAAAATCGGCGTGCTCAGCAACGGCTCCGAGCGAGGCAAGGGGAGCAAGCTCGCCTGCGAAGCCTACGATTTGCTCAAGGACACGCCGGTCAATTTCATCGGCAACATCGAGGGCCACGACTTGTTTGACGGCCCCGCCGACGTGGTGGTCTGCGACGGCTTCGTCGGCAATGTCCTGCTCAAATCCATCGAAAGCATGGCCCGGATGACCTTCAAAATGCTGAAGGAAGAACTGACCGCCAACCTCGTCCGGCTTTCCGGCGCCATGCTCACCAAGGGTGCCTTCGCCACCATTCACAAAAAAGTCAACGCTGACGATCACGGCGGCGCGCTGCTGCTCGGCGTCAATGGCATCGTCATCAAGGCCCACGGCTCTTCCTCCGTCCGCGCGTTGTGCAGCTCCCTGCGGGTGGCCGTGGAAGCCGTTGACAATCAGGTCAACCCGCATATCATTGAAAACCTCGCGCGGCTGCGCAATCTGTAATCCCGCGCCGCCCGCTGAACAACCGTTATGAAAATCCTGGCCACTGGTAAATACTTGCCCGCGCGAATTGTCCCCAATTCCTTTTTTGAAAAAACCCTTGAGACCTCCGACGATTGGATCTTCACCCGCAGCGGCATCAAGGAACGTCGCATCGCCAGCGACCGGGAAACCGCCACCTACATGGCCACCCAGTCCGCCCTCGACGCCCTGGCCAAGGCCGACCTCGCTGCCGGTGACCTGGGCATGATCATCGTCGGCACTTCCACCTCCGACTACGTGTTCCCCTCCGTCGCCTGCCAGGTGCAGGCCGCCATCGGGGCGCAACAGGCCGCCGCCTTTGACCTGCAAGCCGCCTGCACCGGATTCCTCTACTCCCTCATCCTCGCCAACCAATTCCTCAGCAGCGGCACCTGCCGGAACATCCTCGTCATCGGCGTGGACAAACTCTCCGCCATCATCAACTGGCACGACCGCAGCACCGCCGTCCTGTTCGGCGACGGCGCCGGCGCCGCGGTCCTCCAGGCCAACCGCGGCCAGCACTGCCACGGCCGCCTCCTCGCCTTCGACCTGGGCGCTGACGGTCGCTACGAGAAAATCCTGTTCATGCCCAACGCCAACACCGCCAAGTCCAACGCCATCGACCTCAGCCACGGCGTCAGCATGTTCATGAGCGGCCAGGAAGTGTTCAAACACGCCGTCACCGCCATGGCCCAATCCGTGCAAAAAAGCCTGGCCACCGCGGGCCTGACGCTGGACGACATCAAATGCGTCATCCCGCACCAGGCCAACCTGCGCATTGTCAAGGTGCTGGCCGACCGCCTGAAAATTCCCAAGGAAAAAGTATTCACCAACCTCGAACGCTACGGCAACATCAGCGCCGCCTGCATCCCCGTCGCCTTGAGCGAGGCGGAACAACACTACCAACTGCAACCTGGCGACAAAATCCTGATGGTGGCCTTCGGCGGCGGCCTGACCTGGGCTTCCGCCATCATGGAATGGTGAGCTTTTAGCTTCATTAACGCAAAGAGACAAAGAAACAAAGGCGCGAAGAATTTTTTACAGAGAGGACCTGGAGTTATTGGAGGGGGCCGTTGCTTGGAGCAAACCTTTCTCCAATAACTCCATGCTCTCTTTGTAAAAAAACTTTGTGTCTTTGTCCCTTCGCGCCTTTGCGTTAATGAAGCTCTTGACGGTTTCCCGCTTGCAGGTCACGGTCAGCGGGTTAACATGACCGGCATGTTGTTCTGGATTATCTTCATTGTCACCGCCGTCATCTCATTGGTCGCGGCGGCGCGGGTCAAGGCGGCGTTTCATCACTGGAGCCGGGTGCCGGCGGCCTCGGGCGAGACTGGCGCCGGCTGCGCGCGGCGCATCCTCAGCGCGGCGGGGATTCATGACGTGGACATTGTCGCGGGCAACTCGTTCCTCGGCGACCATTATGATCCGTTACACCGGCGGCTGGTGCTGTCGCCGGACAATTATCGCGGCGACTCCATCGCGGCGTTGGGCATCGCGGCGCACGAATGCGGACACGCTATCCAGCATCAAATTGCCTACGCGCCGCTGAAATGGCGCATGGCGTCGGTGGGCGCGACCACTTACGCGAACCAGATTGTCACCTGGCTGCCGCTGCTGTTCCTGTTCACCGGCGGCTTCGGGCATCACGCCTCGACCACCACTTACCTGCTCATCATGGCCTGCGGCTGGGGCGTCATCATGCTGTTCAACCTGGTGACGCTGCCGGTGGAGTTCGACGCCTCGCGCCGCGCGGTGGTGATTCTGGACAAGATGAATTTCCTCGCCACGGACGAGGAGCGGGCGGGCGTAAAAAAAGTGCTGACCACGGCGGGCTGGACCTACGTGGCGGCGTTCATCACCTCATTACTCTACACCCTGTATTATCTGCTGCCGCTGCTGCTGGGCAACCGGCGGAATTAACCGCGGCTATAGCTTCATTAACGCAAAGAGACAAAGGAGCAAAGGCACAAAGGTTTTTTGTTAATTAAAAACCAAATCCAAAAAAAACTTCGCGCCTTTGTCCCTTTGTGTCTTTGCGTTAATGAAGCTTAAAGAAACAACCAACCGATCAGTATCAGCGTCGGCAACAAGATGGGCAGCGCATACTGCCAGATGTATTGCGCGAAGCCGGGGACGCGGACGCCGGCGTGCTCGGCGATGGCTTTGACCATGAAGTTCGGGCCGTTGCCGATGTAGGTCAGCGCGCCGAAAAAGACGGCGCCGAGCGAGATGGCGACGAGATATTCACCATGACCGGCGAGCAGGCCGCTGACGTTGACGCCGCGCAGTCCCTCGGCAGCGCTCAAAAAGGTGAGGTAAGTCGGCGCGTTGTCGAGCACGCCGCTGAGGATGCCGCTGGCAAAGTAGAACGTCAGCGGCGAGCCGAGGCCCAGGCCGGCGGCGTGCGCTTTCAAATAGGCCAGCGCGGGCATCATCGTGGCGAAAATGCCGGCGAACAGCCACGCGACTTCCCGGATCGGCTGGAAATTGAAGCCATTGGCGGCGCGCGTGGCGCGTGGCGTGGTGCAGTACGCGGCAGCGGCGGCGGCCACCATCAGCGCCTCCCGCCACGGCGAGGGCAGGAACACGGCGGCCAGAATCAGCGCCAGCCAGAGGAAGTTGCGCGCGCCGGTGAGTTGCCACGCTGCGCCACCGTCAGCGGGCGGCACGGCGCGGACCGCGGCCGGCGCGCGCCGGAAGTTCCGCCGGTCCAGCACCCAGAACACCGTCAGCAGCAGCGCCAACGCGCAGGCCCACGGTGCCAGCAGATGTTGCAACGGCCAGAAAAACGGCACGCCGCGCAGGTAGCCGAGGAACAGCGGCGGGTCGCCGACGGGAGTCAGGCAGCCGGCGATGTTGCTGACGGTGAAGATGAAGAACACGAGGTGCAGCGCGGTGACGCGGGGCTGGTTCATCCGCAGCCACGGGCGAATCAACAGCATGGACGCGCCGGTGGTGCCGATGATATTGGCCAGCACGCTGCCGATGAGCAGGAAGACGACATTGCCGGCCGGCGTGGCCGTGCCGCGCCACGCGAGGTGGATGCCGCCGCTGACGATGAACAACGAGCCGATGAGGGCGATGAAGCTGGCGTATTCACGCGCGGCGCGCGCCACGGTCAGCGGGTCGCGCAGCGCGAGGAGATAATACCCCAGCGTAATGCCGCCCAGCCCCGCCGCCACGAGCGGGTAAAACTTTTCCCACCAGCGTTTGTTAACGAACGGCATGATGGCGATGGACAACAGCAGCGCCGCGAAGGGCAGCAACATCCACGGGTTGGGGTCGATTGGCATCACGGCCTACTGTAACGCTTAGCTTCATTAACGCAAAGACGCAAAGGCGCGAAGATTTTTTACAAGAAGGACATGGAGTTATTGGAGGCAGGTTTGCTTCAATCAATAGCCTCCCTCCAATTCCTCCATGTTCTCCCTGTAAAAAAAATTCTTTGCCCCTTTGCGCCTTTGCGTTACTGCGGCTAAAAGAGAAATTCCGTTGCCGCTGACGTTGCGCTGATGTCGTCGCGCTGGGTGGCGGCGTAGAAGAGTTGGGCGTCGGCGGCAAGGAGGCGCCAGAACTTTTGCCGGCGGCCGGCGTCGAGGTCGGTCAGGGCGTCGTCAATCAGCAACAGCGGCCAGCGGCCGGTGTGCGCCTGGATTAGCCGCGCTTCCAGCAGCCGCAACGCCAGCGCCGCGCTTTTCACCTGCCCCTCGGAGCCGAAGTCGCGCAACGGTTGGCCGCGCAACGCCAGCGTCCAGTCGTCGCGGTGCGGGCCGAGCAGCGCCGTGCCGCGCTCGCGCTCGCGCCGCCACAACTCGTCGCGCGCCAGCTCCAGGCCGCGCGGGATTTGCGGCGCGAAGGTCAGCGTCAGCGCCTCGTCCGCGCCCGCCAACCCGGTGTAAAATTCCGCCAGCAGCGGCGCCGCCTGCGCGGTGAACTCGACCCGCTGACGGTGAATGCCGTCGCTGAGCGCGGCCAGTTGCGCGGTCAGCGCCGACCACAACTCGCGGTCGGGCCGCGGGCCGCGCAACAGCGCGTTCTTTTGCCGCAGCAACAGTTGCGCGCGTTGTATCTCGCCGAGGTACGGCGGTTGCGCGGCGGCGAGCAAGCCGTCGGCCCACTGACGGCGCGACTGGCCGCCGCCGCTGACGATGTCACGGTCGCGGTTCTGGAACACCACCGCCGGCGCGCGGCCCCAGAACTCGCGGACGCTGAGATGGTCCCGACCGTCAGCGGCGAGGTTGCGCCGCGCCGGTGACCATTCGACTTTCAACCGCTGCCGCTGACCGTCGGCGTCCGCGAACACGCCGCTGATGCCGAAGTTTTCCGCGCCCCAGCGCGCCAGCTCGCGCGGCTGCCGGGTGCGGAAGGAGCGGCAGCGGGAGAGAAAGTACACCGCCTCCAGCACCGAGGTCTTGCCCCGGCCGTTGGGGCCGAGCAGCAGGTTGCAGCCGGTGAAGCCCTCCAGCTTTAACTCCGCGTGGCAGCGGAAATTTTGCAACGTGAGCGCGGTCAGCATCAGCGGCATGATAGCAAGCCGGGGCGCGGAGGAAAGGCGCTTCGCCGGGCGGCGGTTTTTTTCCGGCGGGCCGCGCGCATGGGACTTGAACCGCGCGCCGGCGCCGGTTAAGGTGGCGGGCTGCCTTATGCACCAACTCATCGACAGCCTCATGCATCTCGACCGCCAGCTGGAAACCTACGCGCACCAGTACGGGGTGTGGATTTACGCCATCCTGTTCCTGATTGTGTTCTGCGAGACGGGACTGGTGGTGATGCCGTTCCTGCCGGGCGACTCCATGCTGTTCGCGGTCGGCGCGCTGGCGGCGGCGGGGGTGCTGCACATCTGGGTCGCCGTGCCGCTGTTCGTGGTGGCCTCCTCGTGCGGGGATAATACCAACTATTGGATCGGTCGCTGGATCGGCCCGCGCGCGTTCCATTTTCCCAAGTCGCTGATCTTCAACCCGGCGTATTTGCAAAAAGCGCACCAGTTTTACCAACGTTACGGCTCGCGGATGATGGCGTTCAGCCGCTTCCTGCCGATACTCCGCACCTTCGCGCCGTTCGCGGCGGGGGTGGCGGCGATGGACTACCGCAAGTTCCTGCTGTTCGACAGCATCGGCGCGCTGAGCTGGGGCAGTTCCATCACGCTGCTGGGCTACTGGTTCGGCAACCACGCGGTGGTGCGGAAAAATTTCTCGCTGGTGATCGTCGGCATCATCGTCATCTCGCTGCTGCCGGTGGGGATCGAGGCGTTGCGCGCGTGGCTGGCGCGCCGCCGCTGACCGTGGTGGCGCCGCCGGCGCGGGCGGCGACCCGGCGCGCCGCCGCCGGGTTGAGGCGACGGAATAAATCTAGTGGCGTTAACGCGCCAAATCGGCTAACATACCGACATGTGGCAATTCTTTAGAAACCTCCTGATCGCGGCCGTGTTGATTGGCTTGGGCTGCGTGGTCTTCGCCAAATTCACCCAGCGGCTGCCGATTGACGCGCACCCGGATGAAAAGTTAAAGGACATGCTGTGGACGATTCTCGGCGTCGGGTTTCTCGCGGTGGGCGCGGCGGTGTTGCTGTGGCCGCTGGCGGGGACGGTGGGTTCTTACTTCGAGTCGTTGTTCGGCGGGGGCGGCGCGACGGCGGACGCGCCGCCGATGTACAAGCTCGCGGCCTGGCTGGCGGAGCAGGGCCGGTACGGCGAAGCGCTGACGGAGTACCAGAAAATCACCAAGCGCAGCCGCCGCGCCACGGTGGCCTACGAGGGGCAGTTGTACGTGCTGATTCACGCCATGGGCATGGGCGCCGACCTGCCCGCCGTGCAGAAGTTGCTGGCCACCGCGCGCAAGCGGGTGCCGGCGGAGGAATTGCCGCACCTGGACTGGTTCTACGAGCAACTGTTGGCCAATAATCCCGAAGTCTGCGCCCACCCGCCGCGCGTCGCGGAAGTCGAGTGAGGCAACGGGCCGCCGGCGGAAAGTTGCCGGCGGCGGCGTTTTCCGCTTTCCCCGCGCCGATTTTTTCCTAGCGTTAACCGATGCAGATCCGTGCTTTTCAGGGCTGGCGCCCGCCCGTCGAACTGGCCGCCAAGGTCGCTTGCGTGCCGTATGATGTCATCAACAGCGCCGAGGCCGCGCAACTGGCCGCGGGCAATCCCGACAGTTTGCTGCATGTCATCCGACCGGAAATCGACCTGCCCGCCGGCACCGATTTGCACGCCCCGGCGGTCTATGCGCGGGCGGCGGCAAATTTCCGGGACTTCCAGGCGCGCGGGGTGTTGCGCCGCGAGTCCGCGCCGGTGCTCTTCTTGTACCGACTCCGCCACGGCGCGCACGAGCAGACCGGCGTGACCGCGGTGTTCCACACCGATGACTACAACCGCGACATCATCAAGAAGCACGAGAAGACCCGCCGGGACAAGGAGGACGACCGCACGCGCATCACGCACGAGTTGAGCGCGAATCCGGAGCCGGTGTTCCTGACCTACCGGGACGCGCCGGAGATTGACGCGCTGGTCGCCGCCACCGTCAGCGGCGCGCCGTTGTACGACTTCACCGCGCCCGACGGCGTCCGGCACACCGTCTGGCGCGTCGCGGACAGCGAACCGTTCGTCCGCGCCTTCGCCACCGTGCCGCGCGGCTATGTCGCTGACGGTCATCACCGCAGCGCCAGCGCGGCGCGCGTCGGGCAAGAACGCCGGGCCGCCAACCCCGCGCACAGCGGCGCGGAGGATTACAACTGGTTCCTCGCCACGATTTTCCCCGCCTCGCAACTGCAAGTGCTGCCCTATAATCGCGTGGTGGCTGATTTGCACGGGCTGACGGTCAACGAGTTCCTCGCCGCGGTGGGCCGCCGCTTCACCGTCAGCGCCAACGCCGCGCCGGCGCCGACCGCGCCCGCGCACGTGAGCATGTATCTCAACGGCCAGTGGCACGGGTTGAGTTGGACGCCGGACGCCGCCGCCGACCCGGTGGCGCGCCTCGATGTCAGCGTGTTGCAAAACCGACTGCTCGCCCCCGTGCTCGGCATTGACGACCCGCGCGCCAGTCAGCGCATCGACTTTGTCGGCGGCAGTCGCGGCACCGACGAGTTGGCGCGGCGGGTGGACGGCGGCGCGGCGGCGGTGGCGTTTTCAATGTTCCCGGTGACGGTGCGGCAGTTGATGGACATCGCCGACGCGGGCCAAATCATGCCGCCGAAGAGCACCTGGTTTGAGCCGAAGTTGCGTTCGGGGCTGTTCGTGCATACCTTTTAAAATTCACCGCGGAGACGCGGAGGCGCGGAGAGCGCGTTGTTACTGCTTTTTATTCACCACGAAGTCACTAAGGCACGAAGGATTTTTGTTTGTTAACCTTCGTGCCTTGGTGTCTTGGTGGTGCAAATGCTTTTGCCACTTCTGACGTGTCGGAACCCAGCAATGCAAATGCTTTTGCCACCTCCGACATGTCGGAACCCATAAATGCAAATGCTTTTGCCACCTTCGACACGTCGGAACCCATAAATGCAAATGCTTTTGCCACCTTCGACACGTCGGAACCCATAAATGCAAATGCTTTTGCCACCTTCGACACGGCGGAACCCATGAAAGCAAATGCTTTTGCCACCTTGACACCGGTAAAGGTCATAAAAGCAAATGCTTTTGCCACCTTGACACGGCGAGGGACGGGAAAATGACTGTTTTATTCACCACCAAGTCACGAAGGCACGAAGTTTTTTAAAAATAAGTGCCGCTCTCCGCGTCTCCGCGCCTCTGCGGTTAAAAAAACTGCCGCCCTTTGTGCCTTAGTGTCTTCGTGGTGAATAAAACGGTCTCCCCCCGAAGCGCGGCGCCGTGTTATCCCCGCCGCGCGGCCAGGGTCAGCGCCCGTTCGCGCAGGGATTTGACGCGGGCGTTGACCTCGTCGAAGCGCGCGGCGTCGAAGGCGGCCGGGATGCGGGGCAGGTGTTGTTTGAAGGCGGCCAACGCGGTCAGCGCCGGGCGTAACTCGGCGGCGGACATGAGCGCCAGCGTGTCGTGGGCGAGTTCGGCGCAGGCGGGGTTGTGGCAGAACATGACCAGGTGCGCGCCGGCGGCGATGGCCTGTCGCGTCGCGCGCCGCGCGCCGTAACGGGTGGCGACGGCGCCCATCTCCAGGTCGTCGGTCATGACCAGGCCGCGGTAGCCGAGTTGGTTGATTAACAATTCGCGGATAATCGGCGCGGACAGTGACGCGGGCACCGGCTCCGGGTGCCACGCGGGGAAGTGGGCGTGGCCGACCATGAAGGCATCGGCGCGGCCGGTGAAGGCGCGGAAGGCGCGCAGTTCCTCGGCGTCGAGTTGCGCGCGCGCGCGGTCCACGCGCGGCAGCTCGCCGTGCGGGTCGCGGGCGCAGTGGGTGTAGCCGGGGAAGTGTTTGACGGTGCCGCGGACGCCGTGTGCTTGCAAGGCGTCGAGGAACAGGCCGGCGTTGGCGATGACTTCGTCCGGCGTGGCGCCGTAGCAGCGGTCGCGCAGGGAGTTGTCCGCCGTAGCGCCGGCGGTGGGCGCGTAGTCCACGACCGGGGCGAGGTCGAGGTTGATGCCGAACAGCGCGAGCAGTTGCCCGGTCAGGGCGCCGTGCTCGCGGATGAGGTCGGCGTCGGCGGCCCGGCACAGTTGCGCCGCGGAGGGCGGTTCCGCGCCGATGAGTTTCAGCCGCGAGACGCGCCCGCCTTCCTGGTCGATGGTGACGATGGGGGTGGTGTCGCTGAGCGCGTACAGTTCGGCGATGAGGTCGAACAATTGCCGCGGCGCGGCGAGGTTGCGGCCGAAGAGGATGAAGCCGCCGGGTTGGAGGCGCCGGATCAGCGCGCGGGTGCCGGCGGTCAGGGCGGGGCCGGGCACGCCCATGAGGATGGGCTGGCCGTGGGGTTGGCGGGGCGGGTGCATGGGCGGTCAGCGTAGGGGAATTTCCCCGCTTTACAAGTCCGGTGAAGGCGATAGATAATAACGGCGATGTTTCAGATTATTTTCACCCCGGTCAGCTCGGCGGAGATGAGCGCTTTGCCGAAGGCGCTGCAATTGGAGATTCTCAGTGAGTTCCAGGTGTTGACGCCGGATTTCGTGCAGGATAATCCGGAAAAGTTCGGGCTGGTGCGCGACGGGCAGCGGGTCTTGTACCGTTATCGGACGCGGGAGTACCGGATTTATTTTGTGAAGACTGACCAGGGGCTGGCCATCCAGCGGGTGTTGCATAAGAACTCGCTGAAGGATTTCCTGTTCCGCTCCAAATTGCCGGTGTCCGAGGACGAGGAGTTGCAAGGCAATCCGGCGTTTTGGGCGCTGATTGATTCCGCGAAAAAGAAATCGGACTGAGAACCGGGCGCGTTTTCTGAAATTCTTCCTTCCTACCCGCTGGCGGCGCTGGGCCGGGCGTTTGGCCGGGGGCTGGCCGGCGCTGGTCCGGTCCGGCCGGGCGACGCTTACGCCGCGCGCGCTGCTGGTGTGGGGCGGCTCGGTGTTGTTGCACGCGCTGCTGGTGGCAGGGTTGTGCCGCGTGGTGGTGTTTTCCGGCGTGTATCCGGGCGGCGCGCGCGGGCTGGCGGTGAGGGACGCGGCGTTTCAACCGTATGAGGGTCGCTTTGGGGTGGAGGAGCGCGGGGGGCAGAAGTTGTACCAGGTGTCCACGCGGTTGGCGCCCGCCGTGGCGCCGGTCGGCCGCGGGACGGCAATCGCCGCCGGCACCACCGGCCAGTCGGCAGGCAACACGCCGGAACGACCGCGCCCGACGCCGGCCAAGGCTGCCGTCGTCAAACGGGTGGCGGGGCAGAATTCGTTTTTCGGGTTGCGGGCGACGGGGCGGGTGGTGGTGTTTGTCGTTGATGTGTCCGGCAGCATGTATGAAAAGACCGGCACGGCCACCCGCATGGCGCGGGTGTTTCACGAACTGGAGCAAACCGTCTGGTCGCTGGGCGCCGAGCAGCAATTCAACATCGTGTTGTTCGCCACCCGGGCGGTGCCGCTGGCGCCGGCGCCGCTGCCGGCCACCGCGGAGCATCAGCGGCGGGCGGCGGAGTTCCTGGCCGGCGAGGTGGATTGCGGCGGCACCACCAACCTGGGCGCCGGGCTGGCGCTGGCGCTGACGATGCGGCCGGACCTGCTGATCCTGTTGACTGACGGTGAGGCGGATAGTTCGCCGGCGTCCATCGAGTCGCAGGTCGAGCTGCTGCGCAAGCGGTTTTGCCCGGCGGTGCGGATTTGCGCGGTGGGTTTTTACCTGGCGCCGGACAGCGCGCCGGAGCGTCTGCTGCGGAGTCTGAGCGGGAGCACGCACGGTGAGTATGTGCGCTTGCAAAAGCAACCTTGAACCGCGCCGCCGCCGCGGCGCTGCGGTAACTCCGCCAAGTTCTCTTGGTAAAGCAGGGTTTTTCGGCTAAACTGTTGCTTCGTCCGCGTGGCCACCACCGCGTGGCCGCTGACCATGAACTTGTACCGTCGCATTATCGCCTATTACCGGCCGTTCACCGGCGGGGTGTTGCTGGCGCTGACGCTGCTGGTGCTGTCCATCGGCCTGAATGTCCTGAAGCCTTGGCCGGTGAAATTCGTCATTGACGGCGTGCTGGGCGGTCACGCGGCGAGTTATTCGTTCTTTGACGGCGCGCTGGATTTCGGCGCCTCGCTGCTGGCGTCGGTGCTGGCGCTGGTGGTCATTTACGTGGGCTGGGGCGTGCTGAACATGCTCGGCAGTTACTGGTTCATCGCCATCGGCCTGCGCGCGTTGCTGCGGCTGCGCACGGAATTGTACGCCTGCCTGCAAAGCCTGCCGCTGCGCTATCACGACAACAAGCGGAGCGGCGACAGCATTTACCGCGTGGCCTACGACAGCCAGTCGATTCAGACTTTTTTCAACAAAGGCTTCGCCACCGTCGTCAGCTCCGCGCTGACGCTGGCGGGCATGTTCGCGATCATGTTCCACATGAACGTCAAGCTCAGCCTGCTGGCGCTGCTGGTGGTGCCGTTCCTGTTGCTCACCATCAGCGTCTTCGCCGCGCGCATCCGGCGGGAGACAGCGCGGTTGCAGCAGGAGGAGAGCGAGGTGTTGTCGCGGGCGACGGAAGGGTTGAACACCATCCGCATCGTACACGCCTTCGGGCGGGAGGATTACGAGGTCGGCAAGTTCGAGGAAGATTGCCGGCAATCCATGAACGCCAACCGCCGGCTCACCCGCACCAGCGTGGTGAGCACCATGGCGGTGGGCGCGGTCACGGCGCTGGGCCTGGCGCTGTTGTTGTATTTCGGCGCCAGGGAAGTGCAGGCGGCGCGCATGGAAATCGGCGACCTGTGGATTTTCATGAGTTACTTGCTGATGCTGTACCAGCCGCTCGAACAACTCAGCTACACCGCCTGGTCGCTGGAAGGCGCGGCGGCCGGCGCGCAACGGGTGTTCGAGGTGCTCGACGCTGACAATGAGGTGCGGGACCTGCCGCGCGCCGCGCCGCTCACCGTCAGCGGCGGGAAAATCGAGTTTCAACACGTGACGTTCGGCTACACCCCCGACCGGAAAATCCTGCAAGACCTGACGCTGACGGTGGCACCGGGCCAGACCGTGGCCATCGTCGGCGGCACCGGCGCGGGCAAGACCACGATTTTATCGTTAGTGACGCGGTTTTACGACCCGCTGGCCGGGCGGGTGTTGATTGACGGCCAGGACCTCCGGACGGTGAAAAAAAATTCCCTGCGCAACCGGATTTCGATGGTCTTGCAGGAAACCCTGCTGCTCAACAACAGCGTGGCGGAGAACATCGCCTACGGCTGTCCCGGCGCCACCATGCCGCAAGTCATCGCCGCCGCCCAGGCCGCGCAAGCCCACGAATTCATCGCGCAACTGCCGCAAGGTTACGACACCCAGGTCGGCGAGCGGGGCGTCAGGCTCAGCGGCGGCCAGCGTCAGCGCATCGGCATCGCCCGCGCCTTCCTGCGCCACAGCCCGATTCTGCTGCTCGACGAACCCACCAGCGCGCTTGATTTGCAAACCGAGGCGGCGCTGATGGTGACCCTGAAATCATTGATGCAACGCCCCACCACGCTGATCGTGACCCACCGCCTCGCCACCATCCATGACGTTGACCGGATTCACGTCATGGCGCACGGCCGGGTAGTGGAAAGCGGCACCGGCCCCGAACTCCTCGCCCAAGGCGGAGTGTACGCCAAGCTGTGGACCGCGCGCGCCACTTAAAAACTTTTAAACTTCCCCCTTGACACTCTCCAACAACGCATTAATTTACGCCCCATGATTATCGAGCTTGACAACGTGGCAGCCGGGCGGGTAGAGTACCCTCGCTCCCTCGCTCCCTCGCTCCCTCGCTCTTGAGTTAAATTTCCGGCCAAAGTTTACCCGCTTCATTCCCCATGCGGCTGTCAACCCCCGTCACGGATTGACCAAATCCACCAACAGAGAGGTCTTCTCCGTCGTCAGAGAAGACGTCTCTGTTAACAGAGAAGACCTCTCTGAACCCGTTTTTACCCCTTTCAACCCCATATCAACCAACAACTAAAGGAATCCAACCATGTCCACCCAATTCATTAAATCCCTCACCCGCAACTACTTGCCTGCCAACGAAGACCAAGCCTTCCTCTGGCTCCTCAACTTCAAGACCGAGTTGCCGCGCTTCTCCAACATCTACAAACTCGACCCCGACCTCATCCAGCAACTCTCTTTTTCCACCACCGTTT
>JAISBF010000096.1 GCA_031266335.1 Verrucomicrobiales bacterium
GAGCAAACCGCCGACTTGCTGACCTGGGTCATCGCCGGCACGCTCATCGGCGGCCGGCTCGGCTATTGCCTGTTGTACGATTTCCACCGCACCGTCAGCGACCCGCTCTCCATCATCGCCTTCTGGCGCGAGGGCGGCATCAGCGGCATGGCCAGTCACGGCGGCATCATCGGCGTGGTCGTCGCGGCGGCGTGGTTTGCCCATCGCCAGCGGGTGAGTTTTTGGCAACTGGCCGACAACATTGTCACCGTCGCGCCCGTCGGGTTGTTCTGCGGCCGCCTCGCCAACTTCATCAACGGCGAACTCTGGGGCCGCCCGGCGACGGTGCCGTGGGCGGTGATTTTCCCCGCCGCCGACGGTCAGCCGCGCCACCCCTCGCAACTGTACGAGGCGCTGCTGGAAGGCGCGGCGCTGTTGGTCATCATGCTGGCGCTGCGTTACCGCAAGGCGGCGACGGGCGTGCCACTGACGGTGTTCTTCATCGGCTACGCGGGGTTCCGCATCATCGCCGAATGTTTCCGCGAACCCGACCCGCACATCGGCTACTACTGGGGCTGCGTCACGCAAGGGCAACTCCTTTCCCTCGCCCTCATCGCGCTGGCGGTGATGTTTTACCTGGGTAAATTTCACCGCCGCTGACGGTCGGCCTTGTCGCGCAAGTTGACTATCAGCGGCTGCGGGGATTTCTTGTTAATCTTCACAAAAACATTACTTCCAAAATTTAACTGATAATAACCCTCGATGTCAAAATTCACGTCGGGAACGACAAAGCCACCGTCAGCGGCCACGGGAACCACCCGATTGTTGCCAGCCGAACTGCCGTCCAGCATAAAATTAAAAATAAAATTCACCGGCATCTCACCGTCGGCGGCGATAATTTTGCCGGTGAAATCCACGCCCTGTTTGCGCCGCAACTCGACGCGCTGTATCGGCTGGCTCGCAGTCACCGTTAGCAGCTCGGACAACGTGTAATTGAATTTATCCTGCGCCAAAATCCGGCATGGCGTGTCGAACGGCAGCGAGCCAACCATGAAATTCCCGTCGCGGACGCCCGGCTCGCCAGTGTAAGGCAACACGGCAGCGCTGAAGTTAGTTTTACCGTTTGGGTCACGGACGCCCGGCTCGCCGGCGTAAGGCAACACCTTTCGCATTACAACCTGCTCGACGCCACCACCGTCAGCGCGCGACTGCGGATACTTGGGGTATAATATATATTTCCATTCCGGCAGATAAAGCTCGCCGTCAGCGTTAAACGTTTTGCCGTAAATCGCGCCGGCGGGTTTGGCGTGCACGCTGACCGTCAGCGAGTCCGGCTCGCCGCTAATTTTGAAAACCTGCTTGTCAAAATAAAATCCGGCAATGTTGTCGGCGCTGACGGTGAGTTCGTTGGGCGTTGGCAAATTGACCCGCGCCACGCCATCGCGCAAGGAGACCGGCCTGCTCCAAGTCGCCGCTGACTGACCGGCTTCGTCGTACCAATGCGACTGGACATTCAGCGTGCCGTTGGGCTTGACATCCGGCGCGTCAGTCAGGACGCTGATGGTGACCGATTGCCCCACGCCCGTCGGCGGCGATATTGAAAAATCCCACACAAAATCCTTCACGTCGCCGGCCACGTCGAGCAGCGTGAAACTGTTGCCGATTTGCAATCTCAACCGTCCCGCCGGAATGTTCATCAACTTAAACCGCGCCTGACCGTCAGCGGGTGATAACAAGGTCCTCAAGGTGCGCCGGTCTTTTGATTCCGGCGTGTCATACGTGTACAACAGGATGATTTCGCGCGACTGATTATCACCAATCATTTGCAAATTAGTGATGACTCCGCTGACGGTGAAACCCTTGGACAAAGCGACGCTGACGCTGGTCTGGCCGCGCTCCAGCGGCAACTCAACCGACCGGTATCCCTCGGCGGAAAATTCAAGCCGGTACGCCGCCTCGTCTCCCAATGTGTTGATGGCCAGCCGACCATCGCTGTCACTCACCGCGAGCGGCTGTTGCTGCCAGCGGTCATTGACACGACTGGCGGCAATCGACGCGCCGACGATGGGGCGTCCGGTTTCCGCGTCGCTGACCGTGCCACTGATAACACGGGCCGTGGACAGCCTGACGGTCAGCGACTGTCCGTCAACGAAGCGTTGCCCGCTGACGGTCATCCACTGGAATCCGGACTTAAAAAATTCCAGCTCATAATTGGCAGAATCTTCGACATTATGAAAAATCACCCGCCCGTCGCTGTCGCTCTCCAATTCCTGTGGAAACGCCAAGCTAAAATCGTCACGTCGGCTGTATCTGAGTTTGCATTGCACGCCGGCCACCGCCCTGCCCTGCTCGTCAATTAATTGTACTATTCCCGCAAATCCCTTGGTCGGCGTCAGCGTCAAATTTTCAAGCTTGGTTTGGTCTGGCGCGGGATAAATCACGTCTGTATTGACCGGCGCGTAACCTTCCGCCCACGCCATGAGTGTCAGCCGCCCGCGCGGGACGGTAACTGAAAACTCCTTGCCGGGGTCGCTCTGAAATATACTGTATGTTGACCCGTTGGCAGCCGATTTAACGCCAAGGTTATACCAACCGACGTCACGGCCATCCGGTGTGATGAACGAGCCGCTGACACGGATTTTTTGAGTTTCGTCGTAAACTTCAAACGGCATGGGGTCACCTTGCTCCCGCGCAGCCTCAACGATGGCGTCAACCCGCTCGCGGTCAGTGAGTTTCTTCACGGTGAACCGCACGCTGACGGTCAGCGCGGCGAACGCCGCCGCCACGGTCAGCGCGATGCCGGCGGCGAGCGGCCAGTTCACGCGACCCTTGGGGATTTGCGCGGGGAACAACACGCGCGTCACGCGGTCGCGCAGCCAGCGCTTGTCGGCGGTCATGGTCAGCGACTGACTCACCGTCAGCGCGGGCGTTTGGCGGGCGCACCA
>JAISBF010000110.1 GCA_031266335.1 Verrucomicrobiales bacterium
GTCAGCGCGACGGGCAACTTCACCCTCGGCAACTTGGGCAGCGGCAGCCTCGCCATCAGCGGCAGCGGCGTGGTCACGGTCGGCGGCACTTACGCGCAAAACGCCGACTCCACGCTGACGCTGACCGTGGAATCGCGCGGCACCAGCGACGCCTTCATCACCGCCGCCAGCGCGACGGTCGGCGGCACCATCAGCGTCGGCGGCTTCAGCAGCGGCACCGCCTTCGCCGACGCGCAAAGCGTCCAGAACAGCGGCCAGCAAGTCCTCATCAGCGCGACCAACGGCGGCACCATCAGCGGCGTGTTCGCGACGGCAACCCTGACCGGCTTCAGCGGCAGCGGCTTGCCGGATTATTTGTACGGCGGCATCTACAAGACCGACGGCGACACCAAATACGTCGCCGGCGTGAACCTCGCGTGGCTTGGCGACGCGGTCAACGGCGGCGGCAACTTCAGCGTCGCCAGCGGCACCAGCTTCAACGTGAACATCACCCTCAGCGACACAATGGGCCTCGGCACCGCGACCGAATACGCGAGCGGTTGGGACGGCAAATCGCTGACCGTCACGAGCAGCAACAGCGGCACCCTCATCCTCAGCGCGAGCAACACCTACACCGGCACCACGACGGTGAACGGCGGCGACTTGCTCATCACCAACTGGACCGGCAGCAACGCGCGCGGCGTCATCGACAGCGCCGCCGACACCACCATCGCCCCGACCGTCACCGTCAGCGGCACCGGTTATTGGGGCATTGCCAACAACCTCACCGTCGGCGACAGCGGCACCGGCTACCTGACCATCAACGGCAGCGGCTCCGTCCAAAGCTACATCGGCTACCTCGGCTACGGCACCTACGCCACCGGCAGCGTCAGCGTCGGCGCGGGCGGTTGGTGGAACAACACCAGCTACCTCTTCGTCGGACGCGACGGCGCCGGCTACCTCGCCATCAGCGGCAGCGTCAGCAACGCCAGCGGCTACATCGGCCACGGCACCTACGCCACCGGCAGCGTCAGCGTCAACGCGGGCGGTTGGTGGAACAACACCGGCAACCTCACCGTCGGCAACACCGGCACCGGCTACCTCGCCATCAGCGGCAGCGTCAGCAACGCCAGCGGCTACCTCGGCTACGGCACCTACGCCACCGGCAGCGTCAGCGTCAACGCGGGCGGTTGGTGGAATAACAGCGGCGACCTCTATGTCGGCTACAACGGCACCGGCTACCTGAGCGTCACCGCCAGCGGCAGCGTCAACGCCGGCAATGTCACCATCGGCCTCGCCGACAGCGGCAGCGGCAGCGTCACGGTCAGCGACACGAGCGCGCTGACCGTCACCACCGCCCTGACCGTCGGCGGCAGCGGCAACGGCACCTTGGGCATCAGCGAGAGCGGCAGCGTCAGCGCCGGCAGCGCCACCATCGGCCTCGCCGACAGCGGCAGCGGCAGCATCACCGTCAGCGACACGAGCGCGCTGACCGTCACCAACGCCCTGACCGTCGGCGGCAGCGGCAACGGCACGCTGGCTGTCACCGGCAGCGGCCATGTCGCCAGCGCCGCCGGCGTCATTGGCAACGCCGCCACCGCCACGGGCAGCGTCAGCGTCGGCAACTTCGGCTACTGGAATCTCGGCGCCAGCGACCTCACCGTCGGCGCCAGCGGCACGGGCTGGCTGGACCTCGCCAACAGCGGCAGCGTCAGCGGCGGCAACGCCGTCATCGGCAGCGCCGGCGGCGCGTTCGGCACGGTCAGCGTCGGCGGCACCGCGCTGCTCGACCTCGGCGGCGACCTGACCGTCGGCGGCGATGCCGACGCCACCGCCGCGCTGACCATCAGCGGCAGCGGCTCGGTCAGCGTCGGCGGCGTCTATGCGCAAACCACCGCCAACTCCGCGCTGACGCTGACCGTCACCGGCACGCGCGGCGCGTTCATCACCGCCGATAGCGCGACCCTCGCCAGCGGCACGCTGACGGTGTTTGTGGACGGCACGGCGGCGTTCAGCGGCAGCGCCAGCGGCCTGGCCGCCAACGCGCAAACGCTCATCGCCACCGAACACGGCATCAGCGGCACCTTCGGCGCGCAGTCGGTCATCACCGCCGCCAGCGAGTACGACTTCCTGGTGTTCGACGCCTATAAATCCAACTACGACGCCGGCCAGGGCGCTTACCTCGATTACGTGCTCGGCACGCAACTCGCGTGGTACGCCAGCGGCACGCGCGGCACCGGCGACTTCACCCTCGGCAGCGGCAAGACCTTCGATATCGACGTGACCCTCGCCGACACCGGCAGCGTCGCGGGCGGTTGGAACGGCCGGACGCTGACCGTCACCGCCGGCAACAGCGGTACCTTCATCCTCAGCGCCAGCAACAGCTTCAGCGGCGGGGCGGACGTGCAGGGCGGCGCGCTGGTGACGCGCCGCGCCGACGCGCTGGGCACCGGCACGCTGACCGTGGCCGCCGGCGCGGCGGTGTATGTGTCGCCGACCGCGAGCGCCAATTTCGCGCTAACCAACGCGCTCGCCGGCAGCGGTTTGTTAGAGGTGAACCTCAGCGCCGCCGACAATCAATTTTCAATAGACAATAGTCAATTATTCACCGGCACCGCGAATTTGCTGACCGGCGCTTACACCCTGACCGGCGGGCAGTTCGCCAACGCCAGCGTGGTCAGCGGCAGCGGCAACTTGCTGACCGTCGGCAGCGGCAGCAACCGCGTGGGCAACTTCACCTTCAACGGCGGCGCGGCGCAGTTCGACATCGCCAACAGCTCCACGCGCGCGGCGAGCTGGCTTGACACCGGCACGCTGACGCTGGCCTCCGGCACGGTGCGGGTCGATGGCGCGTTGCTCGCCAACAACACCGCGCCGCTGGTGCAGCAGGACGACGGCGTGCAAATGTTGTTGGTCAACGCGGCGGCGCGGGTCGGCGAGGCGGGCGCGCTGACGCTGACCGGCACCGACGGCATCGCGTTCAGCACCGTCAGCGGCACCGTCACGCAGAGCGGCAGTGCCGTCGCCATCGGGCATTACACGGCGACGTTGAGCGGCACCGGCGCGGCGGGCGACGGGTTGTATCTGGCCGACCGGCTGACGCAACTCGATTTGGTGACCGACGCCACGCTGACGCTGACCAGCACGACGGCGGCGGGCGACGACTTCACGGCGGCCATCACCGGCACCGGCCATGTGGTCGTCAGCGCCAGCACGACGCTGGAGTTGACCGGCACGAACAGCTACAGCGGCACCACCACCATCGACAGCGGCGCGGTCATCGCGTCAAATTCCACCGCGCTCGGCGCGTCGGACGTGGTCGTCTCGTCGTCGCTGGTCTTGTCCTTCGACGACGCCACCTTCGCCAACGACCTGGGCGGCGACGGCGAGGCCACCGTCAGCGGCAGCGGCATCACCATCGGCGGCACCAACACTGATTTCACCGGCACGTGGAACGTCGCCGGCAGCGGCACCATGACCGCGCCGGAAAATCTCGGCGACGCCGGGCTGGTGAACATCGGCGGCGATTTGTCAGTGGCGCTGACCGGCACCGACGAGTTCGTCTTCAACCCCGAACTGGTCGGCGGCGGCACGCTGACGGTGAGCAACAGCGGCGCGTTCAACTTCGGCCCCGACACCGGCGGCGGCTTCACCGGCAACGTGGTGTTGGAACACAACGAGTTCACGCTCGACGATGACAACACGCTGGCGCTCGGCGACGCCACGCTGACCGTGGGCGAGGGGAACCACACCGTCGTCGGCAGCGGCACGCGGAACGTCGGCAACCTGACGCTCGACAGCGGCACCGTGCAATTCGCCATTGCCGCCAGCGGCACCGCGGCGAGCGGCGTCATCGTCACCGACACGCTGAAGCTCAGCGGCAGCACGTATATCGTGGTGGACACCGGCAGCTTCAACCGCGAGTTGCCGCTGTTGCAGCAGGACGAGAAACAGCCCGTCCAGCTCATCTTCAGCACCACGCTGGAGGGCACGGCGGGCGTGATTGGCAGCGAGTATCTGCGCGACGAGACCGGCGCGCGGCTGACCAACTCGACCACCAAGGCCATCGTGCAAAACAGCGCGACGACCGCGCAGGGCACGTATGATTTCAGCGCGACGACCAGCAACAGCGGCCTGTATCTGGGCTACGACCTGCTGGCGCTGGACTTGCTGGCCGGCCAGACCACGGTGCTCGACCGCGACATCACCAACGCGGTGCTGGGCGGCGGCAACGAATTGCACGCCATCGTCAGCGGCAGCGGCAACCTGACCATCGCCGCCACCGACGCCATCTACCTGAACGGCAGCAACAGCTACAGCGGCACGACCTATGTGTACAGCGGCACGCTGGTCAGCGGCACCAGCCGCGCGCTGGGCGAGACGGCGCAATTGCACGTTGCCACGACCGCGACCGTGGACTTGGCCGGCCACGCGGAAATCGTCGGCAGCTTGGACAGCAGCGGCGTGTTGAACTTCAACGGCGGCACGCTGACCATCACCGGCAGCAACGGTGCCAGCAACAGCGTTGGCGCCAATTCGCTCAGCGGCAGCGGCGCGCTCATTGTGCAAAACGATATGCTGACCGTCATCGGCAGCAACACGCTCGCGGTCACCGTCACCATTGACCAGCCCGCGTCGGTTCAGGTGTACAACGCCGACTCGCTCGGCACCGGCACGGTCAGCGTTGGCGGCACGCTGAATTTCATCAGCAGCATCCCCGGCAGTCTCACCGGCACCAACTTCAACACTATCAGCGGCACCGGCCACGTGGGCATTGACAATGGTTCCAAGGTCACGCTTGGCGGCACCAACACCGCCTTCAGCGGCACGTGGACCATCGGCGCCGGCAGTGACTTGACCGCCGTCAGCGGCGTCAGCCTCGGCAGCGGCACGGTCAGCGCCACCGGCACGCTGACACTGGGCGGCAGCGGCAGCTACGCCGTCGGCAACTTCATCACCGGCGCCGGCGCGTTGGTGAAGGCAGACGCCAGCACCGTCACCCTCACCGGCAGCAACAACTACCGCGGCGGCAGTGTCATCACCAGCGGCACCCTGGTCGCCGCCAACGCCTCTGCCCTCGGCGCGTCCCCGGTGTCCCTTGCGTCCCCGGCGTCACCTACGTCCCCCGCATCGCTGGTCTTGTCCTTCACCAACGCCGCCTTCGCCAACGCCATCACCGGCGACGGCCTTACCGAGGTTCGCGGCACCGGCATCACCGTCAGCGGCACCAACACCGCCTTCACCGGCACGTGGAATATCACCGGCAGCGGCACCGTCGGCGCGGCGGAAAATCTCGGCGCCGCCGGCGCGGTGGATTTGGCCGCCAACGGCGCGCTGACCCTGACCGGCAGCGCGTGGAACTTCAACCACGCCCTCACCGGCAGCGGCGCGTTGGTGGTGAGTTTGGATTCATCCACCAACGCCTTCGCCTTCGGCAATGACACCGGCAGCGCCTTCGCCGGCTCGCTGTTGTTGACCAGCGGCAGTTACTATATCAGCGACACCACCAGCGCGAACATGACCGCTCTCGCCAACGCCACGCTGACGCTGGACGGCGGCATCGTCACCCTCGGCACCGCCGGCGGTCTGGTCGTCGGCAACCTGACCCTGCACGGCGGCACCTTCAACACCGTCATGTCCTCGCCGACCGAGGTCGCCACGCTGACGGTCAACCACCTGTCAGTCGCCAGCGGCACCAATACCGTGGTCAACCTCGACCGCGCGGACTTGCCCGAGCCGCCGCCGGCGCCGACCGGCAACCTGATTGACCAGGCCAACGACACCAACGGCATCCAGATCGTCGCCGCGACCAGCGTGGACGAGGCCGGCGTGCAACTGAAGCTGACGCTGGACGGCACCACGCCGCAGAGCCAGACCTACACCATCAACGACGGCCACGGCCACGCCGACGTCGGCGCGACGTATAACTACAGCGCCGTCACCAGCAGCGGCGACGAGCACCCGGCCGGCGCCGGCCGGTATGTGGGCTACCTGTTGCAGGAGTTGCGGACGAACAGCGACCTGGTGCTGGACACCACCGGCGCGACCTACTCGACCTTCGGCGCGGCCATCACCGGCACTGGCAACGTGGAGTTCAACGCCCACAGCGGCACGCTGACGCTGACCGGCTCTAACAATTACACCGGTGCCACCAAGCTGGCCGGCGGCACGCTGAAGGTCGCCACCGACAACCCGCTGTTCGCCGCCAGCAGCGCGTTGACCATCACCGTCGGCGCGGCGCTCGACCTCAACGGCCACGACGCGCAAGTGAACAACCTGAGCGGCGCGGGCTTGGCGAACTTCGCCGACGCCACGCTGACCGTGACCAGCACCACGAACACCGTCTTCACCGGCACGCTCAACGGCGGCGCGTTGGTCAAGACCGGCGCCGCGCAACTCGACGCTGACGCCGCGACCGCCGCGCTGACGCAGGTGCAAGTTGACGGCGGCGAGCTGAAACTCGGCGCCAACGCCACCGTCAGCGGCGGCAACGAACCGGCGGTAGTGCTCACCGGCGGCACGGCGACGTTCAACGGCAGTAAATTGACGAATGCCGGCGGCGCGCTGATTTCCGCGACGGCGAACGCGACGGTGAACTTGAACAACCTGACCGTCAGCGCCACGTCGCCCGGCGCGAGCCTGATACGGGTGGAACAAGGCGCGCTGACGGTGAACTTGAACAACAGCACCGCCGCCGGCGACATCAACGCGGCCAACGTCGCCAGCGGGCAAGTGAGCCTCAGCGGCAACAGCGCCCTGACCGGCCGCGCGGACGGCGTGGCGGTCGTCATTGACACGACCAGCCGGTTGAACCTGACCGGCAACTCCACGCTAACCGGCCTGACCAACAACGGCATGGTGGAGTTCGTCACCGACGGCCGCTACGACAAGACGCTGACCCTGGGCAACCTGACCGGCAACGGCACCTTCAGCATGAACGTCAGCGTCGCGGAACTCGCCACCGACTATGTGACCGTCACCGGCGCGGCCAGCGGCGACCACCAAGTCATCATCAAACGCACCGAGGCCGACCGTGACATCATCGTCACCCGCCTGGAATTGCCGATGTTCGGCATCGACCCCAGCCTCAGCGACGCGACCTTCCACGGCGAGACCGACATCGGCACGCGCGTCGCCAAACTGCAACTCGGCGATTTGTCCGGCGGGCATCTCAACGAATGGTTCCTGGTGCTGAGCGGCGGCGAAAACAGCGACGCCAAGCACGGCATCCTGGCCAGCGCCGCCATGCGCGAGTTGACGTGGTTCAACAACAGCACCCTGGTGCAGCGCATGGGCGAGCTGCGTCTGGGCCGCGTCCTCAGCATCCAGCGCAACCTCGGCGCCGACCACGCCTGGGACGTGTGGGTGCGCGAGGCCGACGCGCAGACCGACGTCGGCGCCGCCGTCAGCGGCCGCCGGTTCACCATCACCGACAGCGGCCGGGACGTGGGCGCGGATAAAATTTGGGCGCTGAACGAGCGCAGCGTCATGGTCAGCGGCGGGTTCGCCGGCTACGGCCGGACCGAACTCGACCTGCGCTCCCACGGCGGCCACGGCCTCGGCGTCTCCTATCATGCCGGCCTGTACACGACGTGGCTGCACGACACCGGCTGGTACGCCGACGCGGTGCTGAAAGCCGAGCGTTACGACAGCGACTTCAAGGCCTACGACGCCAGCGGCAACCAGACCGACGGCAAATACAAAAACTGGACCGCCGGCGTGAGCGTGGAAGCGGGCCGCCAATTCCAGTTCGCCGACGGCTGGTTCGCCGAGCCGCAACTGCAAGCCAGCTACGCCCGCTTCCTCGGCACCGACTACACCACCGGCGCCGACAACCGTTTCGCCGTCCACCAGGACGACAAAAACGTCGTCCAACTCCGCGCCGGCGTCATCCTCGGCCGCACCGTGCGCCTGGGCGAAAGGTCGGCCTTGCAACCCTACGTCAAAGCCAGCGGCCTCGAGCAACTCAGCACCGGCGGCCGCGTCACCACCGACGACGGCAACTGGCGTCCGAACTTCGACGGCCCCGGCGCCGCCCTCGGCGCCGGCCTAATCTGGCAGTTGGACATCAACAACCAGCTCCACCTCGACTACGAATACCGCTTCGGCCCCCACTACGACCAACCCTGGAGCATCAACGCCGGCTATCGTTATCAGTTTTAAAAACTCCGGCCACGAAGACGCGAAGGGGATTTGTTAGATGATAGGTTATAACCTAAAACATCTCGATAAACATTAGCCTATAAGCTATCGTTTTTGCCGTGAGTACCGAATTTCAATCTTTGGCACTGGAACATATGCAGATTGCGTTAAACCGCCTGAAACCGTTGCGGCAAACCGCGATTCCGCATGGTAGCTGACTGAAAGCCGTACGCCAAAGCCTTGGGATGCCGCGCACTTATCTGGCGAAAAAAATCGGGGTTAAACCGGCGACCTTGGCCGGCATGGAACAAGCCGAGGTGGCCGCACGGTCAGCCTTAAAACCATGCAAAAAGTCGCCGAGGGCATGGATTGTGTGCTGGTGTATGCGGTGATTCCCAAGTCCACTTTAACCCGTATGCTCGAAGTTCAAACCGGGGAAAAAGCGCGCGCCTTGTTGCGACCGGTTGCGCAAACCATGAGTTTGGAAAATCAATCCGTCAATTCATTCGCTGAGACTGACCAGCGACAACGTTTGCAAGATCACCTATTAAAAAATCCGAGGCAATTATGGCGCTGACTTTTGGCCACGACGATGGCAACACGCCGCTGACGGTGGCGGAGTAGGAGGCGTTAATTCCGGCGTTCATCACCAACAAGGCGCAGTTGAACGAGTTTGAGC
Organism: Verrucomicrobiales bacterium; assembly: GCA_031266335.1. Lineage (GTDB taxonomy): Bacteria > Verrucomicrobiota > Verrucomicrobiia > Methylacidiphilales > JAAUTS01 > JAIRPN01. Next base: position 8,801 of record JAISBF010000110.1, read on the forward strand.
AACAGAACATTCTCGCCGCGAGATTGTGGTTGCGGAAGCGTAAAAAAATCGTGCCGGTGGCGACGCCGAGTTTTTTGCTGGAATTGCACCGGCGCATGTTCAATCAAACATGGAAATGGGCGGGGTAATGCTTGGAGCTCTTTTTGTTAAAAAAATTTCGTTGTCTATTATTGATTACCCACCTAGCATGTAACCTTGCAAACCCTCACAGGAACTATCATGATAGTCAAAGTCAAGCCTGATTTAGTTGTTCGCAACGGTCAAAAACCCGTTTATGTTGATTTGTTTGCGGGATGTGGGGGATTAAGCACGGGCTTTCACATGGCAGGCTGGCAAGGGTTCTTTGCCATTGAACGTAATCCCTCCGCGTTTCTTACCTTAAAAAGCAATCTCATGGACAAAAAAAATCATTTTGATTGGCCAGCATGGCTTTCCACGAGCCATTGGGACATCAAGGAATTACTCGCTACAAAAGCCGAGGAACTTTCCAAACTCCGTGGTACCGTGGACTTGATCGCCGGGGGGCCTCCATGCCAGGGATTTTCAATGGCTGGTCGACGCAGGGAAGCAGACCAACGCAACAAATTGATTTTCTCTTATCTCAAGGTCGTTGAATTAATTCGTCCACGAGCCATTGTGTTCGAGAATGTGCGCGGCTTTACCATGAAATTTGAGGCCAACTCCGAGGGTGAAGAAGAAGCGTATTCCAACCAAGTAATCCACCACTTGCAAGAATTGGGCTACAAAGACGCCGAGGGGAAAATCATCAACATGTCAGACTATGGTGTTCCCCAGCAACGCCATCGTTACATTGTTATTGCTACTCTGGAAAGCTTGGCAGATTCCATATTTGCCATGCTTGACGGGCAGCGAACCAGTTTTTTAGCTGAAAAGGGAATGCTCCAACGCAATACCGCCAAGTCTGCCCTTTCTGACCTTGAAGAAAGACATGGCTTGATCGATTGTTCGGACAGTCCTCGCTTCTTTTCAGGCGTCACACGACAACCGACAACCAAGTTTCAGCGTTACATCCGGCATAATCATGCTCGCCATGCCCCAGATAGTCATCGATTTGTCAATCATACCAAGGATTCAATCAAGGTCTTTAGGAAAATGCTTGCCAAGGCTCCCCGCAATAAGACCATTGCAGGCGACGAACGCTTACATTATGGCCTAAAGAAGCGCAGTGCCAAGGTGCTAGACCCTAATCAACCAACGCCAACCATCACGACAATTCCGGATGATTTCATTCATTATTCTGAACCCAGGGTCATGACAGTTCGCGAATGTGCGCGCTTGCAAACATTTCCTGACTGGTACGAATTTAAGGGGCCCTACACCACGGGAGGCAATCGTCGCCTTCACGAAACTCCACGCTACACCCAGGTAGGCAATGCAGTTCCACCCCTTTTTGCAGAGCAAATTGGGTTAGCAATAAAAAGAATTCTTCACCATGTCTGACGTTCTATTCAAAGTAAGTTCTGCATTAAAAAATATAATCGGCAAGGATCTTATCACCGATGATTTTATCGCAGTATTTGAAATTGTCAAGAATAGTTTTGATGCCCATGCCAAAAAGGTTGATATTTTCTTTGAATGCCTAACCACACCCAGGAGTAAAATTATCATTAAGGATGATGGTGACGGAATGGATATAGATGACATAGAAAACAAATGGCTGTTTGTGGCTTATTCCGCCAAAAAGGAACAATTAGATTATCGAGATAAAATTACTCCCAGGCGAATTTATGCAGGAGCCAAGGGAATAGGACGCTTTTCATGTGATAAGCTTGGTGAAAAACTTCGTCTATATTCGAGAAAAAAGGGGCAACATGAACCTTGGCACGTTTTGGATATCCATTGGAATCGTTTTGAAATAGACCCTCAAAAAGAATTTCAAAACATTCCCACTGAATATTCAACCATGAACGTCATTCCCTACAAGGCATCACATGGGACAATCCTCGAAATATCATCGTTACGAAAAGAAAATGATGAAATTATCTGGGATAGAAATAAGCTAATACGATTACGACGTTCATTGGAACGGCTAATCAATCCCAACCAGGAAAACGATGCCGCCAATTTTCAAATCAACTTACATTGCGAGGAAGAATTGGGGAAAGACAACAAAATCATAAATGACGCCAAAGCCAAGGGCGACAAACCAGCAAGCTGGCAATTAGTTAATGGGCCCATCAAAAATTTCCTATTTGAAAATCTTGATTTAAAGACCGTAAGAATATCGCTTGACGTGTCTTCTGACGGAAAAACAATCCGAACAGAGCTCAAGGATCGTGGCAGGCGTGTCTATACTATGGTTGAAAAGAATCCTTATTATAAGGAACTTCATGATATCCGTATTGTCTTGTTTGCTCTAAACAAATCAGCAAAAGACACTTTCACCAAATACATGGGCATTCGGGCCTCCGATTATGGTTCGATTTTTCTCTACAAAAACGGATTTCGAATACACCCCTTTGGTAATTCCAATGACGATAAGCTAGGCATTGACAGGCGACATCAATACGGGATTTTCCGTACCCTTGGTACTAGGGATTTATCAGGAAGAATAGAAATCAATGGATTAAATCCACAATTTCAAGAAACATCTAGTCGCGATGGTGGCCTGCTTGCGGATAAGGCATTTTCAAATTTACGTGATCTACTAATTGACTTTGCGCTTAAGCGCCTTGAACGTTTTTTTATTGATTTAGCTCGTTTTGGTACTGACACAGGGGAACTTCCTGATGAAACAACCATGTCGGGCAAGGAGATTAAAAAAGCTATTTTTGATATCATACAAAAATTAACCGATTCCCAGCAGGTTATCAGTATCGATTATGATAAGGATTTTTTAAATATATTGGAAAATAGTTCTGTTGAAAGCGTTACGGCGCTACTTAAAAATCTAAAACGCATTGCTTCCCAGCAAAATTCCCCGGTCATTATTCAGGAAATATCAAAGGCAGAAAAACAACTCATAAAACTGTCCAAGGCCAAGGCAGACGCGGAGGCAGCAGAAGCTAGGGAGCGGAAAAAGGCAAAAAAAGCAGAAGCAGAAGCAAAAAAAGCACAAGAAAAGGCCCTTAAGGCAGAAGAAGCCGCCAAACGTGCTTATATTGCCTCACATGAAGCCCAATACCGGGAGAAAAAACTCGATACACAAAATATATTTTTAAAATCCATCCTTTCCAAGGATATGGAGCACGTGCTTGCCCTGCATCATAGCATTGGCCAGGATGTGTTAACTATAGAGCAACACATTAATAATCTTCTCTCGCAATTACGCGAGGGCACTTACCCTAGCCTCGAGGAACTAAAGACTTCGCTGGAACGCATCAGTTTGGTTGCAAAAAAGATTGGTTCCATAAGTAGGTTTGCGACGCAAGCCAACCACCTTGCCGCGCAGGAAGACATATCAAGTGACTTAATAGAATATATCCGAGAGTACTTGCTCAATATATACGGGGGAATAGTTGCCGATCCCTATCGTAATATTATCCCTATTCATTACCACCAATCCGATGGGGTGACTTTTAAAACCCGTTTTGCTCCCATAGACATCAGTATTATCTTCGATAACCTGCTCGCTAATTCCCGCAAGCATAAAACCAGGAATATTGATGTGAGCATTATTGAAGTAACCCCTGATAAGCTAGTAATTAGCTTTGCCGATGATGGAACTGGGATCCCTCGTCGTAACTATTCCTTTTTATTCAACATTGGATTCACTACCACTGACGGGTCAGGACTTGGACTACATCATATCAAGGAAACAATTACAGAGATGGGTGGTTCCATTATTGTTAATGAAGAAAAAAAAACAGGAACTGAATTTATATTAATGTTCCCCCGTAAAAAATGAAAACAGACTTCCCTATTCTATGGATTGATGATAAAAAATCACTGGTGGACCCTTTGAAAAAAAGGCTTGAGGATTGGTTGGATAAGAAAGGTTTTACGCTTGTGGTACATTTTCATGCGGACGGCGAGAAAATCATTGATGACCTAGGCAAAAAAGATATAGAACTAATCATTCTGGATTACAAACTTCGCGGCGCAAAAACCGGTGATCAAATCATTCAGGAAATTCGAGAACAGAGTTATTATCAGGATATTATATTTTATTCTCAGGGAGGTATTCACAATAACGTCTTTAGTCGTCCCCCTGATGGGGTCTTTTTTGTAGACAAAAATGACGCAATTCAACGCATCAAGGAATTGATTGACCTTAAAATCAATCGACTTTCCGATTTATCTATACTCAGGGGATGGATTGTTGCTGACGCCATTGAACTCGAACATACCATTGGTGAATTACTTGCCCTATGCTTTAAAGAGAAAGCATCGCTCTTTACGGCGCGCATCCTTGAAGCCGAAGGGCTTTTGGATTTTGGGAAAAAACATCGCATATTAAATGGTATTTTAAAGGATAAAATAAGTCATTTGAACATAACCGCCCCAAGGTCTCCCTTGTTGGAAAATCTTCAGGCTAGCAAGAAAATATTGAATACCTTTGACGAGGAAGTTATTGGTATTCGAAATGCGCTTGCCCATCAAAAAGCCGAGTTGTTGGCTACCGGAAGAAAGAAAATCAGGACCATGGGGAAACAGGCAAAGGAAATCGAGATTACTCCTACCCATTGTGTAAGCATAAGGAATAACATTCGCAAACACCAAAAAAATCTTGCAGCGGTGAAACTGTTAATCGAGAGCCAAGATTGGACCTAAAATACTAAACCTAATTCCGCGTGACAGTATTAATTGTGAAATCAAAAAAGAATCTTTTTTCTGGCCTTACGCGCTCACAATTAATGTCTCGAATCCGTGGCAAAGGGAATAAGAAAACTGAACTTCGCCTCATTGGGATATTCAAAGTCCATGGCATCACTGGTTGGCGCAGAAATTCCAGGCTCCCTGGAAAACCCGATTTCATTTTTCCCAAACAAAAAGTTGCTGTGTTTGTGGACGGTTGTTATTGGCATGGTTGCCCGAAACATTTTTGCTGCCCTAGTACCAATACAAAATTTTGGGATGCCAAGATTACACGTAATAAGGAGAGGGATCGGGAAGTCAACCACACACTTCGCAAAGCCGGATGGCGGGTGCTACGAGTCTGGGAGCATGCCCTTACGCGCAAACAGGAAACAATTACCGTCAGGTGTATTCTCAAGGCATTGGTACATTAGGCCGATTTCAATTTTACTGGAAAGGACTTAACTATAAAAATCAGGCAGTAGATAAACATTGCTTGATCTCTTGCCGTCGACTACTCCATCCATTTTCACCTGTGCAACGGCAACACCGTCAGCGGCGGCAACAACGAACCGGCGGTAGTGCTCGGCGGCGGCACGGCAACCTTCGACGGCAGCCAATTGACGAATGATAGCGGCCCGCTGATTTCCACGACAGTGAATTTGAATAACAGCACCTCCGCCGGCGACATCAACGTGGCCAGTGGCGCCAACGGGCAAGTGAGCATCAGCGGCAACAGCGCCTTGACCGGTCGGCTGGCGGTGGAGCAAGTCGGGGAGAGTCAGGGCGTGTTGACCGCCAGCATTGACACAACCAGCCGCTTGGACCTGACCGGCAACTCCACGCTGACTGGCCTGACCAACCACGGCACGGTGAACTTTGTCACCGACGGCACCTACAGTTCTAAAACAACTCCCGTCACGAAGCCGCAAAGGCGCGAAGGAAGGAGGGAAGTTTTTACACCGTCATTATGCGCGGCTGCCAATGGACTGGCGCGGTAAATACATTGCCATTGCTAAGGTCAATGGGAGATACCATAATTAAAATCCAACCCGATGAACTGCCGTGGTCTCATGTATGGCGTCATTTATTGCGGCTTGCTTTTGGCGGGAACCGCAAGGGCGGCAGTTTTGGATTTTTCCGTCACGCCCGAGGCAGAGGATAATTTTCTGGAAGCGGCGTTTCGTTGCTGGGTTCCCGACCAAACGGCTCGTCCCGGGGGAATTGTTGTGCTACTGCCCGGCACTGACGGTGACGGGCGGCCTTGGACCACCGACCCGGCATGGCGGGCATTCGCGGCGGAACACGATTTGGCGCTAATCGGGGCTTATTATCGCGGCGAGGGTTTGTCGTATGACGTTCCCAGCCGTGGCAGCGGCAGGGCTTTGGACAAGGCCCTGGCATATTTTTCCACAACATTGCGCCAGCCGCGATTCAAGACATTGCCGTTATTCCTGTGCGGGCATTCGCAAGGGGCGCACTTTGTCTATCATTACACGGCATGGCAGCCGGCACGGGTGCGGGCGTTCGTTTCAATCAAGCCGGGTCATTATGCCGTGGCGCCGTCAGCCGCGAGTTTTCAAGTTCCCGGCGTCATAATTGCCGGGGAACACGACGACAGCGGCAGGATTAAAACCGTCGCGGACGCTTTTCTCAACACCAGCGGACAGAATGCCAAATGGTGTTTGCTTTATGAAAAAGACAGCGGGCATGGCATCGACAAAAGCGCGGATTTTGCGCGCAGTTATTTCGCGGGGGTGTTGCGCGCTGACGATGACCAGGGCGTTTGGCTTGAGCCGGAGTCGGGTCGCGTGAGCGAAAATCCGGCTGACCGACAGGTTCTCATGGGTTGGGCGCCGGATCATAAAACCGCCCGGCTTTGGCGGCAAATCCACCGACCGGCCAGGCTTCAGGCCCTGCGGCAACTGCCGCCCAAGCCCCGTTTGGACGCGGCGCTGAATGTGTTGCGACCGACGGAACCCCTGGCTTGCGCAAACGGTCAACAGGTGTCCGGGTTGCTTCAAGTAAGCTCGAAAACCGCCGATTCGGTTGTTATCAAAAGCATCAAGGTTTCCGGCCCCGGTTTTTCCCTGTCAGCTGACGGTGACCCGGCGCTGCCCATGACGCGCCGGATTTGTTTCGCGCCCCGGCAATTACCGTGGGGGCCAAAGCACGGCACCCTGCGAATCGAAGGGCAGGTGAACGGCCGGGAGGCCGAGCGTTTGGAAATCAAGTTACTGGGCAGCGTGCGAGGCGCGGTGGAGACCAGTCCGTCCGCGCTGTATCTGGGCGTGGTCAAGGCCGGCGCCGTGGTGGAAAAGGACATCCAATTGAAGTCGCCTGCCGGCCAGATGGTCGTCCGGTCAATCACCGTGCCTGACTCCGAGCAGTTCCAGTTCCGGCAATCCGCGCGGGACGGCAAGTTGACCTTGCACCTGCAATGGCAGGCTGGCCCGCGCCTGGGCAGCACTTACCACACGATTCAAATCCGGTTTGCCGCCCCGGAAGAAGGCACCCTCAGCGTGCCGGTCATCGGCTTTGTGGAACGGCGGTAATGAGTTTGTTTTATTAACCGCGGAGACGCGGAGACGCGGAGTTTTTTAGTTTCAAACTAGAAAACCAATAAATCAAAAAACTAGAAACCTTTAAAAAAACTCCGCGCCTTCGCGTCTCCGCGGTTATTTCCAATGATTGATGAATTGCGCGGTAGCGGCGCCGAGCCAGACCCCGGCGAGGCACAGCGCGACGGACAGCAGGATGTTCAACCCGGCGAGCCACCATGCGCCGTCCCTGGCGAGCGCGAGGGTATGCAGGCTGAATGAGGAAAAGGTGGTGTAACCGCCCAGGATGCCAATCATCAGGAACTGCCGGACCTGGGTGCCCAGCGCCACGCGCCCGTCCGGCCCGCTGATGGCGGCGATGAAACCGATTAACATACAGCCGCTGACATTGACGACCAGAGTACCAAGCGGAAACGTGTTGCCGTAACGCGCGGCGAGGCAGTGGGACAAAGCGAATCGCAGGGCGGAACCAAGGCCGCCGCCCAATATTACTACCACATAACTCATAAACATAGTTGAAGAAATTAACGCAAAGGCGCAAAGACGCGACGTTTTATTAACCGCAGAGGCGCGGAGACGCGGAGGTTTTTTTGTTTTTGGTTTAAAACTAAAAAACTAGAAAACCAATAAACCTAAAAAAACTTCGCGCCTCCGCGGTTAATATAATGCTTCAAAGTCAGCGTGTTTTGCCTAGGCTGGCCACCATGTCCCGCACGCTTTACCTGCTCGACGGCATGGCCCTGTTGTATCGCGCCCATTTCGCCTTCATCGCCCGGCCGGTCATCAATTCCAAGGGAGTGAATACTTCCGCGGTCATGGGGTTCGCCAACACGCTGCTCGACTTGTTGAACAACCGGCAGCCCACGCATCTGGCGGTCGCCCTGGACACCGCCGCGCCAACCGAGCGCCACGCGCTGTTCCCGGCTTACAAGGCCCAGCGCGAGGAAATGCCGGAGGATTTGCGCGTCGCCGTCCCGAAAACCATCGAGTTGCTGCAAGCCATGAACATCCCGCTGCTGATGCTGGACGGCTATGAGGCCGACGACCTCATCGGCACGCTCGCCCGCCGTGCCGCTGACGATGGGTTTCAGACTTACATGGTCACCAGCGACAAGGATTTCGGCCAGTTGGTTGACGCCAGCACCTTTATTTACCAGCCCGCCAAAGGCGGCGCCGAGGCGCAAATCCTCGGTGTCGGCGAGGTCTGCGCCAGGTGGGGCATCACCCGTCCCGGGCAGGTCATCGACACGCTGGCGCTGATGGGCGACAGCGCCGACAACATTCCCGGCGTCCCCGGCATCGGCCCGAAAACGGCGCAGCGACTCATCGCCGAATATGACACGCTCGAAAACCTGCTGGCCAACACGAGCAATTTGAAAGGCAAGCCGAAAGACTTGCTGGCTCAATACGCCGACCAGGCGCGCCTGTGCAAAAAACTGGCGACCATCAATTGCGCGGCGCCGCTGACGGTGACGCCGGCGGACCTGGCGCGGCGCGAGAAAAACGCGACCGCGCTGGCGCGGCTGCTCGACGAGCTTGAATTCAACGCCCTCGGCAAGCGGCTGCTCGGCGAGCAGTTCAAAGTCCGGCGCCGGGCCGGGTCGGCTGATGCCGACCTGTTCACGCTGACCGCCGAGCCAGCCAATAAACAAGCCGCCGTGGTTGAGATCATCGCGCCGCCGCCGGAGCGGCCGCGTTACCAAACCGCCGGGGAGACGCCGCATCACTACGAGTCCGTGGTCAGTGCCGACCGGCGCGCCCACTGGCGGCGACAGCTCGCCGCCGGCGGCGCGTTCGCGTTCGACACCGAGACCTCCTCGCTCGACCCGCGCGCGGCGGTGCTGCTCGGCCTGTCGTTTTGCGGCGCCGCCGGCGAGGCGTGCTTCATTCATCTGCCCGCTGACCGTGACGAGGCCAAGGGCATCCTGGCGGAATTCGCGCCGCTGTTTGCCGACGATAAAATTGAAAAAATCGGCCATAACCTGAAATTCGACCTGGGCATGTTATGCGCCCACGGCCTCACCGTCAGCGGCCCGTTTTTCGACACGATGATCGCCCACGCGCTGATCGAGCCGGAGCAGCGGCACAATCTCAACTTGCTGGCGGAAATATATCTGCACTATTCGCCCATCGCCATCGAGACGCTGATCGGCGAGCGGGGCGGCGCGCAACAAAGCATGTTGACGGTGAACAAGGACGCGCTGGCCGAATACGCCGCCGAGGACGCCGACCTGGCCTGGCAACTGCGGGCCAAATTCGCCCCGCTGCTGGCGGCGCATAATCAGGAGCGCGTGTTTTACGACATCGAGATGCCGCTGCTGGTGCCGCTGACGGCGATGGAAGCCGCGGGCGTGTACGTGGACATCCTCGCGCTGGAGAATTTTTCCGGGCAGCTGACGGCGGAAATCGACCGGACGACACGGGAAATCCACCGCCTCGCCGGGCACGAATTCAATCTCAACTCGCCGCGGCAGCTCGGCGTGGTGCTGTTCGATGAATTGAAAATCGCGGACCAGCCGAAAAAGACCAAGACCGGCCAGTACACCACGAACGAGCAAGTCTTGCAGGCGCTGGCCGGCGCCCATCCCATCGTCGGGCAGCTGCTCGATTATCGCGCGGCGGCCAAGCTCAAGTCCACCTACGTGGACGCGCTGCCCGCGCTGATTGCCAAGCAGACCGGCCGCGTGCATACCACTTACCACCAGGTGACCACCACCACCGGCCGCCTGGCCTCGGTCAACCCGAACCTGCAAAACATTCCGGTGCGCACCGCGCTGGGCCGCGAAATCCGCAAGGCGTTCACCGCCGACCCGCGCCTGGCGGACACGCTCATCCTCAGCGCCGACTATTCGCAAATCGAGCTGCGCATCATCGCCGCGCTGAGCCAGGACCCCGCGATGCTGGCCGCGTTCGCCGACGGCGAGGACGTGCATACGGCGACGGCGGCGCGGGTGTTCGGCGTTACCGTCAGCGCCGTCACGCCGGAGATGCGGCGGCGCGCGAAAATGGTCAACTTCGGCATCGCCTACGGCATCTCCGCCTTCGGCCTGGCGCAGCGCCTCGGCATCCCGCGCGGCGAGGCGGCGGACATCATCGCGCAATACAACAAGCAATTCGGCGGCATCCAGGCTTACATGGAGCGCACGCTGACCGCCTGTCGCGCCAGCGGCTATGTCGAGACCGTCACCGGCCGCCGTCGTTACATCCGTGACATCAACTCGGCCAACGCCACCGTCCGCGCCGCCGCCGAGCGCAACGCCATCAACATGCCCATCCAGGGCAGCGCCGCCGACATGATTAAAATCGCCATGACCGGCATTCACCGGGCGCTGACGGCGCGCGGCTGGCGGACGCGCCTGTTGTTGCAGGTGCACGACGAGCTGGTGTTCGAGTTGTACCGGCCCGAGGAGGCCGCGGCCCGCGCCTTGATCGCGGAGCAAATGAAAACCGCCATCCCGCTGCCCGTGCCCATCGAGGTGGAAATCGGCGTCGGCCCCAACTGGCTGGCCGCGCATTGAATTTGCATGGTCAACGTCAGCGGGATATAGTACAATCGATACTTAACCTCAACTGGAGAAAACTCATGTTAACACTCGTGCAAAAACTCATCGCCTTCAAATATTCGGCCAAACTCGCCCATTGGAAAACCACCAATTACGCGCAACACCTGCTGTATGACCGGCTGCAGGAGGGCGTGGACGACCTCGTGGACGCAGTCGCCGAGCAATACTTCATGGCAAGCGGCCAGGCCGACGCGCTGTCAGCGACCGTGTTGGAGCCGAAACTGCTCAACCCCGACGTCGTCGCCGCCATCAACAGCGTATTGAAAACCATCGACACGCTGGTGGCGCAAGGCGACCTCTCCGAGGGCATCAACTCCCTCATCACCGACATCGCCTCGCAGTTTCTCGGCAAACTCGCGCTGGCGCAATTGAAATAACCTTGAACCACAAGCCAAAGCCGCCAAATACTTGGCGGCTTTGGCTTTTCTGCGTAGCAGGCGGCAAGACCCCAAGGCACGAAGTGTTTTGGTAAGCGAAAATTAACCGCGGAGGCGCGGAGGTTTTTTATTGATGAACCACCAAGACACCAAGACACGAAGGCTGTTTTTTTTAAACAAACCTTCGTGCCTTGGTGTCTTCGTGGTTCGAATTGTTTTTAGAACTGGTGGCGGTAGCCGGCGGTTAGGCCCCACGGTTTGTCGTATTTGTCGCCGAAGGAGGCTTCGTAGTCGAGGTGGAGTTGATTGTCAGCGTCGAGTTGCCAGATGAGGCCGGCGCCGAGTTCTGCACGGGCGCCGTCGGTGTTGGCGCGGGTGTGTTGGTAGCCGTTTCTGAGGGTGCCGCCGGTGCTGATGGTTTCGACGCCGCTGACCTTGATGTAGGGCTGGAGTGCGCCGCTGTTGGTGAGGTTGATGGTTCTGCCGAATAGGCTGCCGAGGCGGAGTTGCAGGGCGTCGAGGTCTTGGGCGCTGATGGTCATCGGGCCGGCGGTGTAATTTTCGGTGAGGATGTGGAGGTAGTTCACTTGGAACTGAGGCTCAATGAACCAAGCATCGCTGAAGGTGAACTTCTTGCCGATTTCGAGGCTGCCACCGATATTTACGTCGCTGTAGCTGGCCTTGAGTTGAGTGCTGCCGTAGGGGGCTTTCAAGTCGTTGTTGACACTGGCGGCTTTGAAGGTGGCGTCGATGTAGAAGCCGCTGCTGTGGAGCCAAGTGGCGTAGAGGCCGCCGTAGTAACTGTTGATTTCACCGTCAGCGCCGGGGGTGCGGTAGTCGAGGTCGCTGCGGCCGTAGCCGGCATAGACGCCAAGATATAAGTCACTGTCAGCGCTGATGGTGAACTTGTGGTCGGTACCGAGATCGACGCCGTAGATGAGTTGTTCGTAGGCTTTGCCTGCTACTTGGCTGCCGATGTTGAGTTGTTGGCCGTAGCTTCTGAGCCAGAGGTTTTCGATGAGGCTGTTGTATGGAACGCGGACATCCTTGTCCGCCAGCGGGCGGGACGCCCGCGCTCCATAGCGCAAGTCGCCCATGCGCTTTAACAAGCTGTTTTGCTGGGCGAACCACAGGCTTTGCTGGACGG